>NZ_JAPYKM010000003.1:0-303820 GCF_029623465.1 Pseudomonas sp. RIT-To-2 | reverse complement strand
GGTTGGCTCACGGCCAATGGCGTGGGGGCCTGGTGGGCAAACCAGCTGATCACCAGCACATGCACGGCCACCACCGCGGCCACCTTCACGGCGCGGGCCGGCAACGGGTGGCGGCGGAGGGTAAACGGCTGGGCCGTGGTCAGGGCTGCTTGCATGGTCTGGCTCCTCACTGGCGTCGATGCCAGGTACTGCGGTCCGGTCCTCGGCACACCGGCCTGGGGCAGGTGCTGCGGAATGTGCGGGCACTATAGGAACCGCAGATGACAGCACCATGACGGTTTTGAGGGTTTTTGGTAAGGGTTTCGTGACATTTGCTGGCGTCTTTCGATCGAGCGCCGCCCGCGCGGCGCTCGACCTTGGGAACACCAACAAACGCCCCCAAAAAAAACACACTCACTGCGACGGATTCCCCCATGGCCACCGTTAAACCCATCAGCAGCGTTCACCGTCGAACGCGCCTGAAGGAGCTGTCATGAGACTTTCTCGCCCCCTGTTGCGCTTTGCCCTGCTTGTCCCGGTTGCCCTGGCATCCCTGATCAGCGTGCCAGCGTCCGCGGAAACCGAAATCCTGATCCGCCAGGCACCGCCGCCCATGCGCGCCGAGCCGCTGCCGCGCGAACGTCCAGGCTATGTGTGGGACCAGGGGCACTGGCGCTGGGCGGGCAACCATTACGAGTGGGTACCGGGCCACTGGCAGCCGGCCATGCGCGGCGGCCACTGGATACCTGGCCACTGGGCGCAACGTGGTCCAAGCTGGCGTTGGGTGGAGGGACACTGGGCACGCTGATGCCTGGCGCGGGGCGGTCACCCGCCCCGTCACCCTCCCTGATGCCCCGCCACCGGACCGAGACACGCCCTATTGAAAGAACCTGATCCGGACATCGAGCTGCTGGCCCGCATCGGCAAGAATGAACCGGCCGCCGTCAACGAGATGGTGTCGCGCAAGCTGCCCCGGCTGCTGGCGCTCGCCAGCCGCTTGCTGGGCGACGCCGACGAAGCTCGGGACGTGGCGCAGGAGAGCTTCGTGCGAATCTGGAAGCAGGCCGCGCGCTGGCGCCCTGGCCAGGCACGCTTCGACACCTGGCTGCACCGCGTGGCGCTTAACCTGTGTTATGACCGGCTGCGCCGCCGTCAGGAACGGCCACTGGACGACACGGCCCTGCACGACCTGGCCGACCCCGCGCTGGCGCCCGAGCAGCAACTCGAAGCGCATGACACCCGTGCGCGGATGGACGCCGCGCTGGCGGCATTGCCACAACGCCAACGCGAAGCCATCGTGCTGCAGTATTACCAGGAACTGTCGAATATCGAGGCAGCGGCGCTCATGGAGATCAGCGTCGAGGCGTTGGAAAGCCTGCTCTCGCGAGCCCGGCGCAACCTGCGCGACTACCTCGCAGAACCACCCGGCGCTGCCGGCCTAGGAAGGGGAAAAACATGACGCCTGAACGTTTTGAGCACTTGGCCGATGCCTACGGCGCCGACCTGCGCCGCTGGCCCGCCGCCGAGCAGGTGGCCGCCCGCGCCCTGCTGGCCAGCCGCAACGCCCGAGCACTGGCTGCGGTCGCCCAGGCCGGCCACCTGGACGCCTTGCTCGACAGCCACCGGGTAGCGGCTGCGGACCCGGCCTTCGCACGCCGTATCGCCGCCAGCGCACCGTCCGCGTCGTTCTGGCGCAGCCACTGGAACTGGTGGTCGCGCCTGGGCTGGGTGGGCGTGGGTGTCGCGGGCATCGCCGCCGGCATGCTGGTGGCTTCACTGAGCTTGCCTCTGGGCAGCGGCGCCGAAGCGCTGCCCAGTATCTTCGATCAAAACGATGCCGACATCGTCTTCACCCTCAACGCCGAGGACAGCGAGCAATGAGTGATTCCCGCATCCCGCTGAAAACCCTGCTCACCGCCTCGCTGGTGCTCAACCTGTTCCTGATCGGCGGCGTGGCTGGCGGCCTGTACCAATGGCTGTCGCACCCCAAGCCCATGGTCGGGCCCGTGGTGCAGCACGGTCTGCGCCAAGTGATGGTGCAACTGCCGGAACAGCGCCGCCATGAACTGCGCCGCTTGCTGCGCGAAACCCGTGACGAAAGCCAACCACTGATCATTGCCGGCCGCCAGGCCCGCCAGGATGCCATGCGCCAGTTGCGCGCTCCCGCCCTGGACCGCGACGCCCTGGTGGCCGACCTGGGCCGCGCCCGGGACGCCGACCTGGCCCTGCGGGCACGGGTGGAAACCAGCCTGGCCGACTTCGCCACCACGCTACCGGCCGACGAGCGCGAACAACTGGCCAACGCCCTGTACCTGCGTGGGCAAGACAAAGCTGTGAAAACCCGGTGACGCGACGGATTTTTCGCCCAGGCGCGTTAAACCCTTGCAAGCCGGCCACTCAGGCTCGGCGGATGTTCACGCAAGGAACCGCCCATGTTGAAAATCATCAAGGCCACCCTGGTCGCCGCCCTGGTGGCAACCACGCTCACCGGCTGTATCGTCGAACCGGTGCACCCACGCCGGCCACCACCACCGGTTGAAGTGGTGCCCGTCATGCCCGCGCCGGGCTACCACTGGGTACCCGGCCACTACCGCTGGGGCCCTGGCCGTTGGGTATGGGAGCCCGGCCACTGGCGCACCTACTGACCTGACGGGGTGCACCCTGCAGGCCCGTTCTACAGGGCCTGCAGGGCAGGTTGAGCGCTGGGGCGCGGCGCACTCGGCTCCTTCAGCAGCACGAAATAGGCCAGCGCCGAACACGCCGCCACGACCGCACTGATCACAAACGCCGATGAAAACGAGCCGCTGTGCTGCACACTGAAACCCGTCAGGATCGGCGCGATGGACCCCGCCAGATACCCGCCGAAATTCTGGATCGAGCCAAACGAAGCCACCCGCTCCGACGGCACGATGGTGTTGACAATCATCCACGCCGTGGCACTGGAAATATTGATGAAGAAAAGCGCTGCGCACAGCAGCGCCACGCACGCCACCACATTGCTCACGAACGCCACCACCAGGGTAAACAACGCGCCGCCCAGCAACCCGGTAATGATCACCAGCTTGCGGCTCGCCAACACCCGCATGCCCCGTGCTACCAGACGATCACAGGCCTTGCCCGCCACCACCGTTCCCACTGCCCCGAACAGGTACGCCAACGACACGACCCACGCCGTGCGATACAGATCCAGGCCGTGCTCCCGTTCGAAGTACCCGGGCATCCACGTCAGGTGCAGCCAGATCATGTAAATCACGCCCATGAAGCCCAGAAACGCGCCCCACGTATTGCGGTCACGCAACAACGCCGACCAGCGCAACCGCGGCATCACCTGGCGCGGTGCCGGTTGCGGCTCGGCACGCCCGGTCTCGGCCAGGTACTGCGCCTTGCTCTTGTAGAACACCCACCAGCACACCGCCAACACCAGGCCGATGGCCCCGGTCAGCACGAACATGCCGCGCCAGCCAAGGTGCACCATGAACAGCGTCAACAGCGGCGGCGCCAGGCACGGCCCGATGCATGTCGCCGACCACACCCACCCCGTCGCCGTGCCCCGCTCCTGGGTGTCGAACCATTCCGAGAGGGCCTTGGCGGCCGACGGAAACACCGGTGCCTCGCCGATTCCCAGCAGCACCCGCATGCCCAGCAAATGCGCGAACCCGCTGAACAGACCGAACGCTGCCTGGGCCAACGACCACACAATCAACGATCCACCCAGCGCCACCTTGCTGCCCAACCGGTCGATCAACGCGCCCATGGGCAACTGCGAAAACGCATAGGCCAGGGAAAATGCCGATAGCAAAAAGCCCATCTGCGTCGGGCTGATGCTCAGGTCCTGCTGGATAGAGGTGTTGGCGATGGACAGCGCGCTACGGTCCAGGTAGTTGACCACGCCGATCAGGAACAGAAACACGATGGTCAGGGTCTTGAAGCTTTTTATTGTTTTCATGACACGCCTCTGTGAGCGGTAGGCCCGGCACGCAAGCGCGTGGGGGCTCCTGCACTTTAGAGAGGGGTGGCGGGTTTGCCCAATGACAACATTCGATTGGCTGATAACGGGGGGTTATCGATGGCCAGCGACTCGCCGCACCACGCCGCCAATTGCCCGATGGCACGCTCTACCTCCTGGTCCCAGCCAAACCCGGCATTGAGCCGGAAACAATGATCGTACCGCCCATCGGTGGCGAAAATATGCCCCGGCGCAATCCCGATGCCCAGTGCACGCGCCTTGATGAACAGCTCCCTCACGTTCAGCGCCCCGTGAGGCATCTCCACCCACAGCACATACCCGCCTTCCGGTTCCGACACCCGCGTACCCGCCGGAAAATGGCGCAATACCGCTTCGCGCATCTGCCGAACCTGACTGGCGAGCGTAGCGCGCAACCTGCGCAGGTGGGCGTCATAGCCGCCACTGCGGAGCATCTCGGCAATCGCCATTTGCGGGGGGACCGAGGTGCCCATGCTGGAGGTGTATTTGAGCATCATCAGCCGCCGGCTGTGCTGGCGGCTGTACACCCAGCCGATGCGCAAGCCCGGCGCCAGGGTCTTGGAGAAACCGCTGCATAGCAGCGCGTTGGCGGTAAAGGCCAGCAGGGGAAACGGCCGCTGTTCACCGAACGCGGTGTCGCCAAAGATATCGTCCTCGATGAGGATGATGCCGTGCGCATCGGCAGCCTGGGCGATGGCGGCCTTGGCGGCGTTGGGAATGCTTTTGCCCAGCGGGTTGTTGATGTTGGCCAGGGTGACGAAGGCGTTGACAGCCCGGGTTTCGAACAAGGCGACCAGGCGGTCTACGTCAATGTGCCCGGCAGCGCCGGCAGGTACCTCCACCACCCGCAGGCCCAGGCTCTGGAGCATGTGCAGCAGGACGAAATAGCACGGGGATTCGACGGCCACCGCATCGCCCGCGCTCAGGGTCGCCCGCAAGGCCAGCGACAGGGCTTCGATGCAGCCGTTGGTGATCAGCAGGTCGTCGGGGTCCAGGTGGCAGCCATAGCTCACGGCACGGCGGGATATCTCGGCTTTCAGCGGCGGGTAGCCGGTGCCTTTGACGGTACTGCCCAATACCGCAGGCTTCGCCTGGCCAGCCTTGCGCAGCAGCACAGCCATTTTCTCCAGCGGGTACAGGGTGCTGGCGCCGTTGGCCAGGTCGAGGCGCACGCGGCACTCGCTGCCGACCATGGCCAGGTGCAGTTCGGTCTGTTCGTCCAGGGGCGCGATGACTTTGGCCTGGTCACGAGGGGCAGCGGGATTTGCCCTCACGAAGAAACCGGACTTCGGCCGGGCCTCGGCGTAGCGCTGGTTTTCCAGGGCACGCAAGGCGTTCAGCGCGGTGGTCTGGCTAACCCCGTACTGTGCGGCGAGGGTGCGTACCGAGGGTAGCCGGGCGCCGGGCTGCAGGGTACCGGTGTCGATGGCGGCCTTGATCTGCTCGGCGAGCTGCCGGTAGCGCGCGCGCCCTTCTGGTGTCATCTGTACTGCCTCGAATTCACGGGATCTGTGTATCGTCGGCACGCTACGGCGGCCCTAGAATCGAGTCAAGCGAACACGCTAATCAGTGATACAAGGAATGCTTCATGCGCTTGACCGATAGAATACTCGCCTTGGCTGTGGTGGTGGCCTGGGGAATCAACTTCGTGGTGATCAAGGTGGGCCTGCATGGCATGCCGCCGTTTCTGCTGGCGGGGTTGCGGTTTGCCCTGGTGGCCTTTCCAGCGGTGTTCTTCGTCAAGCGCCCGGCCGTGCCCTTCAAGTGGCTGCTGGCCTACGGCATGACCATCAGTTTCGGGCAGTTCGCCTTTCTGTTCCTGGGCATCAAGCTGGGCATGCCCGCAGGTATCGCTTCGCTGGTGCTGCAGGCCCAGGCGTTTTTCACCATGGTATTCGCCGCCCTGCTGCTGGCGGAGAAGCTCAAGTGGAACCATGTGGCCGGCATGCTGATCGCAGGCGTGGGCATGGTGCTGCTGGCGAAAGCTGGCACCGCCAGCCCGGACGCACAAGCATTGCCGCTGGTACCGTTGCTGCTGATCCTGGCCGCGGCGCTGTCGTGGAGCCTGGGTAACGTCACCAACAAGGTGATCGCCCAGAAACACCCCACTTCGGTGATGTCGCTGGTGGTCTGGAGCGCGCTGATCCCCGTGGTGCCGTTCTTTGCCTGTTCCTGGCTGGTCGACGGCCCCGACGTCATCCTCGACAGCCTGGAAAACATCTCCACCCAGACCGTCCTGTCGCTGGTGTACCTGTCGTTCCTGGCCACGCTGTTCGGCTATGGCGTGTGGGGGCAGTTGCTGAAACGCTACGAGACCTGGCGTATCGCCCCGCTCTCATTGCTGGTGCCGGTAGTGGGCCTGATCAGCGCCAATCTGTTCCTGGGCGAGACGCTGTCTGCTGCCCAGGCCGCCAGTGCGCTGGTGGTGGTCGCGGGGCTGCTGTTGAACATGTTTGGCGGTTTCATTCCGCGGCTGCGCACCGCCCGCGGCTGATAACTGTTCAGGGCTGTGTGCGTCAGGAAATCAAATGTGAAACCTGTGCCAGATAGGCCGCTTAATATTTGACTGTTCGTTACACAACGACCTACACTCGGCCCACCCCATTCTCAGGAGAGCCCCATGACCGATGAAAGCACTCGCCAAGCCGCCACCCACCTGTTCACTACCCTGGCTAGCGGCGCTAGCCCGGCGCAGATCGCCGCGCTCTTCAATGAAAACGTGGACTGGTACATTGCCGGTGACACCGCCACCGTGCCGTGGATCGGCCGCAAGACCGGCCGGCAAGGGGTCGCCGAATTCTACGGCCAGGTTCGCGAACTGCTGAACTCCGAGCGGTTTCAGCTGACGGATATCCTGGTCAGCGGCACCCGCGCGGTGGCCATGGGCGAGCTGGCTTCACGGGTCAAGCGCACGGGCAAGTTGGTTGAAACCGCCTTTGCCTTCGACCTGACCATCGAGGGTGGCCTGATCACCCGCTGCCATATGCTCGAAGACAGCTTCGCCGTGGCCCAGGCGGCGGTATGATTGCCACCCGCTACTGATTGACCGAGCGCACACCATGAGTGGAAGACCTAGAGAGTTTGACGATACCGCGGTGATCGAGGCGGCCATGGACGTGTTCTGGTCCAACGGCTACGAGGGCAGTTCGGCCCAGGAACTGTGCGAACGCACCGGCCTGGGCCGGGGTAGCCTTTATCACGCGTTTGGCAGCAAACACAAGCTCTACGAATTGGCGCTGCGCCGCTATCAGGAGCTGGGCATCGAGGCCCAGGCGCGTATTCTCAACGGTCCTGGTTCGGCCAAGGAGCGACTGCGCGCCCTGATGCAATGGGGCGTGGATGGCGACCTGGGGCCTTCCGGAGGCCGCGGCTGCATGGCGCTGTTCGCCGCCCTGGACCGTGCGGGCAAGGACCCGATGGTGGCCGATATCAGCCGGGTCTATGTGACACGCCTTGAACAGGTGCTGTGCCATGTGTTCGCCCTGGGCCAGCGCCACGGTGAACTGGCGGCCGAGCGCTCGCCCCTGGCTTCGGCCCGGGCGTTCATCAGCAGCTATTACGGGTTGCGGGTGTTGGGGCAGTCCATGCCTGACCGAGCCTTCCTGGAAGATGTGATGGAAGGCACCCTGGCACGCCTCTGAACCTGCCCGAGGCCCGCCCCCCGCCTTGTTCGTCAAACAGCAGGGCACTCGCGCCGTTTTTATCGCCCAATATTTTACCGATCATTACACTTTAGGGGTTGCCATGCCATTCACCGTTTACCTGCTCGCCTTCACGATCTTCTCGGTGACCACCTCCGAGTTTCTGGTGGCGGGCATGATGCCCTCGCTGGCGGCAGCCTTCGATGTGCCTGTGGATCAAATCGGTTACCTGATCTCGTTGTATGCCGCAGGCATGGTATTGGGCGGGCCACTGCTCACGGTGGGCCTGCTCAGGCTGCGGGCACCCAACAAGACCTCGCTGTTGTACCTGTTGGGGTTCTACGCCGTTGCCCAGGCAGCCGCCGCCATGGCCACCTGCTACGACACGCTGGCCATCGCCCGAACGGTCACCGGCGTGGCCGGCTCCGCCTGTTTCGGGGTGGCACTTGCCATCTGCGCTGAACAAGTAGCGGTGCAAGCACGCGGTCGGGCAGCTTCCATCGTCATTGGCGGGCTGATGCTGGCCACCGTGCTGGGCGTCCCCCTGGCCACCCTGATCGACCAGCACTGGGGCTGGCGCGCCAGCTTCTGGCTGGTGGTGGCCCTGACCTTGGGCTGCGCGGCCATCATCGGCCGTCGGGTACCCAGCACTTGTACCGCCGGGGCGTTGAGCCTGGCGGCTGAATTGGCGGCGTTCAGCAACCGCCACCTGTGGGCCGCCTACATGACCAGCGGGCTGATCATCGGCGCCACTTTCGCCGCCTTCAGTTACTTTACCCCGATACTGACCCAGGTCACCGGCCTGCCCCTCGAAGCCATGCCGTGGCTGCTGGCCGCCTATGGCGCGGCGAACGTGCTGGGCAATACCCTGGTGGGGCGCTACGCCGACCGCTACAGCCTGCCGATCATGCTCGGTGGCCTGATTGTGCTGAGCCTCACGCTGGTGCTGTTTGCACTCTTCGCCCACAGCGCTGCCATCAGCCTGACTGCGCTTTTGGCCATTGGCCTGGTCGGCGTGCCCATGAACCCCGCCATGATTGCCCGGGTGATGGCTACCGCCCACCCGGGGGCACTGGTCAATACCGTGCATACCTCCGTCATCAATGCCGGGTTGGGGGTGGGCGCATGGCTGGGCGGCGTGGGCATCGCCACGGGCCATGGCCTGCGCTCGCCTTTGTGGGTAGGGGCGGCGCTGGCTGCTCTGGGCCTGATCAGCCTGTTGCCCTACCTCACGCGCAGGCCCGCTGGCGCGCAGCAAGGAACTCCCTGACGCCAACGGTTTTTTTTATTACCGCATGATCTAACTCAGTAGCAACTAGTGATTTTTACGGCATAAAAAATATTGGTAAGGTGCATTCGCCCCAGGGTCAGGATGGACTGCATTCCCGCGAAGGCCAGGCGAGCCTGTTTTCAATGCAGCCTGGCCGAGGCGGGATGCAGGTCGTACGGAGCCTGACACTCACAACGCCTTGCCAGGTTGTCTGCCATGCCTGCCTACCTCGACGCTGCCCACCAGCAGCACATCACCGCCCTGCACCGCACCTGGACCGCGCGCACTGACTGGCCCACCTGGCTATTGCTGCTGTGCACCTACGCGGCATGGTTCGGCCTGGTCCACTACGGCCCCAGGCTAGGCTCAGGGCTGACCCTGGTGTTGCTGGTACCGCTGATCACCCTGTGGATGTCCCTGCAGCATGAACTGCTGCATGGCCACCCTACCCGCCTGGCATGGCTCAACAAATGGCTGGGCTACGCGCCTCTGGCGCTCTGGTACCCCTACACCCTCTACCGCGACAGCCACCTGCTGCACCACCGGGATGCCGAGTTGACGCGCCCGCACCTGGACCCCGAGAGCCGCTATATGGACCACGGCACCTGGGCGAACCGTGGTGCGCTCGCACGCGTGCTGCACTGGCTGAACAAGACGCTCTATGGCCGCCTGTTGGTGGGGCCCGCGCTGGCCCTTCTGGGTTTGCTCAAGGGCGAAGCCTCGCGCCTGCGCCAAGGCGTGATCCAGGCCTGGGTGATGTGGCTGTGCCACGGGGTGTGCGTGGTGGCATTGCTGGCATTCGTTCAGGCCCAGGGGGGTATCAGCGTGTTCGGTTACGTGGCGGCCAGCCTGCTGGCGCTGGCGCTGTCGATGGTACGTTCCTACTACGAGCACCGACCGGCCCACTGCCCGGAGCAGCGCTCGGTGATCAACGAAGCCGGCTGGCCGTGGCGCTGGCTGTTCCTGAACCTCAATTTGCACCTGGTGCACCACGACCTGCCCGGCCTGCCCTGGTATTACCTGCCCCGGGTGTACCGGCAACGGCGCGAAGACTGGCTGAGCCGCAGTGGCCACTTCCTGGTGCGCGGGTATGGTGAGCTGTTCCGCCGCCATGGCCTGCGCCCCGTCGACAGCCCGCTGCACCCCTGGCACTGAGGAGGCCGAGCATGATCGCCGAACTGCCGATGTACGTGGCCCCCGCCGCGGTGTTGCAGGCCAGTGAACACTGGCTGAACCAGACCCTGCGAGTGCTGGGCATCAGCCAGCGCCAGCGCGACGACGAGCCGCTGGAGCAACTGTGGCTCAACCCCCGGTTGCTGGTCAGCCAGACCTGCGGTTACCCCCTGGTCACCCGCCTGAAGGACCGGGTGCGGGTGGTGGGCCGGCCCTGCTTCGATCTGCCCGATGCCCAGGGCGGGCAACATTGCAGCCTGCTGGTCGTGCACCGGCTGGCCCCCTGGCAGGCGTTGGCGGAGTTGCAGGGCAGCCACGGGGTGATCAACAGCGAGGACTCCAACAGCGGCATGAACCTGCTGCGCCATGCGCTGGCACCGCTGGCCCGCCACGGCCGTTTTTTCTCGCGCGTCAGCGTGAGCGGCAGCCACCGTGAAAGCCTGCGGCGGGTGGCCGCCGGGCAGGCCGACCTTGCCGCCATCGACAGCGTCACCTTCGCCTACCTCAAGCGCTTCGCACCCGACACCGTGGCGCAGGTACGCGTGCTGGGGCGCACGGCGCCGAGCCCCACCCTGCCCTACATCACCAGCCACCACAGCATTCCCGTCGATCAATTGCGCGACGCGCTGAACATCAGCCTCACGGGCAACCCCGAGGTGGCTCAGACCCTGGGGATCGTCAGCGTGGTACCGGCGCGACTGCAAGACTACCGAGTGCTGCAGGACTATGAAGCCCAGGCCGTGCAGCTCGGCTTCGGGCGCCTGGATTGAAGCACCGATGATTCACCCATAGCCTTTCATAACAAGGAGTCACCATGACCCACCCTCGCTTGCTCGCAACCCTGGTTCACTGGGCCCGTCCGATCCTGACGGCAGCCGCCTTGCTCGCCACCTTCAGCCCGCTGGCGCAGGCCCAGGACCAGGCACCGGCGCAGGTGCGCCTGGACTATGCCTATTACTCGCCCACCAGCCTGGTGCTGAAGCATTTCGGCTGGCTGGAGCAGGCGTTGCCGGCGAGCAAGGTCACCTGGGTGTTGAGCCAGGGCAGCAACCGCTCGCTGGAATACCTCAATGGCGGCAGCATCGACTTCGCCTCCACGGCAGGCCTTGCCGCCGTGCTCAGCCGCGCCAACGGCAGCCCGCTGAAAACCGTGTACATCGCCAGCCGCCCCGAGTGGACAGCGCTGGCCGTGCGCAAGGACTCACCGATCAAGACCGTGGCCGACCTCAAGGGCAAGAAAATCGCCGCCACCAAAGGCACCGATCCGTACCTCTTTACCTTGCGCAGCCTGCAACAGGCCGGCTTGACCAAGGACGACGTGGAGTTGGTGCACTTGCAGCACCCCGATGGCCGCATTGCCTTGGAAAAAGGCGACGTGGACGCCTGGGCCGGCCTGGACCCGCACCTGGCCGCCAGCCAGCTGCAAGCGGGCTCGCGCTTGCTGTACCGCAATGTCGACTTCAACAGCTACGACGTGATCAGTGTCACCGAAGCCTTCGCCAAGGCTCAGCCCCACACCATCGAAGTGGTCCTGCAGGCCTACGAAAAAGCCCGTGACTGGGCACGCCAGCACCCGGATGAACTCGCGGACCTGCTGGCCAGGGAATCGGGCCTGCCGCTGGAGGTGGCCAAGCTGCAACTGTCGCGTACCGACTTCAGCAATGCTCAGCCTGGCGCCGAACACATTGCCGCGCTGAAGGCTGCCGCGCCCATCCTGGTGTCCGAGGGCCTGGTGCGCAAAGGTGTCGACGTCAACCAGGTGGTGGACCAACTGATCGCCCCCCAATTCAGCGCCCAGGTCATCGGGAAAAACTGAGCCATGGCCATCCCGTCGAAAAGCCTGACCCGGCCCGCACCCCTCCCGCGTCGGGGCGTGCCGTCACGGTTAAAGGGGCTGGCGCTGCCTGTTCTGATCATTGCCGTGCTGGAAGCCGTGGTACGCGCAGGCTGGTTGCCCGCGTACCAGATGCCTGCGCCCAGCGACGTTGCCCTGACCTTGCTCGACCTGGCCCAGGGGCCATTGGCCAAGCATGTACTGGCAAGCCTGAGCCGCGTGCTGGCCGGGTTCGTGATCGGCGCCGGGCTGGGCCTGGTGTTCGCCGCCTGGGTAGGGTTGAGCCGTGAGGCAGAGGCCTACCTGGAACCTACCTTCGCCGGGCTGCGGGCCATTCCCAGCCTGGCCTGGGTACCCTTGCTGCTGTTGTGGCTGGGCATCGACGAAACTTCCAAGGTGGTGCTGATCGCCATTGGTGCGTTCTTCCCGGTGTACGTCAACGGCGTGGCGGCGATCCGCGACATCGACCGGCGGCTGGTGGAGGTGGGCCGGGTGTTTCGCTTCAACCGCCGCCAACTGGTGTGGCGAATCCTGCTGCCAGCGGCGATGCCCGGGCTGTTCACCGGCCTGCGCAGTGGCCTGAGCATGGCCTGGATGTTCCTGGTGGCCGCCGAGCTGATCGCCGCTACCAAGGGGCTGGGCTACCTGCTCAGCGACGGCCGCGAAACATCGCGGCCAGACATCGTGCTGGCGGCGATCATCGTGCTGGCGGTGCTGGGCAAGGTCAGTGACCGGCTACTGGCGGTACTGGAGCGGCGGTGGTTGAACTGGCGGGATACCTTCACCGGGGAAGGGCCCGGACGGTAAAACCTGTCTGTTGGCACGGGCCCGGCGTACCGCTGCTACGGCGATGGGGGTTTGCCTGCGGGCGGTTGCGGCTGGCAGAGCGCCTCGATGAACGCCTGCCCCGACCACCCGGGCGTCTCCCCGCGCCGGGTGATGATGCCGTAATCATCCAACACCAACGGAAACGGCAGGTTCAGCCGCGTCAGCCGGCCCGCGCGAATGTCTGGCTCGACCATCGACTCGGCCAGCATCGCCAGCATCGGCGCAGTCTGCAGCAACTGCAGGGTGGTCTGCATGGAAATGGTTTCCACGGTGTTGCCCGGCGACTGCATGCCCGCCTCGGCGAATGCGCGCTCCAGCCGGGCACGCATGGGGGTGCCCGAGGGGTACACAATCCACGGCCATTGCCCCAGCTCGGCCAGGGGCAGATCGCTGTTGCCGGCCAACGGGTGCTGGCTGCCAGCGACCAGGCACAGGGGCTCGGGGGCCAAGGGCAGGAAGTCGAACAGCTGGCGGTGGCGGTCCAGGGTGAAGCGCGCGAGCACCAGGTCCAATTGCTTGTGTTCGAGCATGGTCAGCAGGTTGGCACTGGTGCCCTCCAATACTTCCAGGGTCAGCAGCGGCCAGCGCTGCTTGATGGCCACGATGGCCTGGGGCAGCGCCAGGGACGTGGGGGCGAAGATGGTGCCGATTTTCAACAGGCCGTGGCCCCCCTCGCGCAGGTCGTTGACCTGGCCGACGAAATGGCGCGCGTCGTTGAGGGCGATCTGCGCATAGCGTGCCACATGCAGCCCCAGGTCGGTGGGCTGCAGGCTGCGTGGCAGGCGCTGGAACAGGTCGAAGCCAAGCATCTTCTCGGCCTCGCGCAGCATCTTGCTCACCGCCGGCTGGCTGATGCTCATTTGCTGGGCAGTGGCGTGCATGTTCTGGGTGCGGGCCAGGGTGTCGATCAACACCAGGTGGCGGAAGCGCAGCCAATTGCACAGTTGGTTGTAGGACACCTCGGCCATCTGATAACCCCCGGTTATTGAACCCTGAGAATATCTCATTGGCGATTATCGGCAAGACGTTCTAGGGTCTGTATGAGCCGCCTGCCCGCGAAGGCCAGCCTGTTTTCAACGGAGCATGGCTGAGCTGGGATGTATTTCGCACAGAGCCAGGGGTTTAGCGAATGTGCCCAATAACAACAAGGACCGCCCGCCATGAGCCTCGCTGACAAACGTGTGTTGATCACGGCCGCTGCCCAGGGCATCGGCCGTGCCTCGGTATTGGCCTTCCAGCAAGCCGGCGCCCACGTCATCGCCACCGACCTGAACATCGACAGCCTGCGCGGCCTTCCAGGCATTCAGGCGGTCGCTCTGGACGTCACCGACCCCGCCGCCATCCAGGCCGTGGCCGAACAGGTGGGTACCCTCGACGTGCTGTTCAATTGCGCCGGGTACGTGCACAGCGGCAGCCTGCTTGAGTGTGACGAACAGGCCTGGCAGTTTTCCTTCGACCTCAACGTCACAGCCATATACCGCATGATCCGCGCCGTGCTCCCGGGCATGCTCGCAGCGGGCAGCGGTAGCATCGTCAACATGGCCTCCGTGGCCTCCAGTGTGAAGGGTGTACCCAACCGCTTCGCCTATTCGGCCAGCAAGGCGGCCGTGATCGGCCTGACCAAATCCGTGGCTGCCGATTACGTGGCCCAGGGCATCCGTTGCAATGCCATCTGCCCCGGCACCGTCGACTCACCTTCGCTGCGCCAGCGCATCGCCGACCAGGCCCGCGCCGAAGGCCGCAGCGAGGCCGAGGTGTACCAGGCCTTCGTGGCGCGCCAGCCCATGGGCCGCCTGGGCACGCCCGAGGAGATCGCTCGGTTGGCCCTGTACCTGGGCTCGGAGGCCAGCGCCTATACCACTGGCGCGGTGCACGTGATCGACGGCGGCATGAGCAACTAGACTTTCTCCCTCCCGACCCGAATCAGGAAGCTTGCGATGAAATTGCTGCGCTACGGCCCCAGGGGCCAGGAAAAACCCGGCCTGCTGGACGCCCAGGGGCAGATCCGCGACCTCAGCGGCCATGTCCCCGACATCGGCGGTGCCTACCTGGAAGCGGCAAGCCTGGCCACGCTGGCCCAACTGGATGCAGGCAGCCTGCCCCTGGTGCCCGGCACCCCGCGCATCGGCCCCTGCGTGGGCCAGGTGGGCAAGTTCATCTGCATCGGCCTGAACTACGCCGACCACGCCGCCGAATCGAACATGGCGGTACCCAGCGAACCGGTGGTCTTCAACAAATGGACCAGCGCCATCTGCGGGCCCAACGATGACGTGCAGATCCCCCGTGACTCGAAAAAGACCGACTGGGAAGTGGAGTTGGGTGTGGTCATCGGCAAGGGTGGACGCTATATCGACGAAGCCAACGCCTTGGACCATGTGGCCGGGTACTGCGTGATCAACGACGTCTCCGAGCGCGCATGGCAACTGGAGCGCGGCGGTACCTGGGACAAGGGCAAGGGTTTCGATACCTTCGGGCCGATCGGGCCGTGGCTGGTGACCCGCGACGAGGTGCCCGACCCGCACCAGCTGGACCTGTGGCTGGAAGTGGATGGCCACCGTTACCAGGACGGCAACACCCGCACCCTGGTGTTCCAGATTCCGGCGCTGATCGCCTACCTCAGCCGCTGCATGTCGCTGCAGCCCGGGGACATCATTTCCACCGGCACCCCACCGGGGGTGGGCATGGGCGTCAAGCCCAACCCGGTGTTCCTCAAGCCCGGGCAGGAGATGCGCCTGGGCGTCGCCGGGCTGGGTGAACAGCGCCAGCGGACCGTGCAGGCCGATTAAGGAGCTTTGTCATAGCCCTGTGGGACCGGGCGAAGCTCGGGAAAAGAACACCGGGCCGTATCAGCCTGCCCGCGGTGCCTGCTTCCCGAGCTCCGCCCGGTCCCACAGTAGGCTGCGGCGCCGGCCGTGAGGCCCCCATACAGCGAACACCGACCGTTACTTTCATAACAACAAGGAACCCCCCATGCGTATTCTGATCACCGGTGGTACCGGTTTCATCGGCAAGCAACTGGCCCAACGCCTGCTCGACCTCGGCACCCTGACCTTCGACGGCCAGGCCCCACGCCCCATCGAGCGCATCGTGCTGTTCGACGCCTTCGAAGGCGAAGGCGTACCCAGCGACCCCCGCCTGCAAATCGTCACCGGCGACATCAGCGACGGCGCTACCCTGGCGCGCATTACCGACGGCATCGACCTGGTGTGGCACCTGGCGGCCGTGGTCAGCAGTGCTGCCGAGGCGGACTTCGACCTGGGCATGCAGGTCAACCTGCACGGCCTCATGACCCTGCTTGAAACCTTGCGCCAGCAAGGCCGCACCCCGCGCCTGGTGTACGCCAGCGGCTTCGCGGTGTTCGGCGGCGTGCTGCCGCCCGTGGTCAACGACGACACCGCGCTCACGCCGCAATCTTCATACGGCATGCAAAAGGCCGTGGGTGAACTGCTGGTGGCCGACTATGCGCGCAAAGGCTTCATCGACGGCCGCGTGCTGCGACTGCCCACCATCGCCGTACGCCCCGGCAAGCCCAACAAGGCGGCGTCGACCTTCTTCAGCTCGATCATCCGCGAACCCCTGGTGGGCTTGCCGGCCGTGTGCCCGGTGCGCCCCGACACCCAGGTGTACCTGTCCTCCCCGCGCCGGGCGGTCGAATCGATGCTGCTGGCCATGACCCTGGCGCCCGAAGCCCTGGGCAACCAGCGGGTGATCCCCCTGCCCGGCCTGACCACCACCGTCGCCGACATGGTCGCGGCCCTGGAACGGGTGGCCGGCCCTGAAGCCGTGAAGCTGATTCGCTGGGAGCCGGACGCGACCATCCAGCGCATCGTCGAAAGCTGGCCCAGCCGGGTCGAGGCGCCTTACGCGCGCTCACTGGGGTTCAAGGCCGACCCGGACTTCGACACCCTGATCCGTGCCCACATCGAGGACACCGCCGCCCATTGATGCGACAACGTTCAGAGCCGCCCCCACAACAATAACAAGGCGAGGCCACCGACATGAACCCCGTATCGGACATCGAAAAACAGACCATCAGCCGCGTCACCAAACGCCTGGTGCCCTTCCTCATCCTGCTGTTCGTGGTCGCCTTCCTGGACCGCACCAACGTCGGTTTCGCGGCGCTGAAAATGAACGAGGACATCGGCATCAGCCAGGCCATCTATGGCCTGGGCGCCGGGATCTTCTTCCTCGGCTACTTTGTCTTCGAAGTGCCGAGCAATATCATGATGCACCGCTTCGGCGCCCGGGTATGGATTGCTCGCATCATGGTGACCTGGGGCCTGATCGCTTCGGCCATGGGCCTGTTGCAGACCGCCGGGCACTTCATCACCCTGCGCGTGTTGCTGGGCATTGCCGAGGCGGGGTTCTTCCCTGGCGTCATCTACCTGTTGTCGCTGTGGTTTCCCAGCCGCTACCGGGCCCGCATGATCGCGACCTTCTACCTGGGCGTACCCATTGCCCAGGTGATCGGCGCGCCCCTGTCGGTGGGCCTGATGCAACTGGGTGACAGCCTGGGCGTGGTGGGCTGGCGGCTGATGTACCTGGCCGAAGGCGTACCGGCGATGGTGCTGGGGATTGTGTGCTTCTTCTACCTCACCGACCGCCCCGCCGATGCCCATTGGCTGACACCTGAACAGCGCTCGTGGCTGATCAACACCCTGGAGCGCGAAGAGCGCGACAAGCCCCTGGCCGTGGATGCCGGCCTCAGCAAAGGGCAGATGATTCGCCATGCCCTGGGCAACCGCCAGGTGTGGATGCTGGCGCTCGTGTACTTCGGCATCACCTCCGGTTCCAACGCCATGAACTTCTTCCTGCCCAGTGTGCTGCAATCGTTCCGGGCCTCGTTCGGGCTGGACCTGGGCCTGATGCAGAACGGCCTGATCACTGCCATTCCCTATGCCCTGGCCGCGGTGGCGATGATCCTCTGGAGCCGCCGTTCCGACCGCCTGCAGGAACGCCACTGGCATGCCGGTGGCGCGGCATTGCTGGCGTCGATTTCAATCGCTCTGGCGCTGCTGATCAACCAGCCGTGGGTCATTGTCATCGGCTTCGTGTTGTTGGCCATCGGCGTGTACAGCGCCATCAACGTGTTCTGGGCCGTACCCGGGCAGGTGCTGACCGGGGTCGGTGCGGCAGCCGGCATCGGCCTGATCAATTCCATCGGCAACCTCAGCGGCTTTTCCGGGCCGTACCTAACCGGCCTGCTCTACACCACGACCGGCAGCTACACCCCGGGTTTCCTGGTGATCGCCGCGCTGGTGGGTGCCGCGGGCATCGGCATGATGCTGATGCCACGCCAACCGGCAACCGCGGCCCGCCGCCCCCTGATAGGAGACGAGGCATGAGCCTCCCCGAGATCGCCTTCATTGGCACCGGCATCATGGGCGCGCCCATGGTGCGCAACCTGCTGCGCGCTGGCTACCCGGTGCGCGCCTGGAACCGTTCGCCAGACAAAGCCGCCGCCCTGACCGCCGACGGCGCGCGGGTGAGTGACAGCGCCCTGGCCGCCGCCGAGGGTGCCGACGTACTGGTGTGCATGCTCAGCGACGGCCCCACCTGCACCCAGGTGCTGTTCGGCGATCGCGGCGCCACCGGCGCGCTGCGCCCGGGGGCGCTGGTGATCGTCATGAGTTCGATTCCCGTGGACACCGCCACCGACCACGCCCGCCAGTGCGCCGAACGTGGCCTGGGTTACCTGGATGCCCCGGTGTCCGGCGGTGAGCGCGGCGCCCGGGAGGGCAGCCTGGCGATCATGGCGGGCGGTACCCCCGACGCCTTCGAGCAGGGCCACGCAGTGCTGTCAGCCATGGGCCGCCCGGTACGGGTGGGCCCTGCCGGCAGCGGCGAACTGGCCAAGCTGGTGAACCAGCTGATCGTCGCCAGCACCATCGCCACCGTCGCCGAAGGCCTGTTGCTGGCCGAACGCGGCGGCGCTGACCCGGCCAAGGTGCGCGAGGCACTGCTGGGTGGCTTCGTCGACTCGCCCATTCTGCGCCAACACGGCCAGCGCATGATCGACGTCGACTTTACCCCCGGCGGCCCAAGCAAGTGGCAGCTCAAGGACACCCGCACCGCCCTGGCCCATGCCCAGCGCCTTGGCCTGAACCTGCCTGTCGGCACCCTGGTGGACAGCCTGTTCGGTGCCCTGGTGGACGCCGGCGATGGCGACCTGGACCACGCCGCGCTGATCCGCCAGTTACGCCGCCACAACCAATTGCCCCTTTGACTTTCCGGAGCCTGCCATGAGCATTACCCCACCCCGTCGCCTGCGCAGCCAGGACTGGTTCGATGACCCGGCCCATGCCGACCTCACCGCGCTGTACACCGAGCGCTACATGAACCAGGGCCTGACCCGCGCCGAGCTGCAGTCCGGGCGCCCGATCATCAGCATCGCCCAGACAGGTAGCGACCTCACCCCTTGCAACCGCCACCACATCGAGCTGGCCAAACGGGTCAAGGACGGCATACGCGATGCCGGTGGCATTCCCATGGAGTTCCCCGTGCACCCCATCGCCGAGCAATCGCGCCGGCCCACCGCCGCCCTGGACCGCAACCTGGCCTACCTGGGGCTGGTGGAGGTGCTGCACGGCTATCCACTGGACGGCGTGGTGCTGACCACCGGCTGCGACAAAACCACCCCGGCCTGCCTGATGGCCGCCGCCACCACCGACCTGCCGTCGATCGTACTGTCGGGCGGCCCCATGCTGGACGGCTGGCACAAGGGCCAGCGCATCGGCTCCGGTACCGTGCTGTGGCACGCGCGCAACCTGCTCAGCGCCGGCGAGATCGACTACGAAGGTTTCATGGAGATGACCACCGCCGCCTCGCCCTCCATCGGCCACTGCAACACCATGGGCACGGCCCTGTCGATGAACGCGCTGGCCGAAGCGCTGGGCATGTCGCTGCCAGGCTGCGCCAGCATTCCCGCCCCCTACCGCGAGCGCGGGCAAATGGCCTACGCCACCGGCCTGCGCATCGTTGAGCTGGTGCGTGAAGATGTGCGGCCCTCGCAGATCATGACCCATGCCGCATTCGAAAACGCCATCGCCGTGGCTTCGGCCCTCGGCGCGTCCACCAACTGCCCACCGCACCTGATCGCCATCGCCCGCCACAGCGGCATCGACCTGAGCCTGGACGACTGGCAACGAGTGGGCGAAGACGTGCCCCTGCTGGTCAACTGCATGCCCGCCGGCGAGTACCTGGGGGAAGGTTTCCACCGCGCCGGCGGCGTGCCTGCGGTGATGCATGAACTGGCCAAGGTCGGTCGCCTGCACCAGGACTGCCGCAGCGTCAGCGGCCGCAGCATGGGCGAGATCGTCGCCCAGGCGCAGACCGTCGACCGCCAGGTGATCCGCAGCTACGAAGACCCACTCAAGCACCGCGCCGGTTTCATCGTGCTCAGCGGCAACTTCTTCGACAGCGCCATCATGAAGATGTCGGTGGTGGGCGAGGCCTTTCGCAGCACCTACCTCAGTGACCCGCTTCAGCCCAACTGCTTCGAGGCGCGGGCCATCGTGTTCGACGGCCCCGAGGACTACCAGGCGCGCATCAACGACCCCACCCTGGACATCGACGAGCGCTGCATCCTGGTCATCCGTGGCTGCGGGACCGTGGGCTACCCCGGCAGTGCCGAGGTGGTGAACATGGCGCCCCCGGCCGAGCTGATCAAACGCGGCATCGACTCCTTGCCGTGCCTGGGCGATGGTCGCCAGAGCGGCACCTCGGCCAGCCCGTCGATCCTCAACATGTCACCGGAAGCGGCGGTGGGCGGTGGTCTGGCGCTGTTGCGCACGGGCGACCGGTTGCGCGTGGACCTCAACAGCCGCAGCGTCAACCTGCTGGTGGACGACGCCATCCTGGATACCCGACGCCAGGAAGCCTTGCCCGCCATACCGGCCTCGCAGACACCGTGGCAGGAGCTGTACCGGCAACTGGTGGGCCAGCTGTCTACCGGTGGCTGCCTGGAACCGGCCACCCTGTACTGGCGGGTGATCCCGGAAAACGGCGCGCCGCGCCACTCTCACTGACCGCAAGGAATGGCCATGCACCTGACAATCGACAACTCCCTGCCCCATGACTGGGCCCACGCTACCCTGGTTGGCCGCGCATGGCTGCCAGCCCCCGTCGCCGGCCCGGCCGTGGTGCTGATCCGCGAAGGCCGCGTACTGGATATCACCGGGGGCTTCACCACGGTGAGCGAGCTGCTGGAACAGGAAGACCCCGTCAGGGCCCTGGGCAGGGCCACGGGTACTGACCTGGGCAGCATCGAGGCCTTGCTGGCCAACAGTGGCGAGCAGCGGAACGCGAACCAACCGTCACTGTTGGCCCCCATCGACCTGCAAGTGATCAAGGCAGCCGGGGTGACCTTCGCCGCCAGCATGATCGAGCGGGTCATCGAGGAAAAGGCCGCTGGCGATGCCGGCCAGGCGGAGCGCATTCGTTCTCTGGTGCACGAGGTGATCGGCGATAACCTGCGTAACCTGCAGCCTGGTTCCCCCGAGGCGATGCGCCTCAAGCAGGTGCTGATCGACCAGGGCATGTGGTCGCAATACCTGGAGGTAGGCATCGGCCCCGACGCCGAGATTTTCACCAAGGCGCCGGTGCTATCGGCCGTGGGCAGCGGCAGCGCGGTGGGCGTGCACCCTGGCTCGCACTGGAACAACCCCGAGCCCGAAGTGGTGCTGGTGGTCAACAGCCGCGGGTGCATCCAGGGCGCCACCCTGGGCAACGACGTCAACCTGCGCGACTTCGAAGGCCGCAGCGCCCTGCTGCTGGGCAAGGCCAAGGACAACAACGCCTCCTGTGCGCTGGGGCCATTCATTCGCCTGTTTGACGGCTCGTTCGATCTGGACACCGTGCGCGGCTGCGAAGTCGGCCTGCGCGTGGAAGGCCTGGACGGCTACGTGTTGCAGGGCCGCAGCGCCATGGCCCAGATCAGCCGCGACCCGCAGGACCTGGCCGGCCAGGCGTTGAACGCCAACCACCAATACCCCGACGGGTTCGTACTGTTCCTGGGCACCCTGTTCGCCCCCACCGACGACCGCGACCAGCCCGGCCAGGGCTTCACCCACAAGCCCGGCGACCGCGTGAGCATCCACAGCCCGGCCCTGGGCGCCCTGCACAACCGCGTCACCGCCAGCGACCAGGCCCCCCCGTGGCAGTTTGGCGTGGGCGCGCTGATGCGTAACCTGGCCAAGCGGGGGTATCTCTGAGCGCAAGGCGGGGCGGACCGGGCAATGGAGCAGGCATAACTGGCCCGAAACAGAGGTGGGAGCGAGGGGGGCGCCTAGCCCTTGCTCGCGAAGCGCCGCGCGGGCCGCGCTCGATCTCAAAGGCGCCGGAGAACCCAAGCCATGCACCTCGCCGCCCTGACCCAATCCCCAGCCAAACCAACAAGGCGGACCAGGCAATGGCACAGGCATAACTGGCCCGAAACAGATGTAGGAGCGGGCTTGCTCGCGAAGCGCCGCGCGGGCGGCGCGCGGTCTCAAGGGCGCCGGAAAAACCAAGGCATGCACCTGGCGGCCCTGACCCAATCTCCAGGCGGACAATCAAGGCGGACCAGGCAATGGCACAGACATAACTGGCCCGAAACAGATGTAGGAGCGGGCTTGCTCGCGAAGCGCCGCGCGGGCGGCGCGCGATCTCAAGGGCGCCGGAGAACCCAAGCCATGCACCTCGCCGCCCTGACCCAATCCCCGGCCAAACCAACAAGGCGGACCAGGCAATGGCACAGACATAACTGGCCCGAAACAGATGTAGGAGCAGAGCTTGCTCGCGAAGCGCCGCGCGGGCGGCGCACGGTCTCAAGGGCGCTACAAAACCATCGACTAGCGCTTGGTGGCCATGATGAGATCTCCAGCGGGGCCCTAAGAGCCTGTCATGAAATCGCATCATGGCCTCTAGGTGCATGCCTTGGTTTCTCCAGCGCCCTTGAGACCGTGCGCCGCCCGCGCGGCGCTTCGCGAGCAAGCTCTGCTCCTACATCTGTTTCGGGCCAGTTATGTCTGTGCCATTGCCTGGTCCGCCTTGTTGGTTTGGCTGGGGATTGGGTCAGGGCCTCCAGGTGCATGCCTTGGTTTTTTCGGCGCCCTCGAGACCGCGCGCCGCCCGCGCGGCGCTTCGCGAGCAAGCCCGCTCCTACATCTGTTTCGGGCCAGTTATGTCTGGGGGATTGCCTGGACCGCCTTGTTTTTCCGGCTTGAGACCGTATCAGGGCCTCCAGGTGCATGGCTTGGGTTTCTCCGGCGCCCTTGAGATCGTGCGCCGCCCGCGCGGCGCTTCCCGGGCAAGCCCGGTCCCACATCTGTTTCGGGCCAGTTATGTCTGTGGGATTGCCTGGACCGCCTTGTTTTTCCGCCTTGAAACCGTATCAAGGCCGCCAGGTGCATGGCTCAAGGTTTCCGGCGCCCTTGAGACCGTGCGCCGCCCGCGCGGCGCTTCCCGGGCAAGCACGGTCCCACATCTGTTTCGGGCCGGTTATGTCTGTGAGATCACCTGGTCCGCCTTGTTTGTCTGGCTTGGAATCGGGTCAGGGCCGGATCTTCAGGGCGCCAGCAGCCCAGGCAGCAGGCAACGCCTGCCCCATCAAGCCGCCGGCAATCGCAGATTCAGCCGCAAGCCCGGGTTGAGGTTCTGCGCCCACAATTCACCACCTTGCAGTTGCACCCGGCAGCGGGCGATGGTCAGGCCCAGGCCGAAGCCGTCGCCACCAGGGCGGGAGGCATTGAGGCGGGTGAAGGGTTCGAAGATGCCTTCCAGCGACTGCTCGGCCACACCGGGGCCCTGGTCGTCGATCCACAAGTGCCAGTGGCCCGTTTCCCGCCGCCCACCCAGGCGCACCTGGCCGGCGGCCGGGGAATGGCGAATGGCGTTGCGCAAGATGTTTTCCATGGCCTGGGCCAGGCCGTTGAGGTGGCAGCGCACCCAGCACGGACCGCCCAGCTCATTGGGCATCTGCTCGGTGGTCCAACCGGATTCGAAGCAGGCATCCTCGCGCAACATCTCCCACAAGGTCCCCACCTCCAGGCTGTCCAAGGCCAGTTGTGGCCGCTCGGTGTCCAGCCACACCAGTTCCAGCGTGTCATCCACCAGTTGGCGCATGCACTGCACTTCCCGCGCCAGGCGCTGGCGCAGGGCCGGGGCGTCCGCATCGCTTTCCACCGCCACTTGCAGGCGACTAAGGGGGGTGCGCAGTTCGTGGGACATGTCGCGCAGCAACCGCCGCTGCAAGGCCACGGTCTGCTGCAAGCGGTCAGCCATGTGGTCGAAGGTGCGGCCCAGGTCACCCAGTTCGTCAGCGCGACGGGTGATGACGGCCGGCAGCCGTGTTTCCAACCGCCCTTCACGCAAGGCGTTGGCGTGGGCATGCAGGTGCGCCAGGGGGCCGATCAGCAGTCGATACAGCAGCGCGCCGATCAGCAAGGACAGCGCCGCCGGCACCAGCCAGTGGGCGATCAGTTGCCAGCTCACGGACATGCCGGGCACGAAGCGGTCGGGTAACTGCAGCACCAATTGCCCGCTGCTGGGGTCGATGGGGAACGCCACCTTGATCAACAAGGGCCCCCGGGCACGGGCGCTCATGGCCCAGTCGATCTCACGGGCAAAACCCAGGGCGTGGCGCTCGCGTGGGTTGAGCCGGTGCCCGTCCAACGGCCGCATGTCGGCGCCCAGCACAACGGCCCAGCCTGGTTCGCGCACACTGAAGCGCTGTTCCCACTGGCCCAGCGCCGCTGGCCCGCCAGCACTCCATACCGCTTCTGCCTCGGCGGCATAGCCCCGCAGGGCTTGCTGGGCGCTATCGGAAAGCCGGTAGCCTTCGCGCTCGAAATGCATGCCCCAGGAACGGCTGAGCCAGATCACCAGCAACATCAGGGTGGCCAGCAACGCGCACAACTTCCACAACACCGAACCGCGGCCCGGCAGCTTCATGCCTGTGCGCCCTTGAGCACGTACCCCTTGCCCCACACCGTCTCCACCCGGCCCTCGAAACCCACGGCGGCCAGCTTGCGCCGCACGTGGCTGACGTGCAGGTCCAGCACCCGGTCCTGCAACGAATAGGGCCGGTGAAGCACGCGCTGGTAGAGGAAAGTCTTGCTCAGCACCTCATCAGGGTGCGACAGCAGGGTTTCCATCAACCGGAATTCCACAGGGGTGAACCCCGCCCTGGCCGCGCCCAGGCACATGTCCTGCACGCCGTCATCGCAACGGCGCAGTTGCCCGTCCTCGGCACTCACGGGGGCCGAGCGCTCATAGGCCACCCGGCGCAGCACCGCGTCGATGCGCACATCCATCTCGCCCATGCTGAATGGTTTGGGCAGGTAGTCGTCGGCGCCCTGGCTGAAGCCGATGATACGGTCCTGCTCGGCGCCCAGCGCCGACATCAGGATCACCGGCACGGTAAAGCGCTGGCGCAGCTGCCCCAGCAACTGCAGGCCATTGCTGCCTTGCAGCAGAATGTCCATCAGGATCAGGTCGAAACCTTGCCAGCGCTGCGGGGTGCCAAGGCCTGGCGTGCCGTCCCACAGGGTCACGTCAAAACCACGTTTGCGCAGGTGCTGGTCCAGATGGTCGGCCAGCAGGCGATCGTCTTCCACGGCGAGAATTCTCGTCCTGGCAGCGGGTTGGGTAGCAATCACAAGGGGTAACTCTCGACAGAAAACGGACAGGGGCTGGCACGCCCCAATGATGCAAATTGTAATTATTATCAAATGCAAGATGGCAAAGCTTTACGAAATTTACAGTTGCACCGCCCGACTCGGGCTGCCACTTCACGCCGGAGGTAAATTTTGTAAATAAGATTTATTAACATTTACGACTGCCTATTATCGCACCCCGTCTGGACAACCGCCCAACGCCGCTCATGGAAAGAAGCGGCGACGGTTCCACATTTCAACGGGAGTATCGTCGTGGTTTTTCGTGCATCACTCAGCCGCCTTTCAATCGCCATCCTGGCTGCCTCCATGTCTCCTGCCCTGCTGGCCGACACCACCGTCAGCAGCGCCGACACGGCGAAAGCCACCGATGACCGGGCCATTACCCTGGACAACACCATGGTCACCGCCGAGAAGGAGCTGAAACAGGCACCGGGCGTGTCGATCATCACCGCCGACGATATCCAGAAGGCGCCGCCGGTCAACGACCTGTCGGACATCATCCGCAAAATGCCGGGCGTCAACCTCACCGGCAACAGCGCCAGCGGCGTGCGTGGCAACAACCGCCAGATCGACATTCGCGGCATGGGCCCGGAAAACACCCTGATCCTGATCGACGGCCTGCCGGTGGAGTCGCGCAACTCGGTGCGCTACGGCCGCACCGGCGACCGCGACACCCGCGGCGACACCAACTGGGTGCCGGCGGACGAAGTGCAGCGCATCGAAGTGGTCCGTGGCCCTGCCGCAGCGCGCTATGGCAACGGCGCGGCCGGCGGCGTGGTGAACATCATCACCAAGCAGCCCACCCAGGAAACCCACGGCAACTTCAGCGTGTACACCGACATGCCCAAGGACAAGGACGAAGGCGCCACCAAGCGCGCCACCTTCGGCCTCAGCGGGCCGCTGACCGACAACCTGACCTACCGGGTATACGGCAACCTGAGCAAGACCGACCGCGACAGCACCGACATCAACGAAGGCCACGAAGCGGCGGGCGAATCCGCCGCCTCCGGTGCCGAAGGTGTGCGCAACAAGGACATCAACGGCCGGCTGACCTGGAAACTGGACGAGCGCCAGAGCATCGACTTCGACGCCAGCTACAGCCGCCAGGGCAACATCTACGACGGCGACAACCAGTACAACCAGAGCCTGACCAGCAAGAAGGCCGCCAGCGCCGCGCCGTGGGTGGGCCGCGAAACCAACGTCATGTACCGCAACAACTTCGCCATCACCCACAACGGCGACTGGGACTTCGGTACCAGCAAGTTCTACGTGCAGTACGAGCACACCCGCAACCGCCGCCTGGACGAAGGCCTGACCGGTGGCGTGGAAGGGACCATCGACTCCACCGACTTCAGCACCAGCAACTTGCAGAACTACCTGGCCCACGGCGAGTTCAACATCCCGCTCAGCACCCGCCTGCCGCAGACCCTCACCCTGGGCGGCGAATGGAACCGCCAGGAACTGGATGACCCTGCCTCCACCAGCCAGGCGTTGTCCTCGGGCAGCTACTACAGCGGCACCACCTCGGCCGACTCCATCGCCGGGCTCGCCTCGGGCACCCGCAGCAGCAAATCGGCGGCCAACATCGGTTCGCTGTTCGCCGAAGACAACATCGAGCCATGGGCTGGCGCCACCCTGACCCCGGGCGTGCGCATGGACGACCACACCGATTTCGGCGTGAACTGGTCACCCAGCCTGAACATGACCCAGAAGCTCAATGACGAGTTCACCCTAAAGGCCGGTATCGCCCGCGCGTTCAAGGCGCCGAACCTGTACCAGCTGGACCCCAACTACCTGTTGCTCAGCTCTGGCAACGGCTGCCCGATCGGCAGCACCGGCAGTTGCTACATCCAGGGTAACGACAACCTTAAAGCCGAGACCAGCGTCAACAAGGAAATCGGCCTGGAGTTCAAGCGTGAAGGCTGGATCGCCGGCCTGACGTTTTTCCGCAACGACTACCACAACAAGGTGGTGGCCGGCACCGACATCGAGGGTTACTCCTCGGGCGGCAACATGATCCTCAAGTGGGAAAACGCCAAGAAGGCCGTGACCCAGGGCTTTGAAGCCAACCTGACGGTGCCACTGGCCGACAACCTGAGCTGGACCACCAACGGCACCTACATGCAGGAAAACAAAGACCTGGACACCGGCAACGTGCTGTCGATGATTCCCAAGTACACCGTCAATTCGATGCTGGACTGGCAGGTCAATGACAAGTTCTCGACTCAGCTGAGCATCACCAGCTTCGGCCGCCAGAAACCGCCGACCGTGGGCACCACCAAGGTTGATGCCGCAGGGGTGAGCACCGAGGAAGTGGGCGCCTACAGCCTGGTCAATATCAACGTCGGCTACCAACTGACCAAGAACGTGCGCCTGGGCGCTGGTGTGAACAATATCTTCGACAAGAAGCTGTACCGCGAAGGCAACTCCAACAGCGCCGGCGCGGCCACCTACAACCAGCATGGCCAGGCGGTGTATGCCAGCGTGTCGACCTCGTTCTGAGCCTTTACAAATGTACCAATTTGTAAAAAACAGAATGATTATCATTGCATCTTGATATGATCCAGGCCCCCTGCCACCGTCAGGGGGCTTGCCCACCTTCAACATGGAGTCTTCGATGAAACAACGCACTAGCGCGCGGTCCCCTGCCAGCCAGCTCTGCAAGCTGGCCTCGCTGATTGGCCTGATGAGCCTGGGCATGCAAGCCGCCATGGCCCAATCGGCCTTCGACACGCCGGACCCGGACTACCAGGGCCAGATCATGGCCATGCCCGCCAACGGCGGCGCCATCACCGCTGGCAGCGACGTGCAACTGATGGGCCGCGGCTTCAAGCCTGGCCAGCACATCACCTTGCTGCGCGGCACCACCGTGCTCAACGCTGACGCCTATGTGGCCGACAGCGAAGGCCAGTTCAAGGGCGCCTTGAAAGTGCCGGCCGACGCCGCCGTGGGCCAGCAGCCCATTGTGGTCAACGTCACCAACCCATCGGCCGCCGCCGTACTGCCACTGAAGGTCTCGCCCGTGGTGCCGCTGTCGGGCACCGAACGATTCAAGCAGACCAGCAGCAAACTGGTGCCCGGCTTGTACCAGTCGGCGGTCAGCGACAAGACTGGCGCTATCTTCGTGACCTCCGCCGTGGGCCGTCCACCGGTGAAGGAATCACAACTGCTCAAGCTCAACCCCAAGACCCTGGCCATCGAAGCCCAGGTCACCCCGGCCGCGGCCCCTGGCAAGGAACCCGGCGCCGTTTATGCCGTTTACGGCGTGGGCGTGGACGACCGCAATGGCACCGTGTGGGTCACCAACACTCGCCAGAGCAGCGTGGCCGTGTACCGCCAGTCCGACCTGAGCCTGGTCAAGCAGTTCGCCCCCGACACCGTGGCCCATGCCCGTGACGTGGTGATCGACACCGAACTGGACAAGGCCTTCGCCGGCGCCACGGGTGGCAACACCATCGTCATGTTCGACGCGGGCAAGCAGGCCGTGGAACGCACCATCGAGATCAAGTCGGCCCAGCGTGGCGAGCGCGCGGCGCCGTTCACCGTGGCCAGCCTGCATCTGGATGCCAAGGCCCATAAGCTGTACACCGTGAGCCTGACGACCAACGAAGCAGCCGTCATCGACGCCAAGACCGGCAACGTGGAAAAGGTATTCCCCATCGAAGGCGTGAAGACTGCCATGGGTGTGGCTTACGACGCCAAGACCAACCGTCTGTTCGTGGCGGCCCAGAACAGCGACAACCTGGCCATCGTCGACGTCGCCACCGGCAAGACCCTGCACCTGGTGCCCACCGGCGCCGGCCCGCTGAACGTCACCTTCGACCCCACCAAGCGCCTGGCCTACGTCAGCAACCGGGGTGCCGGCACCGTCACCGTGGTCGACCCGGACGGCAAGCTGGTGGCCAACCTGGACGACGGCACCTTCCCCAACCACGTGACCGTGGACGCCAAGGGCACCGTGTACGCGGTGAACAAATCCAAGGGCCCGGACGACCAGAACGGCGACCGCATCACCCGGATCACCCAGGTACGTTGATGCCCTTGGGGGGCCGACGCGCTCGGCTCCCCCCCAGTGTTTGCGCCCTCCCCTGTGGGACCGGGCGCCAGCTCGGGAAGCAGGCGCCGCGGTCTTCAGGTAGTACGCGGTGGCCGCTTCCCGAGCTTCGCCCCGTCCCACAGGGGGGGCAGCAGGCTATGACTCTGCCGCTACTGCCCTGCGGCTACCCAGCCATCTCCCCACCAGCACCACCAGCACCGCCCCTGCCACGCTGACCACCCAATGCAACCACGGCAACGGCGCCAGCGGCGGAAACAGGGCCAGGTCTTCGCTGGCCATGGCCCCGGCGATCCAGCCGATCAGCGCCGCGCCTGCCTGCACCACCACCGGGAAGCGCTCCATCACCGCCAGCACGAAGCGGCTGCCCAGCACAATGATCGGGATGCTGATCAACACGCCCGCCGCCACCAGGTACAGGTTGCCGTTACCCGCTCCGGCGACTGCCAGCACGTTGTCCAGCGACATCACCACATCGGCGACGATGATGGTCTTGATGGCTGTCCACAGCCGCGTGCCACCATCGATGTCATCGGCGTCATCCTCGCGGTTGGCCGCCAGCTTGATGCCGATCCACACCAGCAACACCGCGCCCACCAGTTTCAGGTAGGGCACGGCCAGCAGTTGCAGGGCGAAGAACAGCATCACCACCCGCACGGCAATGGCGCCGGCCATACCGCCGTAGATGGCCTTGGTCTGCAGTGCCTTGGGCAGGCGCCGGCAGGCCATGGCGATGACCACCGCGTTGTCGCCGCCCAGCAGCAGGTCGATGGCGATGATCTGCGCCAGGGCCGTCCAGAAGAACGGGTCAGTGAGCCAATCCACAGGCATACCTCAATGAACAAACAGGGGAAAAATACCGGTCAGCAGCGACACTGCCAGCAGGATCACGCAGTTGACCAGCGACCAGCGAAAGGTGAACCGCTGGTTCTCGGCATAATCGAGCTTGAGCATGCTGACCACCAGGTAGGTAGACGCCACCAGCGGGCTGAGAATGTGCACCGGCTGGCCGACCAATGAGGCCCGCGCCATTTCGATGGCGGTAATACCATGGGCGTGGGCGGTCTGGGCCAATATCGGCATGATACCGAAATAGAACACATCGTTGGACACCAGCCAGGTGACCGGGATGCTCAGCAGCGCGGTGATCACCGCCATGTAAGGGCCAAAGCCATCGGGGATCACGCGCAGCAGCCCCTGGGCAACCGAATTGGCCATGCCGGTGCCGTTCAACACGCCGGTGAACACCCCTGCGGCGAAGATCAGGCTGGCCACTGCCAGAATCGCCGGGGCATGTAATTCCAGTTGGGCCTGCTGGTCCTTGAGGCGTGGAAAATTGACTACCATGGCCAGGCACGCGGCCACCATGAACAGGTAGCTCAAAGGTAACAACTCCAGGCACAGGGCCGCGATCAGCATCACCGTCAGCGCCCAGTTGAAGCAGAAGCGCCAGCCGCTGGCACAGCGCTGGGCCTGGTGGTCGGCGAAATGGCCGTTGAGGTCGATGGCACCGCCCAGGCGCACGCGTTCGCGGCGGCCGAACAGCCAGGCGAGCACGAAGGTCCAAGCCAGGCAGGCAACCAGCGCTGGCAGCATGGGCACGAACATCTCGCCCACGTCCACATGCATGGCCGTGGCTGCCCGTGCGGTAGGCCCGCCCCAGGGCACCATGTTACCCAGCCCCGCCACTTGCAGCAGCAGGCAGCAGACCATCGGCAGCGACAGCCCCAGGCGCTTGTAGATGGGCAGGAACGCCGACAGCACGATCATGTAGATGGTGGCGCCGTCACCGTCCAGGGCGACGATGCAGGCCAGGGCCACGGTGCCGACGAAGATTTTCACCGGGTCGCCGCGCACAGCGTTGACGATGCGCGTCACCAGCGGGTCGAACATCCCGGCTTCAGTCATGGTGAGGAAATACAGCATGGCGAAAATCATCAGCACACCATTGGGTGCGACCACTTTCACGCCATCGAGGATGTATGTGCCAAGCTCGTCGTAGAAGCCGCCGATCAAGGCGAACACGGTGGGGATCAGGATCAGGGCGGTGAGCGCCGAGAGCTTCTTGCTCATCAGAAAAAAGATGAAGCAAGCCAGCATGATAAAACTCAGCATCATGAGCATGAGCGAATGTCCTGTTTCTTATAATTGTACAGGCAATGACCCTGGCGCCTGGCGCCAGGGGTTGACGCACTACATCAGACCGGCAGGCCCTTGGACCGCAGCAGCGAATCGAAACGCTCCGGGTCGGCGGTGCCGGCACGGTTGGTCTCGCGGATGCCGGCCTCACGGTCCAGGTGGGCCAGGGTCTTGGGCAGCAGCGCCGCAGCATCCTGGGCCGGGATGGCGATGACACCGTCGGCATCGCCCAGTACCAGGTCGCCCGGCAGCACGCACAGGCCGGCACAGGCGATCGGCACGTTGATCTCCCCCGGGCCGTCCTTGCTTGGCCCACGGTGGGTGTGGCCTGCGGCGAACACCGGGACGATACCTTCGGCCAACTCTTCCAGGTCGCGCACGGCGCCGTCGATGACGATACCGCCCAACTTCACCCGCAGGGCGGTGGTGCGTACCAGGCCGCCGATAACCGCCTGGCTGACGTCGCCGCCACCGTCGATGACCAGCACGTCGCCGGGCTGCACCATCATCAGCGCCTTGTGCACCATCAGGTTATCGCCAGGGCGCACGCGCACGGTAAAGGCCGGGCCGCAGAGTTTCAGCGACAGGTCACCATGGTAGGCATGCAGGCCGCGGGCGCCGATGCTGCGGCCCATGCAGTCGCCGGCCACGGCCACGGGGATGGCGCGAAAGGCTTCCACCAGGTCGGCGGGCACGCTGGCCACGCGTGGGTTGATACGGTAGCCGGCAGGCCATTGTTGAGCAGTCATGACAGTACTCCAGATCAGTGATCGAAAACCTGTGGGTTGACGCAGGCGCTGGCCGCAGGCCTTGTGCCGTTGAGAAAGCCCAGTACGTTGCGTGCCGCGCCCGCGGCCATGCCAGCGAGGGCGGCGGGGGTGGAGCCGCCCACATGAGGGGTGAGCACCACGTTGTCCAGGCGCAGCAGGGGGCTGGTGGCCGGCAGTGGCTCCACGGCCATGGTGTCGAGACCAGCGGCGTACAGCTGCCCGCTGGACAGCGCCTGCACCAGCGCGGCCTCGTCGACCACCTCGCCACGGGCTGTATTGATCAGCAGTGCGCCTTCGGGCAGCAAGGCGAGTTCTTGCGCACCGATCAGGTTGCGGGTCTGTGCGGTGAGTGGTACGTGCAGGCTGAGCACGTGGCTGCGTGCCAACAGGGCGGGCAGGTCGGCCACGCGCTCGGCCCCCTCCAACGCTGCATCGGCGGGCAGCAACGGGTCGTACACCGTCACGCTCATGCCAATGGCCTGGCAGGCCCGGGCCACGCGGCGGGCCACCTGGCCGAAGCCGACCAGGCCCAGGTTACGGCCGCTCAGTTCCAGGCCATCCTGGGCCCGGGACCAGCGGCCCTGGCGAATTTCGCGGTCCATCCAGCTGACCTTGCGGGCGGCGGCGAACATCAGGCCCAGGGTCATTTCGGTGACCGACTGGGCGTTGGCGCCTGGCGTCACGTACACGGGTATGCCGCGGGCGGTGGCGGCGGCCACGGCAATGTTGCTGACGCCCACGCCGTGCTTGGAGATGACCTTGAGGGTTGGGCAGCCGGCGATGGCGGCTTCGGTGAGGTCCAGGGTACGGGAAATAACGGCGTCCACGGGCTCGCTGGCCAGTATCCGCTGGATGTCCGCGGCGCCCTGCTCGGCGTTCACATACAACACCCGGCAGCCTTCGGCACGCAGCAGTTCCAGGCCGGCGGGGGCAAGCCGGGGCGCAGTCACAAGGATCACATAAGGCATGGGGATGTTCTCTGGCTTATTGTTGTGCGCCGCCCTGAGGGTGGCATGCCAAGAGTATCCGCCCCGTGATCCTTAATTTCTATTAGCGTATTTTCAACAAATCATTCCCGTCAGGAATGATTCAAATCCCGATCCTGGCTTTGCAGTATGGCGATGAAGCGCCGCGTGGCGGGCGACAAGTACCCTTCGGCGCGGTGCAGCACACCGAAACGCCGGGCCATGGTGGTCAACGGGTTGGGAATCTCCACCAAGCCGCTGCCGTGGCGAGGGTCGGCCAGGTTGCGCCGCGATAGAAAACTCAACAGCCCGGTTTCAACCAGCAGGTTGGGTACCGCGGCAATCGAGCTGGTGGCGATGGCCACCTGTGGCGCGGGCAGGCCGTGGCGCCTGAAGACACTTTCCAGCCACTGGCGCGTGGCCACCGAGGGCGCCGACAACAGCCAGCGATAGTCGCACAGGGCCTGCAGCGGCACTTCGCGCCCGGCCAACGGATGGCTCGCGCTGGCAACCACCACCACATCGTCGCCAGCAATGGGCTGCTCCACCAATTCCTCGTCCTGGGTGCCCAGGGGGCCGATGACGATGTCCAGCAGGCCCTTGCGCAAGGAGTCGTGCAACACGTCGTTCATGCCGATCTGCAGGTCCAGCACCACCGCCGGGGCTTCTTCCTGCAACAGTCGGCACGCCCGTGGCATCAGGTATTCGGCGATGGTGGCCGCGGCGCCGACGCGGATGGTGCCGGCCAGGCCCTTGCCCAGGGACGAGGTCTGGCGATGGGTTTCATCGAGCATGCGCTCGATCAGCAAGGAGCGGTCGCACAGCAATTGCCCGGCATCGGTCAGGCGAATACCACGGCCGACGCGCTCGAACAGCTGCGCGTCGTAAGCGCTTTCGAGGCGGTCGATGCATTTGGAGAGGGCCGACTGTGAAATATGCAGGGCCTCGGAAGCACGGCCCAGGTGGCCGAGTTCGGCGACCTTGATGAAGTACACCAGGTCGCGGATCTGCAGGTTGATGCTCATGGGCGCTGTGCTCCGTTGCGGCGCTTGTTGCTGAATGCGCGAGGATACCCCAAGCGCTTGAACCCGCTACCCTGTAATGCTCGTGCAAGAGGAGCTGCCATGTGACCGACCTTTCATTTTCAGGTGCCAAGATCGCGCTGCTGTGCGAGGGTCAGATACTCATCTATTTGCGCGATGACAAGCCGAGCATTCCGTGGCCAGGCCAATGGGACCTGCCCGGCGGCGGCCGCGAAGGTAAGGAAACGCCGCTCGAATGCGCGGCGCGGGAGACCCTGGAGGAGTTCAGCCTGGTGCTCGACCCCGACTGGATAGAATGGGAACGGGTGTACCCGGGCCAAGGTGCAGGTGGGCTGGACACCTGGTTCTTCGTGGCGCACGTGCCCGCCGGGACGTTCGAGCAGGTGGTGTTTGGTGATGAAGGACAGTACTGGGCAGTAGAGAGCGTCGAGGCATTTCTGGAACGCGACGATGCCATAGCGCGGTTGCAGGCGCGGTTGCGCGAATACCTGAACGACCGCACTGCCCGCCTGTAGACCGGGCGCCAGCTCGGGAACCAGACGCCGCAGTGCATCAGGTACTGCGCGGTGCGGCCTTCCCGAGCTTCGCCCGGTCCCACAGGAGTGACGCTGAACCTGCGGCGGGGAACCAGACGGCTCGGTGTGGCCTGTGCGGGGCGCTAGGCCCGCGGGTGCGCCGGGCGGGGCAAGCCGAGGTGGTCGCGCAAGGTATGCCCTTCGTAACGCTCGCGGAACAACCCGGCCTTGCGCAGGATAGGCAGGACACCTTCGGTGAACAAGGTCAGGCCTTCGGGGAAATGCGACGGCATGAGGTTGAAGCCATCGGCCGCTTCCCCTTGGAACCAGGCCACCATTTCGTCGGCCACTTGCCGGGGCGTGCCGATGATGATCTTGTGGCCGCGCGCGCCCGCCGTCAGCTTGCAGAGCTGGCGCAAGGTCAGGCCGTCGCGGTGGCTGAGGTCGAGCAACAGTTGCGCGCGGCTCTTCATGTTCTGCGGCAGCGGCAGGTCAGGCAATGGCTGGTCCAGGTCCAGGCCGCTGAGGTCATGGCCAAGGCGTTCGGCCACCAGCAGCAGCGCCGCGTCCATGTCCACCCATTGCTGCAACCGCTCGAAACGCGCCTGGGCCTCGGCCTGGGTCGCACCGATGATGGGCATGATGCCCGGCATCACCAGGCAGTGGCGCGGGTCGCGGCCGTGGGCGGTCACCTGCTGCTTGAGCTCGCGGTAGAACTGCTGCGCCCCGGCCAGGTCCTGCTGGGCGGTGAACACCACTTCGGCAACCCGCGCCGCCAGGTTCATGCCCGGCCCCGAAGAACCGGCCTGGATCAGTACCGGGTGACCCTGCGGGCTGCGGGTCAGGTTCAGCGGCCCGGCGATGTTGAAATAGTCACCCTGGTGATCCAGGCGGTGCATACGCCGTGGGTCCAGGTAAACGCCACTGTCGGCATCGCGCACGTAGGCGTCATCCTCGAAGCTGTCCCACAGGCCGCGCACCACGTCCACGAACTCTTCGGCCACCGCATAACGCTGGCTGTGGTCAGGGTGGCTGGCACGGCTGAAGTTTTCGGCGCTGTCGTAGCCGGTGGTCACCACGTTCCAGGCAGCGCGCCCATTGGACAAGTGGTCCAGGCTGCCGAACTGGCGCGCCAGGGTATACGGCTCGCCATAGGTGGTGGACGCGGTGGCGGCCAGGCCAATGCGCTCGGTGATGGATGCCAGTGCGCCCAACAACGTCAACGGCTCCAGCCGCACGATCATCGAGGGGTGCTCCTGCGGGCCGGTCACCAGCTTGTCACCGAAAAACACCATGTCCAGGCAGGCACGTTCGGCTTGCTCGGTCAGTTGACGGATCAACGCGAAATTCTCGCTGCCGCTTTGCGCGCCTGGGTAGCGCCAGCCGCTGAAATGGTGGCCAGCAGCCTGGACGAACAGGCCCAGGCGCATCTGGTCGAGGGTTTGGCTCATGAAGGAACTCGCTGTCAATTAAAGTGAACCGCCCGGTCGCGCAGGATGCAGGCGGCTATTACATGTCCGCTTTGATACCGTCCGGTGAATCGCGCACAATGGCTTGCGCTGCACCGCCACCCGCCCTGTCACCAAGGAACCACCATGGACGTCAACCACATCGCTGCCCTCCTCGTCGCGCGACTCGACAGCGCACAGGCGGACATCCGTCAGCAGTGGAACCACCCCGAAGGCACACACACCCGCCACTTCGTGGTCGACCAACTGCTGAGCGACGACTTGGCCCAGGCCATCTACGACGCCTACCCGCGCAATGCCGACGGCTTCTTCGATCGTCAATCATTTCGCGAGAAAAAGAAAACCCTGACTGACCTCGCGGACTACCCAGAGATCCTCAGCAACATCACCTACGCCATGCAGCACCCGGATGTGGTGGCGAAGGTCGCCGAGCTGATCGGCCTGAACCACATCGTCCCGGACCCGACCCTGTACGCCGGCGGCCTGTCGATGATGTTCCACAGTGACTTCCTCAACCCGCACATCGACAACAGCCATGATGGCACGCGCAACCTGTACCGTCGCCTGAACCTGCTGTACTACGTCTCCCCGGATTGGGTGCTGGAAAACGGTGGTAACTTCGAACTGTGGGATCCGGCGGTCAAGCAACAGAAAACCATCGTCTCGCAGTTCAACCGCCTGGTGGTGATGGAAACCAACAAGGACTCCTGGCACTCGGTGAGCCCGGTACGTGCCGACACGCCCCGCTGCTGCGTGTCCAACTACTACTTCTCGGCGCAGTCGCCGGACGAAAAGGACTACTTCCACGTCACCTCGTTCAGCGGCCGCCCGGAAGAGCCGGGCCGCCGCCTGCTGGGGATAGTGGACAATGGCTTGCGCAACGTGGTGTCCAAGGTGCTGCGCAGCGGGCGTGGCCGCAAGTTGGTGAACAAGCGGCCGCGTTGAGGAAAACGAATTCCCCTGCAACCCGCGCTGCGCAGTCCCCGGGGCGCGGCGTGAAGCTGGACGCGGCCCCGGGGCGCTGCCATGGCGGGCCGTTACAGTTCGGTGACTTGTACCTCCTGGTCAAACACCGCCTGGGTCAGCTCCAGCACCAGGCGCCTTTCCGCGGCCTGGCGACGAGCCGTCAGTTGGTCGAGCTTGTGCTGGTAACGGGCACTGTTGAATGCCCCGCCCTCGGCATCACCGTCCAGCGCGGTCAGCAGGTTGTAGTAGGTGTTGTCGTGGGCATTGAAGCGCGCTTCGTTGGCCTTGACCTGGCGCAGGTTGGCCACCCAGAAATCACGCGCGGCCACCGATTCGACCATCGCGGTGCTGCCGTCCATGGCCAGAATGCTCGCCTGGGTGGTGGCCACGGCCTGCTCGCTGACGTCGGCGGTACGCGCAAACCGCATGCCCTTGGGTTGCCCCGGCAAGTCCAGGGTATCGGCCAGGCGGGTGCGATAGACCAACTGCACTTCAGCCACGTCCGGCGCCGTGGTGCGGCCGCGGACATCGGCGAACGCGGCCTTGTCCACCTCGTCGAGGCGGAAGAGGCCCTTGGCCAGTTTCAACAGCGGCAACTGCCGCACTTCCCCTGTCACGCCCCGGGAGGCTTCGAACACCAGGCTGCGCACCTGCAACACACTGAATAGCAGCGACGCACCATCGCCGCAGGTACCACCGTGGGCAGCCTCCTCGAACAGCGTCTCGCGCAACTCGGTGTAGTCGCTGGCCGCCTCGATCATCTTCCATACCCGCTCGCGCAAATCCGTGTAGGTCTCGGCGTGCTGGAAGTCGCGGGACTCGGCCAGCTCATCGAGCACTTGAAAGAACGCCTGGGAGCCCGGCTCGGCACGCAAGGTTTGCCATTTCGCTTTCAGCCCTTCGTGCGCAGCGGTTGGCACACGTTGCAGCCAGCGCGTGGCGCCTTCGGTGCCCGGCGCCACCGGGGCCTGAGCGGTAAAACTGGCCAGGCCAAATCGGTTGCCCGTTACCGCGTGCTGCTCACGCAGGGCATCCAGGGTAGGCGCGCTCAGCGGGTTGCCCTCCAGGTGAGTATCACGGTTGATGCGTCCGATCTGCTCGGCCCGCTCGGCAGGCGGTGCCAGCACGTCGGCTGGCAGCGTGTTCAGACGGTTGTGGCGCAGGTCCAGAACGCCCATTTCCGGAAGTTGCAGCACGCTGGCAGGATACTCCTGCAGGCCTGCCCCAGGCAGTCGAACACCGCGCAGAGCCCGCAGGCTGGTCATGTCCGGTGGGGTACCCAGCGGATTGAAGCCCAGGTCCAACTCGCGCAATTGCGTGAGCTGGCCGAGCACCTGGGCAGCGGGCTCGCCCCACACGATACGGTTATGGCTCAGGCGCAGACGAGTCAGGCCGCGCATGCGGGTCACGGACGTGGGAATGGTGGTCAACTCGTTACGCGTCAGGTTCAGGTGGCGCAGCTCGCTGAACTGCTCCAGGAAAACCGTGGGGCCCTCGCCCGAGAGTCCCGTGGACTGCAGTATCAGACTCTTGACGTGGCTGAAATCGGCTTCCAGCGGCCCGAGCCCATCCAGGCGCATGCCGTTGAGGTTCATCTCGAACCCTACCCGTGCGCCAGCATGGGTGACCACCCTCGGGGTGCTGCGCCGCGCCGCGCGGGTGATTTCCTGCGCAACGTTGGTACGGTTCAGGGCCTGGGGAGTGTTCTTGCCATACAGCGCCTTGCCGGCCGAGACCCACTTGTCCAACTGCTTGCCCAGCCGCTTGAGTTCACTGCGCTGGCCTTGCAGCCATGCTCGCAACTGCGGCTCGGGCCGCTCCAATGCGGTGAGCATGTCGAAAATCTCCGTCGTCTCCAGGTTCGGGTACAACTCGCCAACACCCGCCACCAGAGCAGCGTCAAAGGTGATCATGTGACCTCGGCCACTGGCCGGGTAGCCGATACGCGATCCCACCCGTACCGGGCTGTTGAAACCACCCTGACGGCCGCGCTGGATACCCAGCAACGTGGCGACCTGATTGCGGTCGATGGCTGCGCCCGGCGGGGTCTTTCCCCAAGCGTCGTTCAGCACGGCACTGTCGGCATTGGCCAAGGCTGGCTGGAAAAACCCGGCGATGGCGCGGTTGATGCGCCGTTCACGCAACAGGACTCGCGCCTCTTCGGCCATGCGCAGCGGCACCCGGCCAGCTTTCAGGCGCTCCAGTTCGTCGAAGGTCGCGCCTTCGATCAGCTCTCGCTGCTGGGCACTGTCCAGGCCGGGGAAGTCGCGGCCCAAGGCTTCGCTGCCCGGTGCCCTGGGCACCGTCTCGGTGGTGAGCAGGGTGGGTAGCACATCAGGCCGGCGCCCTTCCAGTTGTTCGGCCAGCAACGCTTGCAGGCCTTCCATCCGTGCCGCCCGCCCCTGGTGGCTCACGCTGCCCAACAGCTCGTCGCAGGCGCTATCCCCCAGGCCATCGAGCAACTGGCCCATGCGCTCGCCGCTGGCGAGGTCAGCGCGCACCAACGATACCCATCGCGCAGCAGGGTTGCTGACATCACCATAGTCAGTGGACAGGCCCCAGGGCTCGCTACCTTCGAACAGCTGAAGCACCAGTGATGAGGGCCAGCGAGGGTGTTCCACCATCACCTCCATCGGCACCGGCCAGCCTTCGGGCATCGCCTGCCCTTCACGCACGCAGGCCACCAGGCGCTCGACCCTTCGCGCCGCGGCCACCCGCTCCAGCGTATCGCTGAGTTCCAGCGGTGGCGGCGCCCCCTCCACTACGGCCTGGCGCAATACGGCTTCGTCCTCCCCGGTGATCGACAGCGCCTGCTCCAGTTCGGCATCGGTCAGGGTCGCGGCATGGGGCGTCGCACGCTGCAGCAGGCGCCTGCGCGACCAGCGCAAGGGGTTCTCGCCTTGGTGTTTCCAGGTGCCGCGGCCATCGCTGGTCACCGGCGGGCGATAGGCGCTGGGGTCACCGGGCCGGCAGATCACGCGCTGGCCCGTAAGGGTATCCACCTCGGTCAGGTACAGCTTGCCATCCAGCGCAACGTAATACGCCCCCTCCCGTGCATACAAGCCCTGGGCGTCCGGCAACCACTGCGGCTCCAGCATGAGCTCGGTGGCGTAGGGGGTGATGTCCGGGTACCACAGGCGCTGCGTGCCGTCTGCCAACTGCACCGGTACCAGGTCTTCCACGAAGGGGTTGACGCTGCCGTAGAATTTCACCGTCTGATGCGCCACGACACCCACCACGATATTCAGCGCCAGGCCGCCCAAGTGCTCCCAGGCTGATTCCAAGTGGTGGTCGGCCAGGTCCGCCAGGCCGTGGTATAGCTCACCCATGGCCTGGGCCGCGATGATCGGCAGCATCACCTGGCCCAGACCGGGGATGAACAGCGCCGCGAAGTTGAGCACATTGATACCGCTTTGCAGATAGCCCTCCCAACGGTCCAGGGTGGCCAGGTAGTCTACCCGCGCCGTGGGGATAGCCAGGCACGCCGCCTGGCTGCGGAGCCAGGCCATGTGCCGCTCGTGCAGGTGGTCGAGCAGCGGCGCTTGCAAAGGGGCCGTCAATGCCCCGAGGGTGACGCGCTCGCGGGCCAGTTGCGCGGTCAGGCGCTGCAGGAAGTCCGGGCGGGTAGCCATGTCCACACGACCGAGAAACTCGTTGCGGTAAGCCGGGTCGCGCAGGCGGTTGGCCAGATCGGTGATGAAAGCGGCGCTGCTGGCGTATTGGCGCAAAGGCGCCTGACTGTCCCCGGGCATCCACACAATGCACGGCTGGGCTGCGGCGGCGGAATTTGCGGGCATGAACACTACCACGTCGTGCAGCACCGCCTGCAGTATCTCCAACTGCAAGCCTTGCATGGCCAGGCCTGCACGCAGCAGCGGCTTGTCCTCGATAACCTGGCCGAACAGGGTAAAGGTAGCCGCGTCGATATCGCCCTTGAGCACCGCCACCTGGCGCAGGCAGTCCAGCTCTGCCACTCGCGCCGCCAACAGGGCCCCGCGCACAGGTGCAGGAAGCAGCACCCGGTCCAGGTATTGCTGGTATTGCCGGCCGATGTCCAGGTCCCGGCATTCGCGTGCAAAGGCTTGCGGGGTGATGGACAGCCTTGCGCCGGGCTTGAAGTCGAAGACGGGGAAGTCGGCTTGTTCAGGCAGCAGGTCACTGAAATCGCCATTCTGATCGCCCGGGTTCGACGGCGGCAGACGCTCGAGGATCGGCCCTGGCACGTAGTCAACGGTGTAGCCGTGGCGCGCGACCAGGCCACTGTTGAGGTCAAACGCCTGGTCCTGGTTGAAGTTGTGCAGCGCGGCCAGCAACAGGCTCTGTTCCAGGGGGGTGCGCTTGACCGCGACGCTCAGCCAGGATGCCTGTTCGCGGACCTGCACCAGTAGCGTTTCGTGGACGTTCACCGCGCGCCCGCACAATTGGGTCAGGCGCTCGTTGAGCAATGGTTCGGCGAACGCCAGCACACTCTTGAATTCGCCCAGCGCCGCCGAAACCGCCGTGCGGGCAGCGGCGCGGGCTTTCTGGCTGGCGAGCAGCGCCTGCTGGCGTGCCACTGGCGCCTGGCTGAACCAGGTGGCGCATTTGCCACCGGGAAGGTATTGCTCGCTCAACAGGCTGGCCCCAAGGGTGTCCAGCGTCGGTTTGTCCAGCGCGGTCATCCAGCCTGGCAGGCGCTGAAGGGCAAACGAGGTGTGGGGGTGAGAGGCAGGTAGTTCGGGTGTGTTGGCCATGATGGCGCTCCTGTGTCGAGAAGCGCCCAGCAAACCAAGCCTGCGGCCAACGGTGGTGCTGCATATTTACCCAGGGCAATTTCGCCTATAGTGAAGCGACCTTGACCGTTCAGGCCCCGTACCAATGTCCAAAGCTCTGCTCGTCCTGTTATCCCTGGCCCTGGCCGCCTGCTCCAGCACGCCCAAACCACCTGACCCCGAACAACTGGCGCAGATCGAAGCCGCCAACCTGCACACCGATGCCGACATGACCCAGGTGCTGGCCAAACTCGCCAGCCTCAACCCGCAACCCATCGAGAACCTGGACGTCGACACCGCGCGGCTGCAGCCCACGTTGGCGGATGCCGCCAAGGCGTTGATGGCCGACCAGGGCCGGGACAGCGACCCGTCGGTGCTGGTGCCCGAGGTAAGCGCCTACGACCGCACGGTACCCGGTGCGGCAGGGCAGATCCCGGCCACGGTCTACACACCGCCAGGCGATAACTACAAGCCGGTGATCCTGTATTTTCATGGCGGTGGCTGGGTACTGGCCGACCGCAAGGTCTACGACAGCAGTGCCCGTGCACTGGCCAAGCTGGCTGATGCGGTGGTGGTGTCCATCGATTACCGCCGCGCCCCGGAAGACCGATTCCCGGCGGCCGCCGATGATGGCGTGGCGGTATACCGCTGGTTGACTCATTATGCCAAGGCCGTGGGCGGCGACCCGCAGCACCTGGCACTGGCTGGCGAAAGTGCCGGCGGCAATCTGGCACTGGCCACCTCCATCGCCGCCCACGAGCAGGGGCTGGCGGCGCCCAAGCAGGTACTGGCCATCTACCCTGTCACGCAGACCGGTAGCGATACCGAATCGTACGGCAAGTACGCCCATGCCAAACCGCTGAATGCGGCGATGATGCCGTGGTTCTTCAACCAGTTGCTTGCGGACCCGGCGCAGAAACAGGACCCACGCCTGGACGTGCTGCATGCCAACCTGCAGGGCCTGGCACCGGTGACGCTGATCAATGCCGAGGTCGACCCCCTGCGTGACGATGGCGCACTGATGGAAACCGCGCTGAAGGCGGCCGGGGTGAGCGTGGAGCGCCGGGTCTACAGTGGCGTGACCCATGAATTCTTCGGGCTGGGGCCGTTGGTGCAACAGGCGGCCCAGGCCCAGGCGTATGCCGGGGAACGCCTCAAGGCCGACCTGCACCGCTGAGGTCATACCCTTGCAGAATCGACGCAGGCTCGGGAAGCCGGCAACGCGCACTGGCCGTCACACTGCAGCGCACGCTTGCCGAGCTTCGCCCGGTCCCACAGCGGCATCACACTTGTGGGACCGGGTGCGCCGGTATCAGCCGGCCAGGCCGACGTAGACGTTCTGCACGTCGTCGTTTTCGTCGATGGCTTCCAGGAACGCTTCGACTTCGGCCATCTGCTCGTCGCTCAGGCCCGATACCGGGTTCTTCGGCATGTAGCCGATCTTCGCCGCCACCACGGTGAAGTGCTGCTCAGGCAACGCCTTGCACACCGCATCCAGGTCGGTGATGTCGGTGACGAACAGGGTCGCGCCCTCTTCCTCGCCCGGCTCGAAATCCTGGGCGCCGGCTTCGATGGCAGCCATTTCCGGGTCAGCGTCGCCGTTGGCCGGGGTGGCCTCGATCATCCCTACGTGGTTGAAGTCCCACGACACCGAGCCTTCTGCGCCCAGGGTGCCCTTGCGGAACAGCACGCGGATCTGCGACACGGTACGGTTGACGTTATCGGTCAGGCATTCGACGATCACGGGCACCTGGTGCGGGGCGAAGCCCTCGTACTTGACCAGGGTGTAGTTGACCGCGTCGCCGCCGATGCCCGCGCCTTTCTTGATGGCGCGTTCCAGGGTTTCGCGAGTCATGGAGGCTTTCTTGGCCTGCTCGATCACCAGCCGCAGGCGCGCGTTGGTGTCGGGGTCGGTACCGGCCCGCGCGGCAATCGAAATTTCCTTGGACAGCTTGCCGAAGATGCGCCCTTTGGCGTTGGCTGCTGCTTCTCTGTGTTTAGCTTTCCACTGTGCGCCCATTTCAACTCTCTTTCTCTGGCGCCGATACCGGTAACGATCAGCGCATCCTCCCAGTTTATACGTTGTGGGAGCAGCCTTGCCAGCCAGCGTGCTTCGGCTCACGCCAGGGGGGCGAGTTCGAGAAACGCACGGATCAGCCGCAGCGCTCGGCGCCGCTCCAGGCAGCCGACCATGTGCCGGTTCTGCAGCCCTTCCCCGCGCAACGGCACCGCCACCACCCTGGGGTCGTGGCCCAGCTCCACCGACGAGACGATACCAATGCCCAAGTGCGCTGCCACCGCTTCGGTCACTGCCTCGCGGCTGTCCAGTTCCAGCAACACCCGCGGCACCACGCCTGCGTGGGCGCACGCCTGGTCGAAGGTACGACGGGTAATGGAGTGGGGCTCGCGCAACACCATGATCTGCTGATCCAGTTGTCCAAGGTCCACGGCCTGCCCCGCCCACGGGTGGCCGGCGGGCACCAGCGCACAGATCTGCGACAGGCCAAGGGCCTGCAAATGCAGGCCCTTGCGCGGCTCTACCTCGGTCATCACCGCCACGTCGACATGCTCGGCGGTCAGCGCCGCCAGGGTTTCCTGGGCGTTGCCCAGGCGCAGGTTCACAGTGATGCCCGGGTACCTGGCGCGCAAGGCAGCAAGCATGGGCATTACCCGGTGCGGCCCGTCGGCGGCCACTTCCAGGCGCCCGGTGAGTAACTGGCGATTGGCTTCCAGCATCGCCTGGGCCTCATCGGCCAGGCCGAACATCGCGCGTGTGATCGCTGCCAGGCGCGTGCCCTCCTCGGTCAGTTCCACCCGTCGGGCGGTGCGTCGCAACAGGGTGATCTGGTAGTGCTCTTCCAGCGCTTTCACGTGCCCGGTTACCGCCGGTTGGCTGATGAACAGACGCTCGGCAGCCCGGGTAAAGCTGCCCTCACGGGCCACGGCATCGAAGGCTCGCAGTTGGAACAGGTTCATGAATCGGCCTGACTTATAGTTGGGATAACAACAAACAATTTGATTGATGCCTCGCGCAATTGCAACTTAGGCGCCGTAGGTTCAGCCCATCGCTTGCGAGGAATACCCATGAGCACCACCGCCCCCCTCCTGCTAACCCCAGGCCCATTGACCACTTCGGCCCGTACGCGTCAGGCGATGATGATGGATTGGGGTTCATGGGATGCCCGCTTCAACCAGTTGACCGCCAGCGTCTGCGAACAGCTGCTGGCCATCATCAACGGCGCTGCCAGCCATCACTGCGTGCCCCTGCAAGGCAGCGGCACCTTCGCGGTGGAGGCGGCCATTGGTACCCTGGTGCCCCGCGACGGCAAGGTGCTGGTGCTGATCAATGGCGCCTACGGCCAGCGCCTGGCGACGATATGCAAGGTACTGGGGCGCGCCTGTAGCACCTTCGAGACCGCCGAGGACCAGCCCACCACTGCCGCCGATGTCGACCGACTGCTGGCGCAAGACCCCGGCGTGAGCCACGTGGCGCTGATCCATTGCGAGACGAGCACCGGCATTCTCAACCCTCTGCCTGAAATCGCCCAAGTGGTGGCGCGCCATGGCAAGCGCCTGATCATCGATGCCATGAGCTCGTTCGGTGCCCTGCCCATCGACGCCCGCCAGGTGCCCTTCGACGCGCTGGTCGCCGCGTCCGGCAAGTGCCTGGAAGGCGTGCCGGGCATGGGGTTCGTGTTCGCGAGCAAGGCCGCCCTCGCCCAGGCCGAAGGCAACAGCCACTCCCTGGCCATGGACCTGCATGACCAGCACGCCTATATGGCCAGGACCGGCCAGTGGCGTTTCACCCCCCCTACCCATGTGGTGGCGGCGTTGCACGAAGCCTTGCTGCAGTACAACGAGGAAGGCGGCCTGAGCGCCCGTCACGCCCGCTACGCCGACAACTGCCAGGCGCTGCTGGACGGCATGGCGGCGCTGGGCCTGCGCAGCTTCCTGCCAGCCGCCATCCAGGCGCCGATCATCGTCACCTTCCACGCCCCGCGAGACCCGCGCTACCGCTTCACGGACTTCTACGAACGGGTCAAGGCCAAGGGGTTCATCCTCTACCCGGGCAAATTGACCCAGGTGGACACCTTCCGCGTCGGCTGTATCGGCTGCGTGGACCGTGGCGGCATGCAAGCCGCCGTCGATGCCGTGGCGCAGGTGCTGCGCGAGATGGAAGTGCTGGATAGCTGAACTGCCCCTTTCTTCGACCTTCAAGCCTTTGTTTCAGGACCGTCATCATGAACTACAGCAACCCGAGCAAAACCCAGGCCGTGATCCTCGATTGGGCCGGTACCGTCGTCGATTTCGGCTCGTTCGCACCCACGCAGATCTTCGTCGAGGCCTTCGCCGAGTTCGATGTGCAGGTGTCCATCGAGGAAGCCCGCGGCCCCATGGGCATGGGCAAGTGGGACCACATCCGCACCCTGTGCGACGTGCCGGCGATCAGCGAGCGATACGCCAAGGTGTTTGGCCGCGCGCCCAGCGACGAGGACGTGACCGCTCTCTACAACCGCTTCATGCCACTGCAGATCGAAAAGATAGCGGCGCATTCGGCCCTGATTCCCGGCGCGCTGGCCACCATCACCGCCCTGCGCAACGGTGGCCTGAAGATCGGCTCGTGCTCAGGCTATCCGGCGGTGGTCATGGCAAAGGTGGTGGAACTGGCCCGCCAGAATGGTTACGTCGCCGACCACGTGGTGGCCACCGATGAGGTGCCCGATGGCCGCCCATGGCCATCCCAGGCACTGGCCAACGTCATCGCCCTGGGCATTGATGACGTGGCGGCGTGCGTGAAGGTGGATGACACCGTGCCAGGCATTCTGGAGGGTCGCCGCGCCGGCATGTGGACGGTGGCACTGGTGTGCTCGGGCAATGCCCTGGGGTTGACGTACGAAGGCTACAAAGCGCTGGATGCAGCGACCTTGGACAGCGAGCGCAAGCGCATCCACACACTGTTCGAAGGCTCGCGGCCGCACTACCTGATCGACACCATCAACGAGCTGCCCGGGGTGATCGCCGACATCAACCGGCGCCTGGCGGCCGGTGAGATGCCGCAGGCCTGCTGATACGGCGCCGGTGTGCCCCCGAGCGTCGCCCGGCCCCGCAGGGTAACGGGGTCAGCTGGGGGCCCGGACGGAGTTCGGGAAGGGCGCTGCCGCATTACGCCTTGTGGTAGCGCTCCACCCACTGCGCGTAAGCATCAATGAAGCCCTGCAGGAAGGGTTTGCTCTTCTCGGCCAACGCCCCGGCTTCATCGAACAAGGCCGCCGCATTTCCCACGTAAGCCTCCGGCTGCTGCATGCACGGCACATCCAGGAACACCAGCGACTGGCGCAAGTGGTGGTTGGCACCAAAGCCGCCAATGGCCCCCGGCGACACACTGATCACCGCCCCCGGCTTGCCGGCCCAGGAACTCTTTCCATAAGGACGCGACCCCACGTCGATGGCATTCTTCAGCGGCGCCGGCACCGAGCGGTTGTACTCCGGGGTGACGAAAAGCACGGCATCCGACGAACCGAGCTGCTGACGAAACGCCGCATAGGCTTGCGGTGGTGTACCATCGATGTCTTCGTTATACAGCGGCAGGTCGCCTATTTCGATAATCTTCAACGACAGGCTCGGCGGAGCCAGGGCAATCAGCGCCTGGGCCACCTTGCGGTTGAGGGATGCTTTTCTCAAGCTGCCGACCAGGACGGCCACCGAATACACCTTGCTCATGACTGCTCCACCCTTTAATGCAAAAAGAAGGTGTAGGTATAGATGAGCCTGGCGTGCTTTGCCTTCCCGGATCGCCACGGCGGTTTTTTTTCATCGACGGTAAAACTTCCCAGCTAAAACAGTGGTCTACAAGGCGCAAGTTTCACACGTGGATATATTCAGAGGTTGTAATTCAATGGCTGCAGTACTCGTTGGACAGTTTCATGCACGGGATGCCGAAGGTCGGATCTACCCGGTGCATGAATTCCAGGAAGCCACAGTGGAGGCTGATGGCAGCAGCGCTGCGGCTCCAAGGACCACCTATCGCCTGGCCATTGGCGATCGCGTCACCCACCTGGGCGACGACCGGTTTCAGCTAGTGCAGAGCGGCGTCGAGATCGTCCGCATCCCCTGAGCCGTCCCCGCGCCGCTGGCGGTGGTGGCGAATCGCCCGGCATAATGGCCGTTCGAGCATGCACGCTCCCCTCCCCGGGCACGGACTCCATCCATGCGACTACGCCACATTGAAGTGATTCAGGCGCTCATGCACGGCGGCAGCCTCAGTGCTGCCGCCGAATTGCTGCAACTGCCCCAGGACAGCATCGCCGCCCTGCTCCAGGACGCCGAAAGCCAGAGCGGCCTGCTGCTGTTCGCCCGGGTGCGCGGGCGCTTCCAGCCCACCGACGAAGCGCTGAAGCTGACCACGGCTCTGACCCTTCTGGACGGGCCGCTGGAACAGATACGCCGGGTGGCCGCCGACCTGCGCCTGCATCAGGAAATACCCTTGCGGGTCGTCTGCACCGAAGCCCTGGCTCACCGCCTGCTGCCCCAGAGCCTCGCCGCCCTGCGCCGTCGCTTTCAGGACACCCCCTGCCAACTGCTGAGCCAACCCACCACCACCATCGTGCGCAGCCTGCTGCTGCGTGAGGGCGAACTGGGCCTGAGCTTGCAAGACCCCAACCACCCGGACATCCACTGTGCCGCCCTGCTGGAAGGCAAACTGCACCTGCTGGCCCCCCATGGCTGGTTGTCGCCGAAGCACAGATACATCGGTATCCAGGAGTTGGCGGGGCAAGCCATGATCGGCCTGGAAGGCCACGACCCCATCAGCCTGCGCCTCGACGCGCGCCTGGAAGCCCTGCGCCCGGCGCCCAAGGTACAGACCCGGGTGCAGAACTATTCGATGATGCGCAGCATGGTGGAAGCGGGAGAAGGTCTGGCCGTGGTCGACCCGTTCACCGCCGCCGGGGCTCGCGAGGCCGGGCTGGATGTGTGCCCGATCTCGCCAGCACTGCCGGTGACCTTGTATGCGCTGACACTCAAGGGCCAGGAACCGAGCGCGGCGCTCAAGGCGCTGCTGGAGATCGTCGAGCAGAAAGGCCAGGCGTTGCTGACCCCTTGAGTCCTGGAGATCACGCTAGAACATCAGGTACCAGAACATCGCCACCTCACTGGTCTGCGGGTCGATGCCGCGATAGCGCAGATGGTCCAGCCCGCCCAGTTCGAACCCGTAGGCTTCATACAACCGGCAGGCCGCCAGGTTGTTGTTCTGGGTTTCCAGCATCACCCCCGGCAGGCACTTTTTCTGCGCCCACCAGCTGACCACATCCAGCAACGCTCGAGCCACGCCATGGCGGCGAGCCGGTGCGTGCACGGCCAGTTCATCCACATGGGCCAGCCCGTTCCAATTGGTGCTGACCACCACATGGCCCACCGCCTGGCCGTCGAGCCAGGCGACGAAGATGGCACTGTCGTCCTTGTCGCGGTAGCTGCTGAACTCGTCGGGGTCGATGCCGTAGCATTTTCGGTAAGGCGCCACGGGCTCGACGGGCCATTGGGCCACTGGCCGGCCGATCTGCGGCCTGGCGTAGCCACGCACTTGAAAAGCGTATTCACTGCCCAGCACATAGGGCGCGAAGCCGTCATCGGCCACGCGCACACTGATGCCGGCGCTGGCCATCAGGCCGACGCGCCCTGCTGCGCCTCCAGCAGCTGAGTCCACAGCGCCGGGGCACCGGCCGACTTGGCGATGATCGCCAGGCGCGCCTCGTGCTCCGCCAACTCAGCCTCGCTGGCGAGAATCACCGGCGCGCGCCGACGGTCGGCCGGCAGGCGACGGATCTCGCTGCCCTGGTTGCCCGAGCCCTCGGCGCCGTCACTGGCGTTGCCCGCCAGCGACAGGCTGGTCTGGCCACCGGTCATGGCCAGGTAAACGTCCGCCAGAATCTCGGAGTCGAGCAATGCGCCGTGCAGCTCGCGGCCCGAGTTGTCTACCCCGTAGCGCTTGCACAGGGCGTCGAGGCTGTTGCGCTGGCCCGGGTGGCGCTCACGGGCCATGGCCAGGGTGTCGAGCACCGTGCAGTAGGTCGTCACATCAGCGCGGTCGAGCTGGCCCATCAAGGCGAATTCGTTGTTGATGAAGCCAACGTCGAACGCTGCGTTGTGGATGATCAGCTCGGCGCCCTTGATGAACTCGAAGAACTCATCGGCTACTTCGGCAAAACGCGGCTTGCCGATCAGGAACTGGTCAGTGATACCGTGAACGCCGATGGCGCCCTCGTCACTCTCGCGGTCGGGCTGCAGGTACACGTGGAAATTGCGCCCGGTCAAGCGCCGGCCGATGACTTCGACACAACCGATCTCGATGATCCGGTGGCCATCGGTGACCGGCATACCGGTGGTTTCGGTATCGAGGACTACGTATCTCGTCGCCATGGGTACAACACTCTCGTCATTTCAACAGCGGGAACAGCCGTGCACTTTAGCACAGGTGGGCGGCGGGAACATCGTTGCCAGCCGGGTTCGGCTACCGCATATTAACGCCCTGAACTGACTGGAGCGCCCCACCGCCATGACATCCCACCTGGACACCGTCCACGACCGGCACGACACCGGTAGCACCAAATGGAACCGCTACCCGGCCGATGTTCTGCCGTTATGGATTGCCGACATGGACTTCGCCGTGGCCCCTGGCATCATCCAGGCCCTGCAGGCGCGCCTGACCCACCCGATGCTGGGCTACAGCGTGGCGCAGGACAGCCTGCGCGACACTTTGGTGGCCGCCCTGCGCGAGCTGTTCGACTGGGAGGTGGCGCCTGAAGAACTGGTCTTCCTGCCAGGTGTGGAAGGGGGCGTGAACATGGCGCTCAATAGTCTGCTGGCACCGGGCACCGGGGTCGTGGTACAGACGCCCAACTACCGGCCGTTGCTCAACGCCGCAGGGCACTGGAAGCTGCCGCGCATCGACCTGCCTTTCCATGCCGACGCCAATGGCCTGTACCCCACCGACCTGGCGGCGCTGGATGCGGCGCTGGGCACCGCCGGCGCGATGATCCTGAGCAACCCGCACAACCCGCTGGGCAAGGTGTTCGAACGCGCCGAACTGCAAGCCATCGCCGACGCCTGCGTGGCGCACGACACGCTGCTGATCAGTGATGAAATCCATGCACAGATCCTGTTCGACGGGCGCAAGCACATTCCCATCGCCAGCCTGAACGATGAAATTGCCCAGCGCACCATCACCCTGATGTCGGCGACCAAGGCGTTCAACATCGCCGGCATGAAGAACGCGTTCGCGATCATCAGGAACCCGGCACTGCGGCACCGTTTCAACACGGCGCGCCAGGGGATGGTGGACAGCGTCAGCACCCTGGGGCTGGTGGCGACCGAGGCGGCGTTCAAGCACGGCAAGGAGTGGCTGGCGGAGGTCATTGCGTATTTGCAGGCCAACCGCGATGACCTGGCCAATGCCGTGGCGACCCGGTTGCCAGGGGTCAGGATGATCGCGCCCCAGGCCACCTACCTGGCGTGGCTGGATTGCACTGGCCTGGGCCTGAACGACCCGCATGCCTTCTTCCTGAAGGAAGCGAAGGTAGGGCTGAGCCCGGGAACGGACTTCGCCGATGAAGGCGCCGGGCAATTCGTGCGCTTGAACTTCGGCTGCCCGCGAGCGTTGCTCGAGGACGGCATCGCGCGCATGGAGCGAGCTTTGGGAAGCAAGAGCACGGCAAAGAATTAGCCATTGCCCTGCAGGACCGGGGAGCTCGGGAAGGGGCACCAAGGGCTACCTGAAAAACTCCAGCGCCTGCTTCCCGAGCTGGCGCCCGGTCCTACAGCGTGGGCTGCGGCAGTGGTGTTTCCCAGTAGGCCCGGGCGAAGCTCGGGAAGGGCCACCACGGACTACCTGAAAAACTCCAGCGCCTGCTTCCCGAGCTGGCGCCTGGTCCCACAGGGTCGGCTGCGGAAGCGATGTTTCCCAGTAGGACCGGGCGAAGCTCGGGAAGGGCCACCACGGACTACCTGAAAAACCCCAGCACCTGCTTCCCGAGCTGGCGCCCGGCCCCACAGGTAGGGCTGCGGAAGCGATGTTTCCCAGTAGGCCCGGGCGAAGCTCGGGAAGGGCCACCACGGACTACCTGAAAAACTCCAGCGCCTGCTTCCCGAGCTGGCGCCCGGTCCCACAGGGTGGGCTGCGGCCGTCAGGATGCACTCTGCTCAGCGCTTCAGTGCCCGAACCTCATCCACCCCACGGTTCGCCAACTGGTCAGCCCGTTCGTTGCCGTGATGCCCGGTGTGCCCGCGCACCCATTTCCAGGTCACGGTGTGGCGGCCAACCTGCTCGTCCAGCAGTTGCCACAGGTCGGCGTTTTTCACCGGCTGCTTGGCGGCGGTTTTCCAGCCGCGCTTCTTCCAGTTGACCATCCACTCGTTGATGCCTTTCATCACGTATTCGGAGTCGGTCACCAACAGCACTTCACATGGCCTCTTGAGCTCTTCCAGGCCACGAATGGCGGCCATCAGTTCCATGCGGTTGTTGGTGGTGGCCGCTTCGCCACCCCACAGTTCCTTCTCCACACCCTTGCATACCAGCAGGGCACCCCAACCGCCGACGCCCGGGTTGCCCTTGCAGGCACCGTCGGTGAAGATTTCAACGCTATCGCTCATTACTACCTATCCGTCGATGTCAGGATTCGCTGTTGCGCCGATTGACCTTGGCCATCGGCAACGGGATCAGCTTGCCCATGGGTTCGCGACGCACCTGGCGCAAGGGCCTGAGGCCTACCACCAGTTTGCGCGCGACCAGAATATAGAAGCCGCCGCCGGCACTCTGCCAGCGCCCGGCGCGGCGCTCCCAGCCAGCCAGGCGGGCTTGCCAGGCGGGGGACGCGAGCGGCGGACGATAGCACCCGAAGCGGCGTTTCTCCAGCGCAAAGCCCAGCAGGTTGAGCCAGTCGCCTACCCGCGAAGCGGAAAAGCAGCGAGCCTTGCGCAAGGCATCATGGGCGAAGGCCCGGCGCAGGCCCCAGGCGCTCCAGGGGTTGATGCCCACGATGATCAGGTGGCCGCCGGGCCGCACCGCGCTGGCGGCCTCGCGCAGCAGACCATGGGGAGACAGGCTGAAATCCAGGCCATGCTGCAGCACCACCACGTCGGCGGCGTGCTCGCTCAGGGGCCACGCCTGTTCCTCGCAGACAATCTCCACCCCGGGCAACGGCGCCCCCAGGCGCACGTTGCGCTGTACCTGCGGGGCCTGGGGCGGCACTTGCGCGCTGGGGCCGTAATGCACCAGGTAACCCCCGAAGAAACGGCCCAGTTCCTCTTCGAGCAACGTCTGTTCCTCACGCAGCAGGAAGTGCCCCACCGGCCCTTCGAACCAGTCGCGGGCCTGGCCGATCAGTTCCAGCCATTCGGGGTCAGCTTGCGCAAACGCTTTATCGGTCATTGCCGTCTCCACTCGAAGAGGTTCACCAACAGCCCATCAGGCTCTAAGATGCACCATTATTCAATGCTTAGCGAATCGCGCCATGATACAGATCGACGCACTGCCAGCCTTCAACGATAACTACCTGTGGTTGTTACAAGACGCTGCAAGCAAGCGCTGCGCCGTGGTCGATCCCGGCGACGCGGCCCCGGTTCGGGCCTGGCTTGCGCAGCACCCGGACTGGCGACTGACCGACATTCTGGTCACCCACCACCACAACGACCATGTGGGCGGCGTGGCCGAACTCAAGCAGCTCACCGGTGCCACGGTGTACGGGCCGGCGAATGAAAACATCCCGGCTCGCGACGTGGCACTGGACGACAACGCCACCGTGCAGGTCCTGGGCCTGGACTTCCAGGTGTTCACCGTGCCCGGCCACACACTGGGCCATATCGCCTTTTACCATGGTGGCAGCGAACCGCTGCTGTTCAGCGGCGACACCCTCTTCGCTGGCGGTTGCGGCCGCCTGTTCGAGGGCACCCCTGCGCAGATGCATCAATCGCTCCAACGCCTGGCGGCACTGCCGGACGACACCGCCGTGTACTGCGCCCACGAGTATACGTTGAGCAACCTGCGCTTCGCCCGTGCCGTTGAACCCAACAACCCGCACGTTGCCCAGCGCTTTGCCGACGTTACCCGCCTGCGCGAGCAAAATCGCATCACCCTGCCCTCCTCGATCGGCCTGGAGCGGCAGACCAACCCCTTTTTGCGCGTTCACGAGGCCAGCGTCAAAGAAAAAGCAGACGAACGGACAGGCCACGCAAACCCTTCTCCCGACACTGTTTTTGCTGCACTAAGGGCTTGGAAAGATAAGTTCTAAAGCGGTTGCGGTTACGTCGAAAAATTCTGAAAGGTTGACCCAGGGAAGGGCACTTTCTAGAATCCCCCGACATTTTTGCCCGGAACTTCCTCCCAGCCAATGTCGTCCACCATTCGAAAGCCCTTCACTTCCGACGCATTGACGCGGCTCGCACAAGCCGTCGCGCTGGCCCTGCCCGTTGTTCTGGCAGGCTGCCAAAGCACGAGCCAGGTTCCGGATGCCGAAAGCGTTCGGCTGCACAGCCTGAACACGCGCATCAAGCAAAAACCCATTTTCCCCGAGGTACAGCAGGCCCAGCAGGCGCCCCAGGACGTATGGGAACGCATGCGCCAGGGCTTCCAGTTGCAGGATGGCGTAGCGGTGAACCCGCGGGTCGAACAGCAGCGCTTGTGGTTCGTCAGCAACCCCTCGTTCCTGGAAAATGCCAGCGGCCGCGGCAGCCTGTACATGCACTACATCGTGGAGCGCCTGGAAGAGCGCAACATGCCGTTGGAGCTGGCGCTGTTGCCAGTGATCGAAAGCGCCTACAACCCCATGGCCTATTCGCGCAGCGATGCCAGCGGGCTGTGGCAGTTCATTCCGTCCACCGGCCGCTATTTCAACCTGCGCCAGACCCGTTTCTACGACGGCCGTCGCGACGTCACCGCCTCCACCGCCGCCGCGCTGGACTACCTGAGCCGCCTGCACGACATGTTCAACGGCGACTGGCTGCTGGCGCTGGCGGCCTACAACGCCGGTGAAGGCACGGTCAGCCGGGCCATCGAACGCAACGAGAAGCTGGGCCTGCCCACCGACTACTGGAACCTGCCCCTGCCCCAGGAAACCAAGGACTACGTGCCCAAGCTGCTGGCACTGTCGGAATTGGTGATGTCCCCCGAGGCCTACGGCGTGAACCTGAACCCCATCGCCAACCAGCCCTATTTCGAGGTGGTGGAAGTCAACCAGCAGATGGACCTGGGCCGCGTGGCAGCCCTGGCCAACATCGACGAGGACGAGCTGTTCCAGCTCAACCCCGCCCTCAAGCAGCGCATGACCGTGGACGGCCCCCAGCACCTGCTGGTGCCGACCGCCAAGGCGCACATGCTGACCGAGAGCCTGGCGAAAATGGGCCCGGAAGAACTGCTGAGCCTGGCGCCTACACGCAAGGTCATGGCAGACATCGCCCGCGCCGAACTGCCGGCCCGTCGCCGGGCCTACAAGGTCAAGCGCGGCGACAACCTGAGCCTGATCGCCAAGGCCAACAAGGTCGACGTCCGCGACCTCCAGCGCTGGAACAAGCTGTCGGGCATGCACCTGAAGGTCGGCCAGACCCTGGTGATGCAGGACAACACCCGCGCCGTGGCCAAGGGCCGTGGCAAGGCTACCGCCGTGGCCAGCGCCGGCAACGGCAAGAATCGCCAGGTCGCCACCCGCTACAAGATCCGCAAGGGCGACTCGCTGTACGTGGTGGCCCAGCGTTTCAATGTCGAGGTCAACCACCTCAAGCGCTGGAACCCCAACACCGCGCGCGCGCTGAAGCCAGGCCAGACCCTGGTCGTGTACCGCGACCGCTGATACCTGCCCCCTGTAGCAGAGGCCGCCAGGCCGCGCCAGGAACATGCGCTGTGCCTGTGACCCGCCCTGGCAGCCGCTGCTACTCAATCTGCGCTACTGCCAAGGTTTGACCATGACCACCGAAGCCCCTGAAACACCCGAAGCCCTCAAAGCCCGCAAGCTCGCCCACCTGGACGCCGTCATCGAGGCCCTGAGCGCCGAGACCCGTGACGTGGCCCGCGCGTTCTTCCACGGCTGGGTACTGTCCGCCGCCATGGAGTTGTGGGATCGCGGTGTATTGACCCAAGAAGAGCGCCAGGCCATCGAGGCGCGGGTCAAGGCCCTGACCCAGGCCGCGGCCAGCTGAAGCCGGATGCCCAGCATCCCCATTCCCCCACCCCGGTGCCGATCGGTATAATCGCTGGAACGCGTGTACACCGGCACCCAGGCTCTGTACGAACTGCATCCCAGTTCGGCCATGCTGCGTTGAAAACAGGCTCATGCGCGACCCCGGACGTTCCTCGCCTGTTTCGCCTTGCCTTGCCTCGCTGGCATACATTTCCTACAGACCCCAGAGGCACCATGGAAAACCCAAGCACCCCTGTTCAGCGTCGTTCGCTGGTCGAGTCGACCATTGATGCCATTCGCAGCCTGATCGACAAGCGCGTGTGGAAAGTCGGCGAGTGCATCCCCAGGGAAGCCGAGCTCGTGGCGCAATTCCAGGTGGGCCGCAATACCATCCGCGAAGCCATCCGCGTGCTCTCTCACTCGGGCATGCTGGAAGTGCGCCAGGGGGATGGTACCTATGTGCGGCGTGAGCTGGACCCGGCAGAGACGGTCAACCAACTCAACCGCGCCGGGTTGCGCGACCATCTCGAACTGCAATGCCTGCTGGAGTCCGAGGCCGCGCGCTTCGCCGCCCGACGCCGTACGCCTCAGGACATCACGCGCCTGCGCAAGGCATTGGAAGGGCGCGGCGAATATTCACCGCAGGGCGACCTGGATGAATTCCTGGAGCGCGATCGCGCGTTCCACGTAGCGATCGCCGCCGCCTCCCACAACAGCGCCCTGCAAGCGCTCTATGCCTACTTCAACGCCTCCATCCATAGCCACACCAAAGGCGTCTTCGCCGACGTCGAGCTGCCGGAACCCAGCCTGGCCGACCACATTGCCATCGTCGATGCCATCGTGGCCGGCGATGAAGAGGCAGCGGCTACCGCTGCCCGGATCATGCTCACGCCACTGATCGACACGCTGGACACTCTGCTGGGCACCAAAGCGGTCAATGCCCGGCTGGCTGCTGCACGCTGGAAATAAGGCAGGTTGGGGCTCGTGGCGAGCCCCACCGGATCACCAGGTATATTTCAGCGTGGCCAGCGTGGTGCGCCCTTCACCGTAGAAGCACCCCCCGGCAGAGAAACACGACGCTACGTAGTGCTTGTCATTGAGGTTGGTCATGTTGACCGCTACCGACCAGCCCTTGAGCGCCGCCGCAGCCTTTTGCAGGTCGTAACGCAGTGCGGCGTCGATGAGGTTGTAGGCGTCCACGGACACGTCATTGGCGACATCGCCATACGACTTGCCGATGTGGCGCAGCCCCACCCCCGCGCTGATACCGTCCAGCGGCCCACGCAAGGCATAGTCCACCCAGGCGGACGCCTGGTTCAGGGGTACCGAGACCGGGCGGTTACCCTCGGTGGAAGCCGTGGTGTCCTTGGTCACCTCCGGGTCCAGCACGGAGTAACCGGCCACCAGGCTCAGCTGTGGCGTAAGGTTGGCATGTGCCTCAAGCTCGGCCCCGCGGATGCGCACCTCCCCCGTCTGCACGTAATACAGCGCGTTTTCGGGGTCGGTGGTGCGCACATTCTTCTGTTTGATCTGGAACGCCGACAAGGTGATGAAGCTATCCCAGCCCACGGGCTGAACCTTGACCCCTATTTCATATTGTTCGCCTTTGGTAGGTTTGAACGCCTGGCCCTGGTAATCGGTGCCGATGGTGGGTTCGAATGAGGTGGAATAGCTGGCGTAGGGAGAAACGCCATTATCGAACGCGTACACCACACCCAGGCGGCCGGTAAGGTCCTGATCGGAGCGCGAACTGTTGGTGCCGCCCACCTGGTCCTCGGTACGGGTGTTCACCCAGTCCTGCCGCAACCCCGCCATAAACGTCCACTTGTCCCACTTGGCCTGGTCCTGCAGGTAAAGACCGGTCTGACGCATTTTCTGCACGGTGTCGGTGGTCGTGGCGGGAATACCTTCGACAGCCTCCGCGCTGTACACCGGGTTGACGTAACTGATACCCGACACCGTGTAGGAACGCCCCAGGCGCATGCTGGAACGCGACTCATCGTACTGCAGCCCCATCAGCACGGTGTGCTGCAAGGCACCGGTGGCGAAGTCGGCCTGCAACTGGTTGTCCAGGTTGAAACTGCGCACATGTTCAACGCTGTGGTCGGCCAGGCGGTTGATGACCCCGGGTACCGTGGAGTACGGGTTCACGTAGTTGACCATGTAGCCCCGGTAAAGGCTGTTCAGGTCCATGTACCGGGCGTTCTGGCGCACGGTCCAGGTGTCATTGAAACGGTGCTCGAACTGGTAGCCCAGCAGGGTCTGCTCGCGGTCATACGCGTCCACGGAAGGCTCCCCCGGGTTGAAGGTGCGGGAGATCTTGCCTGTGCTGCTGCCCTGCACCGAACCTTGCGCCGGCACCCAGCCGGTGTAATAGCTGGACGGGTCTTTCTGGTAACTGGCCAGGAGGGTCAGCGAGGTCTGGTCGTCCGGTCGCCAGGTCAGGCTTGGTGCAATGGCCACGCGCTGCTCCTCGGTATGGTCGATCTGGGTGTCCGCGCGCCGGCTCATGGCAGTCAGGCGGTAAGACAGGACACCCTGGTCGTCCAGCGGCCCACCGAAGTCCGCCGCCACTTCCTTCTCGCCGCGGCTGCCGGTCTGCAGCTCGATCTCGTGCAGCGGTGTGTCGGTGGGCCGCTTGCTGACCATGTTGACCACCCCACCCGGGCTGGTTTGCCCGTACAGCACCGACGCAGGCCCCTTGAGTACCTCGACGCGGTCCAGCAAGTAGGCATCCACCGCGGGCGTGCCCAGGTATTGCCCGGCTTCCAGGGGCAGGCCGTCGAGCAACTTGGAGAAGTTGGCCAGGCCGCCGAAGCCGCCAAACCCGCGAATGAACAGGCCATCGAACAAACCATCGGCACGGGAGTCCGCGAACACCCCAGGGGTGTACTTCAGCGCCTGGGCCACGGTCTGCACCTTCTGCTGGTCCATCTGCGTGCGCGACACCGTGGAGATGCTTTGCGGGATGTCAGCGATATCAGCCTGCGTCTTGCTGCCCGCGGATGTGCGTGTCACCACCACGCCACTTTCCGAAGGCTGCTGCGCCGTGGCGTTGACCTGCACATCATCCAGCAACAGCGGGCTCGAATCAGAGGCCTGAGCGGCCAGGGCCATGCGTGAACCAAAGACCAGGGCGAGCGAGATCCCGCCGATGTATTTGCACCGGTTGTTCATGGAATGAATCCGAAAATAGAGGCAATACAGTGAGCAAACGACCCCCCTGCCTGCCAAGTGCAGACAGGGGCCTGAAAAATCAGGATGATCCTAACATCCCACATCTAGTGGCGCAATGAGATCAATTCCTACTAAGATTCCCTGGCCTGTGCCCCTCGACGGAACCGGACGTTTTCCCCCGCCCTGCACCTTGCGCGCGAACCCTTCTTCCAGCCCCTGCAAACTGTTACTGTACCGGTAATAAACCGGATCTCTGACTTGATGCGTTCGCCCCTGCTGCTCACACTTGGACTGGTCTTGAGCTGTCACGCTGGCGCGACGGTGTTCGAAAGCCATGGCTATGCCCAATTCGGCACGCTCAAGTACCCCGCCACCTTCAGCCATTTCGACTGGGCCAACCCCCAGGCACCCAAGGGCGGTACCTTGCGGGTGATGGCCTTTGGCACTTTCGATACTCTGAACCCTTACACCTTCAAGGGCACGAGCCCCGTCAGCACACCGAACTTCATCCAGTACGGGGTCAGCGAGCTCAACGAACCCTTGATGGTCGGCACGGGGCAATACGACCCGTCGGGCGATGAACCCACGTCCAGCTACGGCCTGATCGCCCAGAGCGTGGAATACAGCGAAGACCGCAGTTGGGTGGTGTTCAACCTGCGCCCAGAGGCCCACTTCAACGACGGCCAGCCGATCACCGCCCGCGATGTGGCGTTTTCCTACCGCACCCTGCTCACCCAAGGCCACCCCTTGTACCGCACCAGCCTGCAGGAAGTGCAACGGGTAGATATCCTGGGCCCACGGCGCATCCGTTTCGTGTTCCGCCGCAGCGCCAACCCGCTGCTGATCCTGCGCATGGGCGAACTGCCGATCCTGCCGGAACACTACTGGAAAGGCCGCGACTTCCAGGCCACCACTTTCGAACCGCCCGTGACCAGCGGCCCCTACCGCATCACCCAGGTAGTGCCAGGCCGGCGCCTGGTGTTCGAGCGGGTCAAGGACTGGTGGGGCCAGGACCTGGCCGTGAACCGCGGCAAGTACAACTTCGACCGCGTGGATGTTGAGTTCTACCGCGACAACGACGTGGCCTTCGAGGCGTTCAAGGCGGGTGAATTCGATATCTACCTGGAGCACCAGGCCAAGAACTGGGCCAATGGCTACGACTACCCTGCGGTGCGGCGCGGTGAGGTGGTGAAGGCGCAGATCCACCACCAGATACCCACCCAGACCCAGGGCCTGTTCATGAACAGCCGCCGCCCGGCCCTGGCCGATGTACGCGTGCGTGAGGCCCTGGGCCTGCTGCTGGATTTCGAATGGACCAACAGCGCGCTGTTCAATGGCGCTTACCAGCGCGCCACCAGTTACTACCCCAACAGCGAGTTCAGCGCCAGCGGCCTGCCCACCGGCAAGGAATTCCTGCTGCTGGCCCCCTACCGCGCGCAACTGCCCGCCGCCCTGTTCACCCACCCGTTCACGGTGCCGCAGACCGACGGCCATGGCATTCCCCGTGAAACCCTGCGCCGTGCCCTGGGTCTACTGGCCGACGCGGGATGGACGTTGTCCGGCCAGCGCCTGCTCGGTGCACAGGGCCAGCCCCTGCGCCTGGAATTGCTGCTGGTGAACCCCGGCCTGGAAAGGATCCTGCAACCTTATGTCGAAAACCTGCGAAGCCTGGGGGTGGATGCCCGCTTGCGTACCGTGGACCGCGCCCAGTATAAGCAGCGGCTGGACCAGTTCGACTTCGACATGATTCTGATGACCCTCAACCAGACGCTCAGCCCCGGCCTTGAGCAGTGGCAGTACTTCCACTCCAGCCAGGCCACCGTCAAGGGCAGCAAGAACTACGCCGGCATCGCCAACCCGGTGGTCGACCACCTGCTCGACGACTTGCTGGCCGCCCAGAGCCGCGATGACCAGGTGGCCGCCGCGCGCGCCCTGGACCGCGTGCTGCTGTTCGAACACTACATGATTCCCAATTGGTACCTGGACGCCCATCGTCTGGCCTACCGCAACCGTTTCGCTTTCGTCACCACGCCGCCCTACACCCTGGGGCTGAACACGTGGTGGCTCAAGCCCGTGGAGACCCTGCCATGACGCGCCTGCGCGCCCTGCTGCCCGTGTGCGGCCTGTTGCTGAGCGGACTGGCCCATGCCGCCCCGCAACACGCCGTGACCCTGTACAACGAAGCCCCGAAGTACCCGGCCAATTTCCAGCACTTCGACTACGTGAACCCCGACGCACCGAAGGGCGGCACCTTCCGCACGGCCGGCTCCGGCGGCTTCGACAGCCTCAACCCGTTCATCAGCAAGGGCGTGCCGGAAGGCGACATCAGCATGATCTACGACACCCTGGCGCGCCAGAGCCTGGACGAACCGCTGACCGAATATGGCCTGGTAGCCAAGACCATCGAGAAAGCGCCGGACAACAGCTGGGTGCGTTTCACCCTGCGCCCCGAAGCCCGCTTCCACGATGGCCACCCGATGCGCGCCGAAGACGTGGTGTTTACGTTCAACACCCTGATGAAAGACGGCTCGCCGCTGTACCGCACCTATTACGCCGGGGTCGCCGACGTGGTCGAGGAAAACCCGCTGCAAGTGCGCTTCGACTTCAAGACCCGGGACAACCGCGAGCTGCCATTGATCCTCGGGCAACTGCCGGTACTGCCCAAGCACTACTGGGCCACCCGCGACTTCAACCGCAGCGGCCTCGAGCCCCCGCTGGGCAGTGGCCCCTACAAGGTGGCGGCCGTGAACGCCGGGCGCTCGATCCGCTACGAGCGGGTCAAGGACTACTGGGCCAAGGACCTGCCCATCAACCGCGGCTCGTACAACTTCGATGTGCTGACCACCGACTACTACCGCGACAACAACGTGGCCCTGGAAGCGCTGAAGGCCGGTGCTTTCGACTACTGGCTGGAAATGACCGCGAAGAACTGGGCCACCGCCTATGACATTCCGGCCGTGCGCGAAAAACGCCTGATCAAGGAAGAACTGCCCAACGGCAACCCGGTGGGCATGCAGGGCTTTATCTTCAACCTGCGCCGGCCACTGTTCCAGGACGTGCGCGTGCGCCAGGCCCTGGGCCTGATGCTGGATTTCGAATGGACCAACCGCCAGTTGTTCAACGGCGCCTATACCCGCACCGACAGTTATTTCGAAAACTCCGACCTGGCGTCCTCCGGCCTGCCTGATGCCGACGAGCTGAAAATACTCGAACCGCTGCGCGGCAAGATCCCTGATGCGGTGTTCACCACGCCGTTCAAGAACCCGGTCACCGACGGCAGCGGCATGATCCGCGACCAACAGCGCCAGGCGTACAAACTGCTGCTGGACGCCGGCTGGCACGTGGTCAACGACCGCATGGTGGACACCACCGGCAAGCCGGTGAGCATCGAGTTCCTGCTGGCCCAGCCCGAGTTCGAACGGGTGCTGCTGCCCTACAAGCGCAACCTGGCGGACCTGGGCATCGAGCTGGTGCTGCGCCGCGTGGACGCCTCCCAGTACGTCACCCGCCGCCGTTCGCGGGACTTCGACATGATGGTCTCCAGCTTCCCGCAGTCCGACTCGCCGGGCAACGAACAGCGCGAGTTCTGGGAGTCGGCCAGCGCCGACCGCTCCGGCAGCTACAACTGGATCGGCATCAAGGACCCGGCCATCGACCAGCTCACTGAAAGCCTGATCAACGCCGAGACCCGAAAAAGCCTGGTCAGCCACGCCCACGCCCTGGACAGGGTGCTGCTGTGGAACTACTTCCTGGTGCCCAACTGGCACATCAAGACCTGGCGCGTGGCCTACTGGAACCATCTGGGCCACCCTGCCGTGTCGCCGCGCTATGACGTGGGCACCATGACCTGGTGGGCCAAGCCCGACGTGACACCGGCCGTCCCGGTGAGCACCGGTACCGACTCGCCTGGCAAGGAGCGCTGAGATGCTGGCCTATATCTGCAAACGCCTGCTGCTGATCATTCCCACACTGTTCGGCATCCTGATCATCAACTTCCTGATCATCCAGGCGGCCCCCGGCGGCCCGGTGGAACAGGCCATCGCCAAGCTCGAAGGCTTCGAGGGCGCCACCAGCCGCTTCGCTGGCGGCGGTGCGGAAGTGTCCATGGGCGGCTCCAGCTACCGCGGTGCCCAGGGCCTGGACCCGGCGCTGATCAAGGAAATCGAAAAGCAGTACGGCTTCGACAAGTCGGCCCCCGAACGCCTGTGGTTGATGATCAAGAACTACGCCCACTTCGACTTCGGCTCCAGCTTCTTTCGCGACGCCAAGGTCACCGACCTGATCCTGGAAAAAATGCCGGTGTCGGTGTCCCTGGGGCTGTGGAGCACCTTGATCATGTACCTGGTCTCCATCCCCCTGGGCATCGCCAAGGCCACCCGCCACGGCACCCATTTCGATGTATGGACCAGCTCGGCGATCATCGTCGGCTACGCTATTCCGGCGTTCCTGTTCGCGATTCTGCTGATCGTGGTGTTCGCCGGCGGCAGCTACCTGGACTGGTTCCCGTTGCGTGGCCTGACCTCCAGCAACTTCGAAGAACTGAGCCTGGGCGGCAAGCTGCTGGACTACTTCTGGCACCTGGCCTTGCCCGTGACGGCACTGGTGATCGGCAACTTCGCGACCATGACCTTCCTCACCAAGAACAGCTTCCTGGACGAAATCGGCAAGCAGTACGTGGTCACGGCCAAGGCCAAGGGCCTGAGCAACCGCCGCGTGCTGTACGGCCACGTGTTCCGCAACGCCATGCTGCTGGTGATCGCCGGCTTCCCGTCGGCCTTCATTGGCATCTTCTTCACCGGCTCGCTGCTGGTGGAGGTCATCTTCTCCCTCGACGGCCTGGGCCTGATGAGTTTCGAGGCCGCGGTGAACCGCGACTACCCGGTGGTGTTCGGCACCCTGTTCATCTTCACCCTGCTGGGGTTGCTGGTGAAACTGATTGGCGACCTGACCTACAGCCTGGTCGACCCACGCATCGACTTCGAACGCAGGGAGCATTGAGATGAGCCTGTCCCCCCTCAACCAGCGCCGCCTGCAGCGGTTCAAGGCCAACAAGCGCGGCTGGTGGTCGCTGTGGCTGTTCGTGATTCTGTTCGTGGCCAGCCTTGGCGCCGAACTGATCGCCAACGACAAGCCCCTGGCCCTGCATTACGACGGCGGCTGGTACTTCCCGGCCTTCGAGCGCTACCCGGAAACCACCTTCGGCGGCGAATTCCCGCTGGAGGCCAACTACAAGAGCCCCTACATCCAGCAACTGCTCGCCGCCAAGCACAGCTGGAGCCTGTGGGCCCCCATCCCGTTCAGCTACCAGAGCATCAACTACGACCTGAAAGTGCCCGCCCCCGCGCCGCCGTCGGCACAGAACTGGCTGGGCACCGACGACCAGGGCCGGGACGTGCTGGCACGGGTGATCTACGGCTTCCGCGTGTCGGTGCTGTTTGCCCTGACCCTGACCATCCTCAGCTCCATCATCGGCGTGATCGCCGGTGCCCTGCAGGGCTTCTATGGCGGCTGGGTCGACCTGGCCGGGCAACGCTTCCTGGAAGTGTGGTCGGGCCTGCCGGTGCTGTACCTGCTGATCATCCTGGCCAGTTTCGTACAGCCCAACTTCTGGTGGTTGCTGGGCATCATGCTGCTGTTTTCCTGGATGAGCCTGGTGGACGTGGTACGCGCCGAATTCCTGCGCGGGCGCAACCTGGAATACGTACGCGCGGCCCGCGCCCTGGGCATGCGTGACAGCAGCATCATGTTCCAGCACATTCTGCCCAACGCCATGGTCTCGACCATGACCTTCCTGCCCTTCATCCTCACTGGCGCCATCGGCACCCTCACCGCCCTGGACTTTCTGGGCTTCGGCCTGCCGGCCGGGTCGCCATCGCTGGGCGAACTGGTGTCCCAGGGTAAATCCAACCTGCAGGCGCCGTGGCTGGGCATCAGTGCCTTCGCCGTGCTGGCCCTGATGCTCAGCCTGCTGGTGTTCATCGGCGAAGCTGCCCGTGACGCGTTCGACCCGAGGAAATGACATGCACCCCGACAACCTGATCGAAATACGTGACCTGGCGGTCCAGTTCGACACCAACGAACGCTCGTCGCGGGTGGTGGAAGGCGTGAGCTTCGACATCCGTCGCGGCGAGACCCTGGCCCTGGTGGGCGAAAGCGGCTCGGGCAAATCAGTGACCGCGCATTCCATCCTGCGCCTGTTGCCCTACCCCATCGCCAGCCACCCCAGCGGCACCGTGACGTATGAAGGCCAGGACCTGCTGCGCATGGACGAAAAGCGCCTGCGGCAGATTCGTGGCAACCGCATCGCCATGATCTTCCAGGAGCCCATGACGTCGCTAAACCCGCTGCACAGCATCGAAAAGCAGATCAACGAAGTGCTGGGGCTGCACAAGGGCCTGACCGGCAAGGCCGCAACCGCGCGTACCCTGGAACTGCTGGACATGGTCGGCATTCCCCAGCCACGCCAGCGCCTCAAGGCCCTGCCCCACGAGCTGTCCGGCGGCCAGCGCCAGCGGGTGATGATCGCCATGGCCCTGGCCAACGAGCCTGAACTGCTGATCGCCGACGAGCCGACCACGGCCCTGGACGTGACCGTGCAGCTGAAAATCCTCGAACTGCTCAAGTCCCTGCAGCAACGCCTGGGCATGGCATTGCTGCTGATCACCCACGACCTCAACCTGGTGCGGCGCGTGGCCCAGCGGGTGTGCGTGATGAAACAGGGCTGCATTGTCGAACAGGGTGACTGCGAGCAACTGTTCAGCGCCCCGCAACACCCCTACACCCGTGAACTGCTGGGCGCTGAACCGCGGGGCGAACCGGCCGCCACCGTGGCCGGCGAAACGATGCTGGAAGTCGATGACCTGAAGGTGTGGTTCCCCATCAAGAAAGGCTTCTTCAAGCGCACCGTCGACCACGTCAAGGCGGTGGATGGCATCCGTTTCAGCGTTCCGCGCGGCCAGACCCTGGGCATCGTCGGCGAAAGCGGCTCGGGCAAATCCACCCTGGGCCTGGCCATCCTGCGGCTGATCTCCAGCCAAGGCAGTATCCGCTTTCATGGCCAGGCGGTGGACGGCCTCAGCCGCGAACAGATCCGCCCGCTGCGCCGGCAGATGCAGGTTGTCTTCCAGGACCCCTTTGGCAGCCTCAGCCCGCGCATGAGCGTGGCGCAGATCGTCGGTGAAGGCCTGCGCATCCATGGCATCGGCACCCCCGAGGACCAGGAGCAGGCCATCATCCAGGCTTTGCTGGAAGTCGGCCTGGACCCCGACAGCCGCCACCGCTACCCTCACGAATTCTCCGGCGGCCAGCGCCAGCGCATCGCCATCGCCCGCGCCCTGGTGCTCAAGCCGGCACTGATCGTGCTCGACGAACCCACCTCGGCGCTGGACCGCACGGTGCAGCGGCAGGTGGTGGAGCTGCTGCGCTCGTTGCAACTCAAGTACAACCTGACGTACCTGTTCATCAGCCATGACCTGGCGGTGGTCAAGGCGTTGAGTCACCAGTTGATGGTGATCAAGGGTGGGCAAGTGCTGGAACAGGGGCCGGCGGCGCAGGTGTTCGCCGCCCCGCAGCATCCCTACACGCAGCAACTGCTGGAGGCTGCGTTCCTGGCGCCGCACGGCCAGTAGGCGCAGGGGGCGCCGAGCCCTCGCCAGGGAAGCGCCGTGCGGACGGCGCTCGATCTCAAGGGCGCTGCCGCACTATCGCCTGGCGCTGGAGATGGCGCTGGAGATGGAGGTGCCGTCCCTCATCCCGACGTCACCCTCGGCTGCGCCTCATCCAGGCTATTCACCGCCACCCGCTCCACCAGCGCCAGCGCATCCTGCAATGCCAGCGGCCGCCCCAACAGATATCCCTGCACCTTGTTGGCCCCAAGCAACCGCAAGGCTTCCAGCTCGGACTGGGTCTCCACGCCTTCAGCCACGATGGTGCTGCCGGTCTCGCGGGCAAAGGCGATCAAGGCCGACGCCATGGCGCGTTTCTGCGGGTCGGTGTCGATGTTCTGGGTCAGGCTCATGTCCAGTTTGATCATGTCCGGGCGCAGTTGCAGGATGTGGCGCATGCTGGCGTAACCGGCGCCAGCATCGTCGATGGCGACCCGCACGCCGTTCTGGCGCAGGGGTTTGAGGGCCTTGATCAGCCCGGTGTAGTCGCTGACCACAGCATGCTCGGTGATCTCCAGCACCAGGCGGCTGGCCGGGCACGGGCTGAGCAGGTCGGTCAGGCGGCCGCTGAGCATCAGTTGCGGTGAGCAGTTGATGGTCAGGTAGGTGCCCGAGGGCAAGGCGTCCATGCCGCGCAGCGCGGCGGCGATGGCGTGGCATTCCAGCTCCACGCCCAGGCCCGCGTCCGCCGCTTCGTTGAACCACTGGTCCGGGCTGCGGATGGGTTCGACATTGAAGCGTGACAGGCACTCCCACCCACAGATGGCCATGCCGTGGAAGTCGAAAATCGGTTGGTAGACGATGGATGGCTGGTTGCTGGACAGCACCGCGGAGATGCGCCGGTGCTTGGCCACGCGGTCGCGTACCTGGGTGAGGTCGCCTTCGATGCGGTCGGCGATCAGTTCGGCGAAGACCTTCATCACCAGCAAGTCACGCTGGTTGAGGCTGTCGTCGGCGCTGTAGCCGAAGCAGCAGAAGGTGCCGTACAGCCGACCATCGCTGAGGTAAATGGGCACGCTCAGGTGCGAGCCGATGGGCAACGCCAGGGTTTCGGGCAGTTCCATGGCCACGGGGTAGTCGGCGGTGTCGGCGATCAGTTCAGGCAACACGCCCTCCACCACCCGCAGGCAATAGCCAACGTCCAGCGACAAGCAATCACCCGGCTTTATCGGGCCCTCGCCATCGGTGTCGACGTTGACGAATACACGGTCCGTGGTTCGAAATTGCGAGACGAAGGCCACGTCCATGCCCAGATGGGTGCGCAAGGCCCGCAGCACTTTGTCGATGCAGCCGGTGCCCGTGGGCGCGGCGGTCTTGAGGGTAACCACACTGGCGAGTTGGTCAGCTGACATGTCCATGACGCCCTCCTGAATCCCTGGATCCACAGATTCTAGGACCGCAAAACGGGTTTTACGTCTACCGTCGGTATTTTTCCGGACGAAATGCAGGGAAATTGCCAAAGGCGTCACAAAACGTTTAACCCTGCGTGAGGACTTGGGGAAGCGCAGAAGCCGAGACTCTGGCTATCCGTTCGCTCACCAGGAGACCCCACATGCAATCCAGACGATGGTTTCTGATCCAGGCCGCCGCCGTCACGTCCCTGGGCGCGTTCGCCCTGATGAGCGGGCGCTTTCGCCTGGCCATGGCAGCCGAGCCGGCCGCGAACGAGGTATTCGAGGTGCGCCACAGTGACGACCAGTGGCACCAACTGCTCAATGACGATCAATTCGACGTACTGCGCCGTGCCGGCACCGAGCGGCCGTTCAGCAGCCCGCTGAATAATGAGCACCGCAGCGGGCGGTTCGCGTGCGCGGGGTGCCAACTGCCCCTGTTCTCATCCAGCACCAAGTTCGACAGTGGCACGGGCTGGCCGAGCTTTACCGCGCCATTGGCGGGGGCCGTGAATGTCAGCCGTGACAGCAGCCTGGGCATGGAGCGCAATGAAGTGCATTGCCACCGGTGTGGCGGGCATCTGGGGCATGTGTTTGACGATGGCCCAGCCCCCACAGGGTTGCGCTATTGCATGAATGGGGTAGCCATGGTGTTCGTCGCAGGTACCGCGTAGGACCGGGCGACGCCCGGAAACAGCGCGCCCCATCAGGCAGGCGGATACAGCTCATCCAGCACCTGCATCAACGCCCGCTTGCGCGGGCTTTCCAGCCCCGTCCAGGCCACACCGATACCCGCGCCGCTCATGGCCACTGCCAAAGGCCGGGTGACGACCCCGGCCGGCAGCGCCGAGGCCGCGCCCGCCGGCACGATGCCCACACCCAGCCCCGCCGCCACCAGCGCCAGCAAGGTGGTGAATTCACCCATTTCCCGGGCGATGGTCAGCGTCACCTTGCGCCGTTGAAAACCCACCAGCATCTGGTCATGCAGCCCCGGCGCATATTTGCGCGCCAACACCAGTGCCGGGCGCCCGGCCAGGTCCTGGGGCTGCACCCGGCGCACCTTGGCCAGCGGGTCGGCCTCGGGCACCGCCACCACCAGCGACTCTTCGAACAACATGCGCGTGTACAACCCCGGCGCGCTCAATGGCAGGCGCACCAGGCCAAAGTCCAGGGCGTTGTCCTGCAGCGCCCTGGCCTGCAGCAACGAAGGCATGTCCTTGAGTTCCAGCTCGATGCGCGGGAAGCGCTGTTCCAGGGTGCGCACCAGCGCCGGCAGCAAGTGCGACAGCACCGAGGACACGAACGCCAGGCGCAGCACCCCGACTTCGCCGGCCGCGGCCTGTTGCAGCACTTCCCGCGCGCGCCCGGCCTGGCGCAAAGTGGCCAGTGCCTCGGGCAAGAACAACGCGCCCTCTTCGGTCAGTTCCACGCCATGGCGGTCGCGCTCGAACAGCTGCGCGCCTACGTCCTCTTCCAGCCCGCGGATCTGCGCGCTGAGCGCTGGCTGGACGATATGCAGGCGCTCGGCCGCACGGCCAAAGTGCAGCTCCTCGGCCACCGCCACGAACGCGCGCAAGTGTTTGAGTTCCATGCAGCCTCCCCTAGCTGGTGATCATGAATGGTGATCACGGCATCACCATAAACGATTGGCACGCACGGGGGGTAGGGGTCGACAGTAGGGTCATCCCTGAACTCATAAATCCAATACCGGGAGACGTGCATGATCGACAGCTTTCGCCTGAACGGGCGCCGGGCGCTGCTCACCGGCAGCGTACGCGGCATCGGCCTGGCATTGGCCCGCGGCCTGGCCCAGGCCGGCGCCCACGTGGTGCTCAACGGCCGCGATGCCGAACGCGCCCAGGCCGCCTGCGCACTGCTGCGTGACGAAGGCCTGAACGCCGAATACGCCGTATTCGACGTTGCCGACCACGACGCCACCGCCCAGGCCGTCGATGCCCTGGAACAACGCCTGGGCCCCCTCGACATCCTCGTCAACAACGCCGGCATCCAGCACCGCCAGGCGCTGCAGGACTTCAGCCAGCAGGATTGGCACCGCCTGATGAGCACTAACCTGGACGGCGTGTTCAATGTGTCCAAGGCCGTGGCCCGGCACATGATTGCCCGCGGCCACGGCAAGATCATCAATATTGCCTCGGTGCAGAGCGAACTGGCCCGCCCTTCCATCGCCCCTTACGCGGCCAGCAAGGGCGCGGTGCGCATGCTCACCCGCGGCATGTGCGCCGACTGGGCCGGCCACGGCCTGCAGATCAATGCCCTGGCCCCCGGTTACTTTCGCACTGAACTGAACCAGGCCTTGGCCGACGACCCCGCCTTTGACCAATGGCTGGTAAAACGCACCCCGGCCGGGCGCTGGGGCAAGGTCGAGGAACTGTGCGGCGCGGCGGTGTTTCTCGCCTCGCCAGCGGCCGACTTCATCAACGGCCAGACCCTGTTCGTCGACGGCGGCCTGACCAGCGTCGTCTGATTACTTCACAAGGATGCCACCATGCCTCAATCACTCCCTACCCTGTGCGGCTCGATCATGGGCTCACCGTTTTCCCTCTCGGCCAAGATCCACAACGCCGCCTACGCGGCCCTGGGCCTGGACTACACCTTCGTGTGCTTCGGCGTCGAAGACCCGGTGGCCGCCGTGGGCGCGATCCGCACCCTGGGCGTGCGCGGCATGAACGTGTCCATGCCGTACAAGCAGGCAGTGATGCCCCACCTGGACGCCATTGACGAGTCGGCCCAGGTAATCGGCGCGGTCAACACCATCAACAACGTCGACGGCGTGCTGACCGGCTACAACACTGACTACCTGGGTGCCGTGCGTGCCCTGCAGGAAGTGACCCGCCTCAAAGACAAGCGCATCGCCGTGGTAGGGGCCGGTGGCGCCGCCCGCGCGGTGGTATACGGCTGCCTGAAGGCCGACGCCCAGGTTACCGTGTTCAACCGCAGCGCCGAACGCGGCAGCGAACTGGCCCAGTCCCTGGGCGCGCGCTGGGGCGGCAGTGTCGAGCGCTTCGCCGCCAAGGACTACGACATCGTCATCAACGCCACCTCGGTGGGCTTCAAACAGCCAGACAGCAACCCGCTGGACGGCCGCCTGGCCAGCCACCTGATCGTCATGGACGTGGCCTTCATACCGGTGCAGACCGCCCTGCTGCGCCAGGCCCGCGCCCTGGGTTGCGGCACCGTCGCCGGCACGCGCATGCTGGTGCACCAGGCCTGCCGGCAGATCGAACTGTACACAGGGCACGACGCGCCCATCGACGTCATGGAGCAGGCCATGCTCCAGGAAATTCAGCGGTTGAACCTGTAACCCAACCGGTTGCCTATCAATAACAAGACGCCATGAAGGCGCCTGGAGGAACGATCATGACCCTCGCCCGCTCCCCGTCCGACACCGTTGAAACGCCTGACCCACAGGTGAAGAAAGACCTGCACCGCGCCGCCTGGGCCTGTTCCCTGGGCAGCGCCCTGGAATACTACGACTTCGCCCTGTACACCCTGGCCTCGGCGTTGATCTTCGGGCCGCTGTTCTTCCCCGAGCAGACCCGCGCCATGAGCCTGATCGCCAGTTTCGGCACCTACTTCCTCGGCTTCGCCATCCGCCCGCTGGGCGGGGTGGTGTTCGGGCTGATCGGTGACCGCGTGGGGCGCAAGGTGGTGCTGTCCTCCACGGTGCTGCTGATGGGGCTGTCGAGCACCCTGATCGGCGCCTTGCCTACCTTCCACCAGGTGGGCTACCTGGCGCCGGTGCTGCTGGTGGTGCTGCGCTTGCTGCAGGGCCTGGGCGCTGGCGCCGAACAGGCGGGCGCGGCGGTGATGATGACCGAGTACGCCCCCAAGGGCCGTCGCGGCTTCTATGCGGCGCTGCCGTTCCTGGGCATTCAGCTGGGCACTATCCTGGCAGCGCTGGTGTATTTTCTGGTGGTCAGCGGCAACGACAACATTACCCAGACTTACCTGTGGCGGGTGCCATTCTTCATCAGCGTGGTGATCGTCGCCCTGGGCCTGTACATGCGCCTGCGCCTCAAGGAGTCGCCCACGTTCATCCGCCTCAAGGCACAGAAACGGGAATGCGCCAACCCGCTGAAAAGCGCCATGACCTACTCCAAACCCACCCTGCTGATCGGCATCGGCCTGCGCCTGGCTGAAAACGGTGGTTCGTCCATCTACCAGGCCCTGGCCGTGAGCTACATCGTCGGCGTGGTCGGCCTCAAGGGCCCGGTGGGCGTGCTGACCCTGATCTGCGCCGCCAGCCTGGGCGCGCTCACCGTGCCCATCGCTGGCAAGCTCAGTGACCGTTTCGGCCGCGTGGTGGTGTACCGCGCCTTCGCCTTGCTGCAACTGGCGCTGGCCTTCCCGGTATGGTGGGTACTGAGCCAGGGCAACATCGTCGCCAGCATCGTCGCCATCTCCATTGCCCTGGGCATCGGTACCTGGGGCATGTTCGGCACCCAGGCGGCGCTGATGCCGGAGTTGTTCGGTTCACGGCACCGCTACATGGGCGTGTCCATCGCCCGCGAGGCGTCTGCCGTGATTGCCGGCGGTATCGCGCCGATGATCGGCGCGGGGATCATCGCCGTGGTCATGGCCACCCATGAAGGCGACAGCAACGCCGGTATTGGCGCCTGGGTGCCGATTGCCTGCTACCTGGCGCTGCTGACCCTGACCACGCTGTACACCACGTTCAAGACGCCAGAGACCTTGAACCGCGACCTGGACGAGCCGCGGGATGCGTGGGAAGTGGCGAAGGCCGATGAGGCTGTACAAGCACACCATCACGCTATTCCGGTGCGCCACTCCTGAGACAACCGGCCCGGTGCAGGCGCTGGCTGGCAAGCCAGCGCCTGCAGGGCAGGCTCCATTCAGCAAGCCTGGCGTCACGGCGCCAGCACATCCCCCAACCACGCATTCAGGTCTTCGATTTCAGTCTTGCTGATCGAGTGCCCCAAATCGGCATAGGCGTGGAAGTCCGGGGTCAGCCCCAGTTCATGCAGGATACGCTGGGCCTCGCTGGCATCGGTGAACGGGAGACGCGGGTCATCCATGCCGTGGCCGATGAAGATCGATAGCGACTCCAGTTCCTTGCTCTGCTTCAATTCTTTCTGCAACACCGGCAGGATCTTGCCACTCAACACAGCGATGCCCTTGACCGACTGCGGTTCGCGCAGGCCCAGTTCGTAGCTCATGATCGCGCCTTGGCTGAAGCCCACCAGCACCACTTTCGACGGTTTGGTGTGGTACTTGTCGATGGCTTTGTCGATGAAGTCATGCAAGGTCTGACGGCTGCTGGCCAGCTCCGTGGTGACGCCGTCATAGGCGCCGTCACCCTGTTTGTGGAACCACTGGTAGCTGCCCTCCTCCAGGGTTTGCGGGGCGCGCACAGAGAGGTAGGTGTAGCCCTCGGGTAATTGATCACGCAAACCGAACAGGTCGCTTTCATTGCTGCCATAGCCGTGCAGGAAGATCACCAGCGGCTTGTCGCGGGTCACCGTGGGCGCCTGCTCCAGGTAGTTCAGCGGCAGGTCGGTGTGCAGAACGGGGTCGGCGCCATGGGCCAGGCCCGACACCAGCATGAAGGCCAGCGCGAATCGTTTGATCATGGAGTCTCCGTTTTCACTGCGCAGAAGGCAGCGGTCAAGTAAGGGACAGTGACTTGGGCCTTGCCGGCCAGCAAGGGTTCACCGGCGATGAGCTCACTCACCTGGGCGTCGACCCGCTCGCGCTCGGTAGCAGGCAGCGCGGCAATGAAACTGGTGGACCGTACACGGTCGACAATCACCGTTTGCGCATCACCGGTGTGGCCGTTGCTGAATTCGCGGCCCTGCAGCGGACCGAAGCCCGGGTGCGGGAACACTGCGCGCCACGCACCGCTGTAATAGCGCGGCGTGTCGCCTTCGTAGCGGTTGACGAGGGCGTCCAGGCGCGCGACCCAGGGCACGCTGGCATCACGCAGGTTCCACACCAGGCCCAGGCGCCCGCCCGGTTTGAGCACGCGGCGGATCTCGGCAAGTGCCTGGGGCGTGGCGAACCAGTGGAATGACTGGGCACAGACCACCGCGTCCAGCGACGCATCCGGCAATGGCAAGGCATCGGCGCGGCCGTCGAGCGCCTGCACATGGGGAAGGCTGGCGTGCAGCTTGGCGCGCATGGCGGCCACCGGCTCCACGGCGATTACCCTGGCGCCCGTGGCCAGCAGCCGCGGGGTGAATTTTCCGGTGCCGGCGCCGAGGTCCAGCACGTAGCGGCCGACGTCCAGGCCCAGGGTGTCGCGCAACCAGGCGTCCAGCACCGGAGGGTAGTCCGGGCGCCCTCGGGCATAGGTGTCGGCCGTGGCAGCGGTATTGTAGCCATCGGCGGCGTGGTGAAGGCTCATGCTCAGGCCCTTCGCGGTCAGAAGGGCTTCATCATAGGCCGCCACGGCGCCGGGCACAAAGCCGTGGACCACTCAGCGGGCAAACCGCTTGCGGTATTCCGCCGGGCTCACGCCCACGGCCTTGGCGAAAGCCCTGCGCAAGGTATCAGCATTGGCGAAGCCGCATTGCGCCGCCACCTGCTTGGGCGTCGCCTGCCCTTGTTCCAAACGCTCCCGGGCTGCCTGTATGCGTGCCTGCTCCACCCAGGCCGCCGGGGTGATGCCCACTTCCTGATGGAACAGGCGCGCGAAGTGCCGGGCACTGAGGCCGGCACGCTCGGCCAGGGCCGCGACGCTGTGGTCCTCGGCGGGGTGCGCGGCCACGTAGCGCTGCACTTCCTGCAATGCCGAACGCCCCGTGGGCAACGGCTCGCCCTTGCGGCTGAACTGCAATTGGCCGCCAGGGCGCTTGAAATACATCACCAGTTGGCTGGCCACCCGACGGGCAAGGTCGGCGCCCAGGTCTTCTTCCACCAGCGCCAGGGCCAGGTCCAGGCCGGCAGTTACCCCTGCCGCCGTGCGCAGCTTGCCGTCGCGCACGTGAATAGCATCGGCGTCCACCGTTACCTGCGGGTAGCGCTGGGCCAGGGCAGCGGCATGGGCCCAGTGGGTGGTGACTTGGCGTCCGTCCAGCAAACCGGCCGCAGCCAGGGCGAAGGCCCCAGTGCACACCGAGCCGAAGCGCCGCGCCTGCGCCGCATGCTGGCGCAGCCACCCCAGGGTCGCGGTGCTGTACCAGGCGGCCGGGGCGCTGGGGGCGCCGGCGACCAGTAGCGTGTCGATGCCAGCCAGGGGCTGGGCCGTGGTGGCGTCGGCCAGTAGCCGGGCGCCCGACGAGCTGGTCACCGGGCCGCTGGCACACGCCACCAGCAGCAAACGGTAGTGGTCACGGCCGAGCTCGCGGTTGGCCTCGGCGAACACATCCAGCGGGCCGCTGACGTCGAGCAGTTGCACGCCGGGCAGGGCCAGCACGGCAATGGTGGTCATGAGGTCCGTCCGGGAAGGAAAATGGCAGTATATGACGTATGGCGCCGATTGATGCCATACCCGGACGACCGGATACTGGGCCTACCCACTCACAGCGCAGGCACCCCATCATGACCTTCACCCTCGACGACATCCGCATCCCCGACACCGCCATGGCCCGCGAAATCACCGAACTGGTGCGCGACACGGAATCGGAATTGCTGTTTCACCACTCCAGCCGGGTGTACTACTTCGGCGCCCTGGCCGGGCGCAAGCGCGGGCTGACATTCGATGCCGAGCTGCTGTATGCCGGTTGCATGTTCCATGACATGGGCCTGACCCACCGGTGCAGCAGCGCCTGCGAGCGCTTTGAAGTGGACGGCGCCAACGCCGCCCGCGACTTTCTCAAGGGCCACCACATCGATCAGCACGACATCGACACCGTCTGGACCGCCATCGCCCTGCACACCACCCCGGGCATTCCCCAGCACATGCACCCGGTGGTGGCACTGGTGACCGCTGGCGTGGAGATGGACGTGCTGGGCCTGACCTACCCGCAGTACAGCAACGCCGAACGCGACGCCATCGTCGCCGCCCATCCGCGCAGCGCGCAGTTCAAGGAAGACATCATTCAGGCGTTCTACGACGGCATCAAACACAAGCCCGAGACGACGTTTGGCAACGTCAAGGCTGATGTGCTGGCCGACAAGGACCCGGCCTTCGTGCGCGGCAATTTCTGCCAGGTGATCCGTGGGTCGGGCTGGAAAGCCTGAACTAGGCCGCGTCAGCGGTGCAGACGGTGGGCCCGAGGTTGCGCGGCGCTGGGGTCGCCCCCAGGTTCGCTGCTGCACAGGCGTGCGTGGCAGCGGCGGTATTCGCTTGGCGCAAGGCCGGTGATGCGCCGAAAGGTGACGCGGAAGGTAGCAGGGTCCTGGTACCCCACCGTCCAGGCGATATGGTCCACCGTGTCATGGGTCCACTCCAGCATTTCCCGTGCCCGGCCTACCCGCAGTTGCTGGCAATACTGCGTGGGGTTCAACCCCGTGGCCGCGCGAAAACGGCGCAGCAGTGTACGCGCCTCCAGCCCCGCATGGGCCGCCATGCTGGCGATGCTGACGTCCACCGCGCCCTTGGCCTGCAGCCAGTGTTGCAGCCTCAGCACGGCACTATCGCCATGGCCGAGCACCGGGTTGAAATGTCCATCCCCCTGGCCCTGATACTCCACGGCCAGAAAGTGCGCCGTCTGCTGCGCGACGCTGCCCCCCAGCAACCGCGCCACCAGGCGCAACCCCACCTCGGCCCACGCCATCAGGCCGGCGCTGGTGATCAGGTCACCGTCGTCGATGATGGGCGCATCAGCCTCCACCTTCAGTGCAGGAAAAGCCTCGGCCAGTTGCCGCGCCTGGCTGGCATGGGTGGTGACGCGGCGCCCATCCAGCAGGCTGGTTTCCGCCAGCAGGAAGGCACCGATGCACACGGCCGACAAAATCGCCCCCTGCCCATGCTGTTCGATCAGCCAAGGGCAACAGGCCGACACGGTGCTAGCGTCGGGGTGAGCCGCCAGCGACGGCGGGATCACTACCGCGACCCGCCGGCCGCCATGACCGGGGTGGCTATCGAAAACCGGCTCGGGGACCCCGCTGCCGGCCTGCCAGTGGCTGACCCGCAAGGGCAACCGACCACCACCCTGCGCCGCCGCCAGCCGGTTGGCCACCGCGAACAGGTCAGTCAGGCCATGCACCGCGGCCGCCTGTGCGCCGGGGTAAGCCAGCACGGCGATTTCGAGGGTGTCCTGAACAGCGGGCATGGGGAGAGGCTCCGGCGCAGCGGCTAAGCCCCTAAGGTAGCCGAAATAGCCCCCCGCTGCGCGCTCAGCCATCGGCCAGCAACGACCCGGTGTCGATGACGCGAGCATACCCGAACGCCAGGGCCGCCATGGCGGCCGCATGAACCTGGGCGGCCGGCACCGTGCGGCCCTCGAAGGCCAGGTCACGCGTGGCGCTGGCGTCGTGGACTACCGTGGTGGCGTAGCCCAGGTCGGCGGCAGCGCGGCCCGCGGCCTCGATGCACATGTGGCTCATGGCGCCCGCCAGTACCAGGCTGTCGACACCGTGCTGGTCGAGCACCGCCTTGAGCCCAGTGTCGCGAAACGCGTTGGGGTAGTGCTTGAGAATGACCGGCTCGCCAGGGGCTGGCAGCACGCTGGCGTGCAGTTCGGCGCCCAGGCTGCCGGTACGGAAAAAAGGTGCGTCGGCGGCCAGCGATTCGTGGCGCACATGCACCACCAGGTGCCCGGCCTCGCGGTAGGCCGCCAGCAGCCGCGCGGCGTTGGCGCTGGCCGCCTCGATGCCGGCCAAGGGCCAGGCACCGTCGGGAAAGTAGTCGTTCTGCAGGTCGATGAGCAGCAGGGCTTGGGTGGTCATGGGCGCCTCCGTCTAAGGGAGGTGACAGTATCGGCGCCGGGCACCGCTGGCGGGATAGGCGGATCTGACAGCAGGCGAGGGAAAACTGACAAGGGCTGTCGAAAAATGCACAACGAGCGCCGGGCGGCCGGTGCTCGTCAGGCATAGGGGCTGTCCCAATACCGCTTGTGCATTCCCAACCGCTTCTTCCACTTCATCGGCAACCGCTGCTCCTGCTGGCTGAACTTGTAGGCGATCAGCTTCAGGCCATTGCGCAGAAAAGACCCGGGCCATAGCCAGAACCGGCGCAGGCCGAGAAACTTCAGTTCCGATTTCACATAGCGCAACCCTTCCCCCCCTGCCCCGCCGAACTGTTCGCGGATCCAGGCTTCGCGGGCCTGGAACACGCCAATGTCGAAGTAGCGCCGAAATTCCTCGGCCAGGGTGTAGTTGTGCGAATGACGGCAACGGGCATCACCGGCGTAGGCGGTCTTCCAGCCCGCTAACAACATGCGCGCGGCCACGTACATGTCCTCGGAGAGGATGACGTGCAAGGGAAAGCCACCGACCTGCATCAGCGCCCGGCGCCGGTAGGCCGCGAACGAGTTCGACATGAAGCAGGTCTTGATGCCCAGGCGCCCGGCGTCGGCCAGGCTCTTGAGCTGCGAAGTGGCCGGGTAGTTGAACAGGCGGGCATGCTGGGACAGCAGCGTGGCATCCTTGTGCGCCAGTTGCCGGCCGCACACCGCGCCCACGCTCTCGTCGGCGAAGGGTGCGACGATGCGCGCCAACGCTTCGGGGTCCTCCAGGTAAGCGTCCTGGGTCATGTACACATACACGTCATAGTCGGGGTACAGCTCGACCATGCGCTGGCGGGTCCCACCGTGGTTGAACTCACGGCTGGGTATCTGCACGAAATGGTCGGCGCACTCGCGCCCCAGCTCGTCACTGCCATCGCTGGACGTGGAGTCCACGATCAGGGTGTCAAAGTCCATCGTCTGGTTGCCCAGCGAGTCCAGCAGGCGCTGCAGATCCGCGCGACCGTTATAGGTTGGGATCACGCATGCCACTTTCAAAGTCGTCATGGCTCGATCCCCACGTTGCCAAGTCCTTTGATCTCGACCGCTGCCGGCTCGGCGAGGCCGAACGGCAGCGGTTCCCAGGTTGCATCACAACAGCTGGAAGACTAGCGCACACAACCGCTTTATCAGTAACAAATTATTCAGCCAAGCACTTCGCTGAGGGGAATGAAGCGCACCCGGTCGCCCTCCACCAGGGTCCGGCCTTCCAGCACTTCCACCAGGCCTTCGGCCCAGGCGGCACTGCGCAGCACGCCCGAGCTCTGGTTCGGGTAGATCACCGCCCTGCCGTTCTCCAGGCGCCCGCGCAGGTACTCGCGACGGTTGCCGGGTTTGCCCCAGGTGAATCCCACGGGCACGTCGACAGCCAGCGGCGCGACGTCCGCCACGCCCAGGCGGCGCAGCAGATAAGGCCGGGCGAGCAGTGCGAACGTCACCAGGGTCGAGGCCGGGTTGCCAGGCAGGCCAATCACCGCAGTCCCCCGGAAGTGCCCGAAGGTGAGCGGTTTGCCCGGCTTGATGGCCAGCTTCCACAGGGCCAGCTCGCCTTCTTCACGCAAGGCGACCCCCAGGAAATCCGCCTCGCCCACCGACACGCCACCGGTGGACAGAATCAGGTCGGCCTGCCCCAGCTCCGCCAGGCGCGCACGGGTCCTGGCCAGATCATCGGGCAGGATGCCGGCATCGATCACGTCACAGCCAAGGCGCTGCAACCAGCTGACCAGCAGGCGCCGGTTGCTGTTGTAGATCTGCCCCGGGCCCAGCGGCTGGCCGGGGTCCACCAGCTCATCACCGGTGGACAACACGGCCACGCGCGGCTTGCGCACCACCTCCAGCGTGGCATGCCCCAGCGAAGCGGCCAGGCCCAGTTCGATCGGCCCCAGGCGGGTACCAGCCGGCAGCACTTGCTCGCCGATGCGGGTTTCCTGGCCTTGAGGGCGGATGTTCTGGTTCAGGCTCAAGGCCTCTATGAAACGCACGCGACCATCGTCCAGTACCTCGGCGTTTTCCTGCATTTCCACGCAGTCGGCACCGGTCGGTACCGGCGCGCCGGTGAAGATCCGCGCGCAGGTGCCCGCCGCCAATGGCCCGGGGGCCTGGCCGGCCTGGATGCGCTGGCTGACTACCAGCGGCTCACCCGCCCAGTCGGCCAGGCGCAAGGCGTAACCGTCCATGGCGCTGTTGGACCAGGGCGGCAGGTCAAGGGTGGAGACCAGCGCGCAGGCCAGCACGCGGCCGTCGGCGTCGGCCAGCGCCACCTGCTCGGTGCCACTGAGCGGCGCCTGGTCGGCCATGGCCAGCAGGCGCTCCAGGGCCTGTTCCAGTGGCATCAGCGGCTGGGCCGCACCCAGCTCAGCCACGGGACTGGCAGGGCTCTGCCTGCTTCAGGTGCGGGACGAAATTGCACGGCCGGTGGCGCACGTCCAACTGCTCGGCGAGGATACCGTCCCAGCCGGTGCGCACGGCATTGGTGGAACCCGGCAAGCAGCACACCAGGGTGCCGTTGGCCAGCCCGGCCAAGGCGCGGGACTGCACGGTGGAAGTGCCGATGTCCGGCACGCTGATCTGCCGGAACAGTTCGCCGAAGCCATCCACCTGCTTGTCCAGCAGACAGGCCACGGCCTCGGGGGTGCTGTCGCGGCCGGTAAAGCCGGTGCCGCCGGTGATCAAGACCACCTGCACCACGTCTTCGGCGATCCAGTGGGCGACTTTCGCCCGGATCTTGTACAGGTCGTCCTTGAGCAATACGCGCTCGGCCAGCAGGTGGCCAGCGGCGGTCAGCCGGTCGACGAACATCTGCCCGGAAGTGTCGGTTTCCAGGGTACGGGTATCACTGACAGTCAGTACCGCGATATTGAGCGGCACAAAAGGTACATCAGCCTTGGCTTTCATCAGGGCTCGTCCGGTTGTGTGTATGAATAGGCAGTGTTATATCACAGCAGCCCTGATCTGAAGACCGAGACCTGCCATGCCCGATGTCGCCCTGCCCGCCTGTTCCGTCCTGCTGCTGGCCGGCGGCCGTGGCCAGCGCATGGGGGGCCGCGACAAGGGACTGCTGCCCTGGCGCGGCGAGCCGCTGATCGCGCGCCTGCAACGTCAGGTACGCAGCCTGGGCGATGACCTGATCATTTCCTGCAACCGCAACCAGGACGCCTACGCGGCCTACGCCGACCGCCTGGTCAGCGACGACAGCGCCGACTTTCCCGGCCCCCTGGCGGGCATTCGCGCCGGCCTGGCCGTGGCGCGCCACAGCCACTTGCTGGTGCTGCCCTGCGACGTGCCAGGCATTGACCCTGCGCTATTGACCGCCATGCTTCAGGCCGCTGGCCGCCACCCGGACCAGCCCCTGATGGTGCGCCAGGGAGAGCACTGGGAACCCTTGCTGTGCGTCATTCCGGTGGCCCATGCCGCGGTCTTCGAAAAGGCCTGGCAGGCGGGCGAGCGCAGCCCCCGCCGGGTCATGCTGGCGCTGGGCGCGCAAGCGCTGCAGTGCCCGCCCGACGACCCGCGCCTGGCCAACCTCAACACCCCGCAGTTGCTGGGGCAGTGAGCGCCGTCAAAAAAATGGAACTCGTATCGGGTACAAACGTCTCACCTCCTGTACATGGATCAACCGTCCCCCTTTGGAGAATCAAAAAATGACTAACCGGACCCTTCCCGCTCTGCTTCTGGCCATGGGCCTGGCCACCCTGGCGGGTTGCTCCACGCCCACGGTCATCACCCTCAACGACGGGCGCGAGATCCAGGCGGTGGACACGCCTAAATACGACGAAGATTCAGGTTTTTATGAAATCAAGCAGCTTGATGGCAAGGAAACCCGCATCAACAAGGATCAGGTTCGTACCGTCAAAGAGCTCTGATCCAGTGGCCAGCCCCGTGGGTTCGCGGGGCTTGCCGATAGCCGCGGATTTTGCTTAGAATTTTCGGCACCGGGGTGTAGCGCAGCCAGGTAGCGCGTCTCGTTCGGGACGAGAAGGCCGCAGGTTCGAATCCTGTCTCCCCGACCAAATATAAAGAAGCCCGCATTGCGCGGGTTTTCAGGTTGATGACAAACCCCTGCTTTCGAGCAGGGGTTTGTCGTTTCTGCGGTTCGTATAGCTAAACGGCAAATCTTTGGCTCATGGGCCGTTTGCGTCAGCAAACGGCCCATGCTCTGTCCACATCGCCTCTATCAACGCCACAGGCAAGCCATACAGGCGCAAGAAGGCTGCCAGCAGCCGGGCTAGCATTAAGAATCACTCTTGCGTCAGCAGGTATTTTTGATTGGTATGCTAAGCCCGTAGCACCAAAGCAGGCCAGTGAATCGCAAGGTGAATCAAAAAACACTGATGACAGCGCGTCAGACAGTGTGGACATTGAGAGCCAGAATAGTAATTCTAAGTTAGAGGAACAATCCTAGCCCCCTCAACAGTGGAAACATCTAGCGTTAACGTAGTCGCTTCCTAATGAAGCATGAGCCTCTCGCAAGAAAGGCTCATCCTCCATCAGGCCCTGAATGCAAGTTTATTTAGCGAGCGTCAAGGCCAGATAAAACATCAGGATAGCAACACAGGCATCCAGCACGCGCCACACCATCCGCGACTTGAATAAAAAAGCTAATCGCTGACAACCAAGCGCTAGGAGCACAAACCAGACGAGCGACGCAGCCATCGCCCCCATTGAGAAATATGACTGCTGATCGCCTGGTTTGGCCGCCCCGATGGAGCCAATAAGGACCACGGTATCCAACCATGCGTACGGATTGGCGAATCCCAACATGAATGCATTACGTAACAAGCCGTGGGTCGCCGCATTTCCCGATACATCGGGTGACGACTGATCCCGAATACAAGCAAGCAATCGCTGCCCGCCAAAAAACACTAAGTATAACGCGCCACCATTCCTGAGCATGGCGACAAGCCCAGGCCGACTGCCCAACAGGGCGCCCAGACCACTCACCCCCAATGCAATCAGCACGATATCTGCCAGGATGCAGATCCCGACTACCCCCCATATCGGCCCAGCGCTGACACCCTGCCGAATGACCAGGGTGTCTTTTGGCCCAGGTGCTGCGAACAGTCCCATGCCCAAGAAAAGGCCTTCCAGGAAAACAGTGTTCAACAATAGGGTCATGGGATGCTCGTGACTCGATCAGGCTTGCTGTAGCGGACGATTACCAAAGCTCACATGACGCGCGTTCGTGACGTGACCAAGGTGAATAGGCTGCTTTCGACGAAAGCCAGTAAGCACCTGCTCTGGATCGGGGTTAACAAAGTAAATGAGAGAGCTGCGACCGGCCGGCCGCTCGGAAGCCAGCACCGCATGGTAGGCGGCTGGAATTGCGCTGTCAGACAGATCCGTAAGGAGCGAACCCGCAAGCACGGCAACCTCGTTCTTCAACAACCTGACTGGCTCCAAGCTGCTACCTCGTACTAATACCAGGCCGTCTTCATTGGGCTTGATGAAGGAAAGAAGATGGCCATCCTCATGAGGATCTTGCGCAAACTGTCGGTCAGGCGAAGAAGTTTGAGCGCCGTAGACACATAGCTGAAGGTACGACGATGAGCGGAGCGCATCTAATGGCGGAGCACCAAACTCGTCACAAATGCTGTCCATGAGCAGGGTGCTCAGTGCAGAGATTTTGACTTCGTATTCTTGAGCCGCAGTGTAAAACGGGGTGTTTACCACTTCATGATGCGCTCGACGGGCTGCATGTGCAGGCCAATAGCAAAAACGCTCGCACAGGTCTGGGTGATCCTCATGCTGGGAATACTCAGCCCCGAACGGAAAAAAACCATCCGTTTCCTCTGCAAAGCTAAATGCCTGCTTCATAGCTGTGCCGATGGAAGAATACTGATGGATAATCTCGTTGTAGCTCTGAACGAGCCCTTGATCGAGGCTTAGAATCCCGAATCCCGTACGGATGACGGACTCGCTGCAGATTTTAATATCGCTCATCATCTTTTCCCTTTCCTCGTGGCAGATAATCACGATCGCTTCATGCGAAACGTGAGTAGTCACCCAAGCCTTTCATCGGTCGACAGCTTGGGCTCACTGCCATCTTCACCACCCTTCATTAAGCTTGATTTGCAAAATGGGCTTCGTGACACGCACCTTGTCCTTTTTAGTGGACAAGGTGATCATGGTGCCTCTGGAAAGGAAACCGGAGCTACCAGTGACCATCAAATCGCTAGAACCACTCAACTCCCTAATCGCACGTCGAAGCCGTCAGCTAGGGAAGTCCATGAGCACTGTTGCTAAAGATGCGGGTATATCCAGAACGTACCTGTACGGTCTTGCCAGCGGTGCTTCGCAGGATCCCTCTGTCCGCACCTTGACCAAGCTTGCAAAAGCTCTTCAAGTGTCCCCTATCTTGATGTTTCGTTACTTCGCAGACCTGGTAGGGGCGCGGGCCTCCTCATCGTCCTTGGCTCCAACCAACAGAGGCGTTGGCACAAGCGACAAAGACGACATCGCGCTATTCACCGCTGACGTTACGGTCGCGGATCATACGGTCGTGTTACCAGGGGAAGTCTTCAGGAAAACGTGGGAGCTACAGAACGCAGGCTCCCGGCCTTGGCGTGGACGCCGCCTTGTGCGGGTCGATGGCGACTACGTGATTGCCCGGCGATCGGTGGCGGACGGCTCACTTGAGGTCGTCATGGATGCCCACCTCGCAAGTCTCTACAGGGAAATCCCCCTACCCGACACCCTTCCAGGGCACCCAGTCCAATTAAGCATAGAGTTTGCGGCGCCGAAGGAGACCTGCACAGTCGCCTCGATATGGCGTATCGAGGATGACCAAGGAAACCCGTGTTACGGCCGGGACTTCATACTGCACGCCATCGTCACTGTCATGGCCTTCTAGTCGCTTGCCTAGGGCGTTGACATAGGATGGTAGCCCGGCAAACCGGTAAAGAGCACAGCGATTGCGTTGAACCTGCAGCGCGAAGCATCGGAGATAACAGCCACCCAGACCGAGCTCACTTTAATCATCAAGCGTGGGCGTGCCGAACGGCCTTCGGGGTACGACCCTCGTGGTCATGCCGACCTGAAAAACGATACACTGCGGTCACGCCTGCTCGGCTGGCTGCCCCCCCGGGCAAGCCATCATCCGCACCCAATTTATCGCTAAATGGTAGGTTCGATGTCCCCCGTCCCTGCCTGCGAGAAAGGGCTCGAATCCTGTCTCCCCGACCAAATAAAAGAAGCCCGCATTGCGCGGGCTTTTTTGTGTCGATGGGGGAATGCACAGCTACCGCGGATCAGAAGTTGTAGCTCAGCGACGCGGTGACGTTGCGCGACGCGCCATAGAAGCCGCTGCCGCCGCTGTACAGGCTCATCAGGTATTTGCGGTTGGTGACGTTGTCCAGGTTCAGCGACGTGCTCCAGTGATTGTCGATATCGTAGCTCGCCATCACGTCCACCAGGCCATAGGCGTTCTGGCGCAGGCGGCTGTCGTCGTCCACCTGGATCGCGCTCTGCCACGACAGGCGTGTGCCCACTTTCATCTGCGGCAGGCTGGCCAGGCGGTAGGTCAGGCTGGTACGCACGGTATGGGTCGGCACGTACTGGCGCGCCTTGTGACCATCGTCGTCCTCGATGTGCACGTAGGTGTAGCCGCCCTGCACGTCCAGGCCCGGGGCCAGTTCGCCGCTGGCCTCCAGCTCGACGCCGCGGCTCTTGTAGTCCGCGCCCTCGTAGATGTCCTGGGTGCCGCCCGCCCGTGCCACGCCGGTGTCGACGGCAACGTTGCGCTGGTCAGTCTTGAACAAGGCCGCCGAGACGTTCATCTGCTTGTCCAGCAGGCTGCCCTTGACCCCCACCTCGTAGCTCTTGCCTTCCAGTGGGTCGATCACCTTGTTTTCGGCGGTCACCACGTACTGTGGGTTGAAGATCTTGGTGTAGCTGGCGTACAGCGAGTACTGGTCATTGAGGTCGTACACCAGGCCGGTGTAAGGCGTGACCTTGCCGTGCACGCGTACATCACGGTCGGCGCCATAGTCGGTGCCGTCGCTGTCGACGCTCATCATGCGGGCACCGGCGATCCAGTGCAGCTTGTCGGTAAGGTTGAAGCGGGCACCGGCGTACACACTCTTCTGCCGGTCGGTGAAGCGCGACATCTTGGTGTCGTCATCGGTGTATGGCAGGTCAGGCTTGGCCACGCCGCCACTCAGGGTCTGGCCCAGGTCCGCGTCGACGGTTTCATCGAAACTGGCGTAGTAGCCGCGCTCCTTGTGCCGCGAGCGGCCATAGTCCACGCCCAGGGTCAACTCATGCTCCCGGCCGCCCAGGCTGAACGGCCCGCTGACTTGCGCTTCGCCCAGCAGTTGTTTTTCGTCGCCACTGCCGTGGCTGGGGTCTGCCATCCAGGGGGTGGTGTCATCGCCGGCCATCAGGTAGTACATGTTCTCCTGCTGGCGCTGGTCGACGGCAGTCACGTTCAGCTTGCCTTTCCAGCCGTTGCCAAAGTCATGGGCAAGCTCCGCGAAGGCGCGCTGGGTGTGCACATCCCAGTAGCTCCACTTCTGGCCGATGTTGGCGCCACGGCTGTAATGGATGAGGTTGCCGTCCGCGTCGGTCAGGGGCAGACCGCCCCAACTGCTGCCGTTGGAGTTGCTCTTGTTGTCGGAGAACCCCACGGTCAGGGTGTCGGCGTCGGACAGGTCGAACGCGAGCATGCCACTGAGCACGTTCTGTTCGTGGGAATAGCGGTCCAGGTACGAATTGCCGGTCTGGTTGGCATAGATGAAACGCCCACGCACATTGCCGCTGTCGGTCAACGGCCCGGACACGTCCACGTCTACCCGACGGGTGCCCCAGGAACCAGCGGACACCTTGACCTGAGCCTGAGGCGTGTAGGTGGGGCGCTTGCGAATGAAGTTGACCGTGGCCGAAGGGTTGCCGGTGCCGCTCATGAGCCCATTGGCACCGTGCAGAATGTCGACCTGCTCGTACTCGGCCATGTCCAGGTCACCGTTGAGCAGCCCGGCGCTGAAGGGCGCGCCGATGCCATCGTACTCGAAGTTATTGATGTCGAACCCGCGCGACGTGAAGTTGGTGCGGTCGGTTTCGTACTGTTCAACGGTCACTGATGGGGCACTGCGCAGCGCATCCTTGACGCTGTTGAGGTTGAAATCATCCAGCTCCTGGCGCGACAGCGTGGTCACGCCCTGGGGTGTTTCCCTGGGCGTCAGGCCCAGCCGCGTGGTGGTGCTGTCAGCCGGTTGCTGATAGCCGGTGGGGGCGGCGTCACTTTCGCTGCTGGCTTGCACGGCGGTGTTGGGCAGGGTCAGGGTATCGGCGTGGGCAAGCGGCGAGATCGCCCAGGCAGCGGCCACCAGGGCAGAGAAGGACAGGAGGGATTTCACAGTGACGATCCGAATGAAGGGAATACGTCAAAATGCTATTTGGAAATGATTATCATGTAAAGTTATTTGTAACCAGATATTTGCCCGCTAAGGGTGATGTCAGGTCGCAGGGATTTCACAGGCATATCTTTTTCGGGCCAGTTTGGTCTGTGAGACGAGCTGGTCCGCTTTTTCTGTTCACTGCAGCGCTATGGGCTGCCAGCACCGTTGACGCAGGTTTGACGCCCACCCTGGCACCGCATTAGTGTTCATTTCCCCTGAGATGGAGTTCCCCCACGTGCAGTTGAATATCTACCAGGTCGACGCCTTCGCCGACCGCCCTTTCGGTGGCAACCCCGCCGCGGTCTGCCCCCTTGCCGAATGGCTGCCCGATGCGCAGTTGCAGGCTATCGCCGAGGAAAACAACCTCTCGGAAACCGCCTACTTCGTGCGCAAGGGCGATGCCTTCGAACTGCGCTGGTTCACCCCCACGGTCGAGGTCGACCTGTGCGGCCACGCCACGTTGGCCGCCGCCTGGGTGATCGCCAATGAGCTGCCGGACGCCCCCGAGTTGATGCGCTTCGCCACCCGCAGCGGCGAGCTGCGGGTGAGCCGTACCGCCCACGGCCTGGCCATGGACTTCCCGGCCAAGCAGCCGGTAGGCCGCGAGCCGGTGGCAGGGCTGCTGGAGGCTTTGGGGATCACCCAGGCCGAAGTATTCGCCACCGATGACTGGCTGGTGGTGGTGGAAGACGAAGCGTTGATCGCCCAGCTGAAGCCCGACTTCGCCCGCCTCAAAGGCCTGCCCCTGCGCGGTGTCGCAGTGACGGCAGCCAGCCAGCGGTTCGACTTCGTCACCCGCTGGTTCGGCCCCAACGTGGGCGTCAACGAAGACCCCGTGACCGGCTCCGCACACACTTCGCTGGCGCCATTGTGGGCCGAACGGCTAGGCAAATCGCTGTTGAAAACCGAGCAAGGCGGCGCGCGCAAGGGGCAGTTGACCTGCGAGTTGGCCGGTGACCGGGTGATCATCAGCGGCCAGGCCGTGCTGTTCATGAAAGGCACGGTGTTTTTCTGAAGCGCGGATGAACATTCAACGCTGCACACAAACTGTCACATAACCGCAATATTTCGACTTCATGATCGGCGGCATCTGCCTTCGCGCCGTGAGCCGTCATGACTTCGAGCATCATCAAAAGCCACCAGGACTCGGACCTTTTCGGCCTGCTCTACGGCTACCGGTTCCGCCCCGGCGGCCCGGTGTGCGAACTGGATTCGGCCGCGGTGTTGCAGACCCTGGGCAGCGTCGAGCACAACGACGAGTTCGTCTGGCTGCATTTGAACCTGGCCCACGCCGGCTGCGAACGCTGGATGCATGCCCATCTGCCATTGCCCGACGACTATTTCGAAGCCCTGCACGAGGGCTCACGCTCCACGCGCATCGAGCACGTCGAAGACTCGCTGCTGGCAGTGGTCAACGACGTGGTATTCAACTTCGGCATGGTCTCATCGGACATTTCCACCCTGTGGCTGTGCGCCACGGAGCGCCTGCTGGTCAGCGCCCGCCGTCAACCGCTGCACTCGGTGGACAAACTGCGCTCGTCGGTCAAGCGCGGCGAACGGTTCCGTTCGCCCATGGAACTGCTGGTTCACCTGTTCCGCGACCAGGCCGAAGTGCTGACTCAGATCGTGCGTAAAACCAGCCTGAGTGTCGACGGTATCGAGGACCAGTTGCTGTCATTGCGCCTGAGCAACAACCGCGCGGAATTGGGCGCCATGCGTAGGGTGCTGGTGCGCCTGCAGCGGCTGCTGGCCCTGGAACCGGGGTCATTGCTGCGACTGTTGAACCGCCCGCCGGTCTGGTTGCAGGAAGACGACTTGCAGGAGCTGCGCCAGGCCACCGAAGAGTTCGCCCTGGTGCTCAGCGACCTCACTGCGCTGGGTGAACGCATCAAGCTGCTGCAGGAAGAGATCGCGGCCAACCTCAACGAACAGAGCAACCGCACGCTGTTCACCCTCACCGTGGTCACGGTGCTGGCCCTGCCCATCAATATCATCGCCGGTTTTTTCGGCATGAACGTCGGCGGTATCCCCCTGGCCAGTGACCCGGAGGGGTTCTGGATACTGGTGGCCCTGGTGGCCACCTTCACCTTGCTGGCCGGGCGTTGGGCCTTTCGCAAGCGCAGCGACTACTGACGCGGGCCTGACGCCAGTCTGTCATATTTTGCAACGATTATAGGAGCTCCCCTCCCTCAATCGAGTTGCCTGACATGGCTACGCCAACCCTGGCTTCTTCACCCAATAGCACCACCCATGCGCGCCCGACGTTTGACCGCAAACCAGGGCGCGGCACCTTGATCCTGTTCTTCGTCATCCTGGTCGTGGGGCTGGTCTACAGCACCTGGAGCCTGGTGAGTGACGTTGACGACATGGGCACGGTGGTCACCACCTGGACGCCCTTCCTGTTGCTGGGCATCGCCCTGCTGATTGCCCTGGGCTTCGAGTTCGTCAACGGCTTCCATGACACGGCCAACGCCGTGGCCACGGTGATCTACACCCATTCGCTGCCACCGCAGTTCGCGGTGATGTGGTCCGGCTGCTTCAACTTCCTCGGCGTACTGCTTTCCAGCGGCGCGGTGGCATTCGGGATCATTGCCCTGCTGCCGGTGGAACTGATCCTGCAGGTGGGCTCGTCGGCTGGTTTCGCGATGATCTTCGCCCTGCTGATCGCGGCCATCGTCTGGAACCTGGGCACCTGGTGGCTGGGCCTGCCGGCGTCTTCGTCCCATACCCTGATCGGCTCGATCATCGGCGTGGGGGTGGCCAATGCCCTGATGCACGGGCGTGACGGCACCAGTGGCGTGGACTGGAGCCAGGCGCTGAAGATCGGCTACTCGCTGCTGCTGTCGCCGCTGATCGGTTTCGTCTGCGCGGCATTGTTGTTGGTAGCGCTGCGCCTGCTGGTAAAGAACCGCGCATTGTACAAGGCGCCGGTCAGCGATGCCCCGCCGCCGTGGTGGATTCGCGGCCTGCTGATCCTGACCTGCACGGGCGTGTCGTTCGCCCACGGCTCCAATGACGGGCAGAAAGGCATGGGCCTGATCATGCTGATCCTGGTAGGCACCCTGCCCATGGCCTACGCCCTGAACCGCGCCATGCCAGCCGACCAGTCCGTGCAATTCGCCGCCGTGGCGCAAGTCACCCAGCAGGCCCTGGCCAAGACCGACCCCACGCCGGTGGCCGGTGACCCGCGGCTTATCCTCACTGACTACATCCGCGACAAGAAACCCAGCCCGCAGCTGGTACCGGCCCTGGCGGCCATCGCCGGGCTGATCGGCCAGGAAGTCAGCGCCTACGGCAGCCTGACCGCCATCCCCGCGGCGGCGGTGGGCAACGTGCGCAATGACATGTACCTGACCGGCGAAGCCATCCGCCTGATGGAGAAGGACAAGCTCGGCCAGTACGACGCCGACACCCAGGCCAAGGTCAGCCAGTTCAAGCAGCAGATCGACAGCTCCACCCGCTTCATCCCGCTGTGGGTCAAGGTAGCGGTAGCCATCGCCCTGGGGCTGGGCACCATGGTGGGCTGGAAGCGTATCGTGGTGACCGTCGGCGAGAAGATCGGCAAGAACCACCTGACCTACGCCCAGGGAGCGAGCGCCGAGGTGGTGGCGATGCTGACCATCGGCGCGGCGGACATGTACGGCTTGCCGGTGTCCACGACCCACGTGCTGAGTTCGGGGGTGGCCGGCGCGATGGTCGCCAATGGCTCGGGGCTGCAGATGCGCACCATCCGCAACCTGGTGATGGCCTGGGTGCTGACCCTGCCCGCGGCGATCCTGCTGTCCGGGTCGCTTTACTGGCTGTTCGCAACGGTGTTTTGACTACCAGGTGGCCGCGACGTGTAGCAGCGGACCCGGCCGCGTCCCAAGCGCCGCTCCGCACCAGGCACCCCGCCTGCACCGCCACGGCGGCCTAACGGCCGCTGCTGCAAAGCAGGCGCGTGAGCCTTCAGCGGCCCCGGTCCCTGTAAGATGGAGGCCAGAAACCCCCGCATAAAATATGTTTCAAACAGTTGACCAAATGCCCCCCACATGCCTCCTGGCACCCTGCGCACGCAATTGATCATTTCTTCGCCACTCCGGCCAAGGTACTGGCCCCATTGGCTTTGACGAAGTTATCCACAGAGATACCCACGATTTCCGGGGACAACTTCAACACCCTCCAGCACAACAGTTTCTGCAGGGCAAGTGCATCCGCGCCCTCAGACCAGCCGCTCGATCCGCCGGTGGCGCCATACGCCTCGGTAGTAGGCCGACTGCAGCACCAGCATGCTCAGGTAGGTCACCGGAAACGCCATCCACACCCCTTCCAGGCCGAACCGGGCATTGAGCAACCAGGCTGCCGGCAGTTCCACGCCGACGATGCAGAAAATCGAGATCAGCACCGGCACCAGCACCGTGCCACTGGCGCGCATGATGCCGCCCACCAAGGCCTGGAAGCCGAACACCAGCATGCTCCAGAGCATGATGTGCAACAGGTGTTCGGCCTCGGCGCGGGTGGCGGGGTCGGTGATGAATAGCGCCAGCAGCCAGTGGGACAGCAAGTAGCCGAGCACGATCAGGCCGCCGGTGAGCCAGAGGTTGATGGCCATGCCGGTGCGCAGGATCGGGCCGATGCGTTCCAGGCGCCCGGCACCGATGGCCTGGGCGCCCAGGATGGAGGCAGTGATGGCGATGGACAGCGCGGGGAATTGCACGTAGTTGACGATCTGGGTCACCGCACCGTAAGCGGCGGTGGCCTGGGAGCCGTGGCCGTTGACCAGGGACAGGATCACCAGTTCGGACAGCGAGATGACCACCATCTGCAAACCGGTGGGCAAGCCGATGCGCAGGACCTTGGCGAGGATGTCGCGGTCCAGGCGCAGGGCCCTGAAGAATTCACGGTCAGGGGCCAGCACATGCCTGGCCCGGTTCAAGCGCCAGGCCAGCAGCGCGATGGCCACGACGTTACCGGCCAGCGCGGCGACCGCGGCGCTTTGCGTGCCCAGTTGCGGCAGGCCCAGCCAGCCACGGATCAACGCCGGGGTCAGCAGCAGGCCCACGGCGGTGGACACCACCAACGCCAACAGGGGCGTGAGGGTATCGCTGACGCCGCGCAGCAGCTGGGTGAACAGTACGAACACCAACAGGATGGGCATGATGCACATCATCACCCGAGCGTAGGCCACCGCATCATCCAGCACATCGGCGGGGGTGCCCAGGCCCTGCAGGGCCTGGCGCGCGAAGACACTGCCGAACACTGCCGCCACCAGGCCGATCAGCGCACCCAGCAGCAGGGTGGACGCCGCGATCTGTTTGACCATGTGCGGCTCGCGCGCGCCCCAGGCCTGCCCGATCAACACCCCGGCGCCCGCCCCCAGGCCGATAACCAGCGCGATGAAGAAGAACACGATGGGAAACATCCCCGACACCGCCGCCAAGGCCTGGGTGCCGAGCATCTGGCCGATGAAGATACTGTTGAGGGTGCCGGACATCGATTGCAGGAAATTGGACAGCACCATGGGTGCCAGGAACGCCAGATAGGTTTGCCACAAGGGCCGTTGTGCGGGGATATGCATGGGGAAGCGCTTCTCGGGCAGATTGGCAGGCCCGGGATTCTAGCGCACTCGGCCGCCTGCACGCCTGCCATCCTGCCAGCAAGCGGTACCTCGCCAAGGGTTTCAGCAGCCGTTGTAGCGAAGGGCGCGCTGTCGATCAATAGGCCCTGACCACGCTGACCCCGGCACGGTAGTCGGAGATCCCGGCAGCACTGCCGCGGCGCTCCACCATGATCTGGTAACGCCCCGGGTCCAGGCGCACTTCGCTCAGTTCGGCATGCAGCACGCCGCTGCCCCAGGATGACAGCGTGGGGTGGTTGATGCGCCGGTCCTGGATAACCACCGCATCGTCGATGTCATAGATACGCAGAAAAACGTTGAACGGTGCCCCCGGCTCCTGGGTGTGCCCCGTGGCATCCGGGCGCAAGCCACCAGCCCCCTCCCACAGCCGTTGGCGCGCCGTCAGGTCATTGGGCGGGTAGAAGTAGTCCAGGCGCACCGAGTAGCTGTCTTTGTCGACGATGCGCACGGTGATCCCCGCCACGGCACCCGACGTCTTCAGGCTCAGGGGCGCGACGTCGGCGGCGTTGGCCTCGGGACTGTGGGCCGCCAAGGCGAGGTTCAAGGCACACAAGGCCAGCGGGATATCTCTCAAAACGGTTTCACCGGTGGGTTGTCCGTTTCAGGGTATCTCAATTTTCGCGCGACGCCACCGCCTGCCATAGCTCGCGAGCCTTGTCCTTGAGCCATAGCGCCTCGGCCCAGCGGTCACCCAGCTCGCGGCCATCGGCGCCCGTGATAGCGTATGGCGGCGGCCCCAACTCGCAGGTGAATGACAGGCTACCGGTGGCACTGCCGTCACGGGCCAGCCAATCTTCCATGCCGTGGCGCCACCACCCCAGAAAACGCTGCACCCAGGCCTGGTGCTGGGCAAACGCCAGGGATACCTGCACCTGCTCGCTGCTGGCGACCCGCCCGTGAAAGCCCCAACTGCGCCGCAGTATCTGGTGAATCGGCTCGTCGTCTTCGCTGCTGGGCGCTTCGGGCAACTCCCGGCCCACCACGTAATGGGACAGGTCGGCGAGCAGCTTGAGGTCCGGCAGTTCGGCCAGCAGCTGCAGGGTGAAGGGCAAGTCGTTGGTGACTCGGTAGCGATGGGTTTCCACCAGCACCGGAAAGTCCACCTGTTCGGCCAGCCGTTGCCAGCCTTCGAGCAAGGGCACTGCGCCTGCCAGGGTAAACGGCCGCACGTCCGCTTGAATCGTCAGGTGGTGGCAGCCGTGCTGGCTGGCGACGTCCAGCGCGGCGGCCAGGTCGTCCACTGTGCGTGGAAACACCTGGCCCTCGATGGCCAGCCCCAGGCTCTGCGCAGCGTTGCTCAAGCGTCGGGCATGGGCGGGTTGCCAGAAATGGTCGGTGATACCGTCGAAGCCCGCTGCGGCGATCTGCTGCAGTTGCGCCTCTAGCGGCTGGGTGGGCTGGCCCTGGTGGTCGAGCATGGCCCACAGGGATTGAAACACCAGAAAACGGCTCACGGTCAGTTCCTCAACAGGGTTTTGAGTGACACACGGGCATCGGCCAGGGCCTCGACAGGCAATGGCAGGGCGGCGCTGATCAACCGTTCGCACAGCTTGATGTCCTTGGCCACGCTGTTGCCGGGCCCCCAGGCGCAAGCACCTTGCAGGCGCCGGCCGGCGTCGAGGAAGAACAGCAGCAAGCCCCCGCTGGCCAACTCGCGCCGCACGCTCGGTGAGCCGTCACCTGCATCGCCCACCCTCTGCAGGCTGGTATCGTACTGATCGGACCAGAACCCTGGCACCTGCTCAAAGGGCAGTTCGGCGCCCAGCAGGTTGAGCGCAGCGTGGCGCCCCTGGGCCTCGGCGTTACGCCAGGTTTCCTGACGCTGGAAAGCTCCCTGCAGGTGCAACCTGAACTCGCAGACATCGCCGGCGGCATACACCTGCCGGTCACTGGTGCGCAGGAAGGCGTCGACGCGGATGCCCTGCCCCACCGCCAAGCCCGCCGCCTGGGCCAGGTCGATATTGGGTTGCATGCCGATGCCCACCAGCACGCCATCGCACGGGATGCGGCTACCGTCCACTAGGGAAACAACCTCGACCTGGCTACCGCCCTCGAATGCTTCGATACGTGCATTCAGGCGCACGTCCACACCGTGTTCGCGGTGCAGGTCCAACAGCGCGTCGCCGATGTCCGCCGGCAGCACGCGCCCGGCCAGGCGCGGGCCGGCTTCCAGCAAGGTCACCTCGCAGCCCAGGGCGCGGGCACTGGCGGCCACCTCCAGGCCGATGAACCCACCACCCACCACCACCAGGCGCGCCCCGGGGCGAAGGCTGTCGCGCAGGGCCAGCGCTTCATCGTGGGTACGCAGGTACAACACGTTTCGCCAGCCGGGCGCCACGCCGGGCAGGCGCCGGGCGCGACCGCCGGTGGCCAGCAACAGGCCGCGATAGCCCACGTGCGTGCCGTCGGCCAGGGCCAGGCGCCGCGCGGTGGTATCCAGTGCCTGCACCGGCTGCCCCGTGAGGTGTTCGATGCCCAGCGCCCGCAGCTGTTGCGCACCGCACAGGCTGAAGCCGGCCAATTCAGCGCTGCCCTGCAACAGGCCCTTGGACAACGCTGGTCGCTCATAAGGGGCGTGGGGCTCGTCACCGATCAGCAGCAGGCGGCCGTCATACCCTTGCTCGCGCAACGTAAGGGCGGCGCGGCCACCGGCGTGGCCGGCGCCGACGATAACCAGCGGGTCGGCAGTGCTCATGGGCTCACCCCCAGCAGCACCCGGCCGCCCTCGACCCGCACGGGGTAGGTCTTGAGGTTGACGCACACCGGCGCCCCCAGTGCCTTGCCGGTGCGGTAATTGAAGCGGCCGTTGTGCTTGGGGCATTCGATGACATCGCCCATCACCAGGCCGTCGGCCAGGTGAATGGCTTCATGGGTGCAGCGCCCGTCGGTGGCAAAGAATTCGTCGTCGGCGGCGCGGTACACCGCGTATGTGTGCTGCTGGTGGTCGAAACGGATCACGTCTTCTTCGTCGATCTCGTCCACGGCGCACACATCGACCCATTGATCATTCATGGCGGTCTCTCTTGTCATGGAAACACTAGGGGCAGGTTCAAGCCACCGCCGATTCGCCGGGCTGGGGCACAGGGCGCTGCACGTGGCAGGTGGGGTCTTTGCGCTGGCGCCACACCGTTGGCAGGATTTCCCGGTATGCCTCCCACAGGCTGGCGTAAGGCGGCGGGCAATCGTGGCGAATGGCTTCATGCAGCTTGGGCAAGGCGTGGTACGGCACCATCGGAAACATGTGGTGCTCCAGGTGGTAGTTCATGTTCATGTACAGGAACCGCTGCACCGAGCCCATGTAGATGGTGCGGCAGTTGTAGCGATGGTCCAGCACGTCCTCGGCCAGGCCCACGTGCTGGGACACACCCCACACGTAGTTCAGCCAGCCGCCGTACAGGGTCGGCAGGCCGATGATCATCAGGGGCAGCCAGCTGTGCAGCACCAGTGCGGTACCCAGGGTAACGGCGTAGATCAGCAGCCAGGCCCGTGCGGTCCAGAACACCCGGGCGCTTTGGGAGTGCGGGATGAAGGTCTGCTCCTGCTCGTCCAGGCGGCCACCGGCATGACGAAACAGCGCGGCGCTGGTCTTGACCACATGGGGCAGGCTGAACAGGCTGAGGCACATCTTTACCAGGCTCGGCGGGCGCGGTTCGACGATCTCGGGGTCACGGCCGACGATGATTGTGTCGGTGTGATGACGGGCGTGGCTCCAGCGCCACACATGGGGCTCGAACATGATCATGAAGCTGGCCAGGTGGTACACCGCGTCGTTCAGCCAGCGGGTCTTGAACGCGGTGCCGTGGCCGCATTCATGCCAGCGGGCGTTGGCGGCGCTGCCATACAGCACACCGTAGGCGAAAAAGAACGGCACGCAGGCCCAGCTGCCCCACAACCAGCAGCCCGCGCCGCCGGTGGCCAGCAGTGCAAGCAGCCACAGGCCGGTGTCTCGCAGGGCCGGGCCGTCACGGCGCTGCATCAATTCTTTCATCTGTTTGCGGGGTACCGGCGACTGGTACCAGGTGGCCGAGGCCAACCCGAGTTCCACCGCGCGGGCGGCCTGGTCGCCGGTCAGGCGGTAATCGCGGCGCGCGGGCCGGGCACGGCGTTCCAACGCTGCACTGTAGTCGGACATCTTGTTATTCTCCGCAGGCGTAAGGGGTGGGCGTGCCGGCCTTCCGCAACCGGCTCGCCTGGGCCAACCTTAGGTCTGCGCACGGTTCCCCTCAATGCCTTGAAGACATTCACTCTCAAGCTATCATCGCAAGGGATGAACGCTTGATGGTTTTCTATCAAGGCATGAACCAAGGGCCCCCATGAACAAAAACAAACGCCCCACCATCGCCACTGTCGCTGCCCAGGCTGGCCTGAGCGTGGCCACCGTCGACCGGGTCCTCAACGCCCGTGCGCCCGTCAACGCCGAAACCGCAGAGCGGGTGTTCCACGCTGCCGAAGCGGTGGGCTACTTCGCCGCACGGCTGATTGGCCAGCGTATCAACGAACGAAAACCCGCCTACCGTTTCGGCGTGCTGTTGCTGGGCACCGCCCAGGCGTTCTACGGGCAGTTGCAGCACGCCATCGAGGAAGCCGCCCGACGCTACGGCGCAGCCAACCTTAGTTGCCACTTCGACCATGTGACAGACCGCAGCCCCGCCGCCATCATCGGCCAGATAGAGCGCCTGGCCGTGCAGTGCGACGCCCTGGCGGTGGTGAGCTTCAGCGACCCGGGAATCAACGCCTGCATCGAACAGATGCGCGCCGCCGGGGTGCCGGTGGTGGCCTTGCTGTCGGACGTGGATGAACGGGGCCGCACGCCGTATGTGGGCCTGGACAACCGCCAGGTGGGCCGTACCATGGGCTGGCTGCTGGCCAGCCTGCGGGGCGAACGCCATGGCAGCGTAGGGGTGCTGTTGGGCGGCTATCGCTTCCTGTGCCACCAGGAGCGCGTCGCCGCCTTGTACGAGTACTTGGCGGAACACGCGCCACGGCTGACCCTGCTGGACCCGCTGATCAACCTGGACAATGACCAACTGACCGAAGAAGCCACCCTCGACCTGCTGGCCCGCCACCCTGACCTGTGTGGCCTGTGCGTGGTGGGCGGCGGCGGTGACGGCGTGATCAGCGCGCTGCGCCAGCGCCCGGTGCACCCGCGGCTGTGCAGCATCGTGCCGGAGTCGACCCCGCTGTCGCGCCAGGCCATGGCCGACGGCGTGCTGAGCCTGGTGATCGACTCCCAACCGCAACCCGTCGCCCAGGCATTGATCGACGTGCTGGTAGGCCTGCAACAGGCCCCTGACTTCGATGCCTGCCGGCAGCGGGTGTTCGTGCCGTTGCAGATCATCACCCGGGAGAACATGGCGCCCTGACCCTGACGCTGTCCATGGCCCGCGGCCGCCTACTGGTAACTGACTTTCACGGTGGCCGTGCCTTTGATCAGGCCTGCCGTTACGCAGTGGCTGCCTGCCCCGCTCTGGTAATAGCGCACCCGGTAAGGCAAGTTGAACGCCGCGGTGCTGTTGAGCACCGACCCCACCACCGCGGTGTCGCCCAGCACCACGGGCAGGTTGCTGGTGGCATCCAGTATCTGCAAGGCTACGCACGACGCCCCTTCACTGCTGCTCTGTGGTTTCAGCAGGCCCAGGCTGCCATCGGCGACCCATCGGTCGGCATCGATCGTCAGCGTGACGGCACCGTTGCTGCCCTTGCAGGTAAACGTCACTGGAAAGTCAGTGTCGCCGTGGGTGCTGCCCACGCCATTGAACCGGCTGGCCGGCACATCGGGCAGGTTCACCGACAGATCGCCGATGTCGCAGGTGCCGGTTTCAGGCACGATTTCGCTGCCACCCCCCGTGATCCGCGTGGTCAGGAAGATGCCGCTGTTGAAGGGGTACGTCGCGTAGGCGATGTTGTTGGTGTAAGTGCCGGCGGCCAGCGCGCCCGACCCCACGGTATCGCTGAGCTTGATCAATTCCACCACCACGGAGCCCGTCACATTGAACACGAGGGTGTTTTGCGCCACCGAACCGCTGGTGCCCGGCATGCCCAGGTTCCAGGTGGTCTTGTCGCCTGCGTAAAAGGGCGTCGTCGACCGTGCCTGAAGCCAGCTGGTTCGCATGCCCACGCCGGCGATGTTGGTGGTATAGACATTCTTGATCGCCGTGGATGTGCCCTGCATCACTCGCCATTCGGTGGTGTCCCCCGGCTTGCAGGACACAATGGCGAAGAACGTGCCGGCAATCGGAAACTCCTGGCTGTAGAACACCTCACCCACCGCCGTGCCGGACGGCACCGAAATCTTGCCCATGCCAATATCGACCACCGCGCCCTCCTGGTAGTTGGGCATCATGCCGCACACCGCCCAGGCGGAGGAAGACAGCATCAGGCTGGCAAGCATGCCGATCGCCCCCAGGAGACGGCCGACCCGGCACGGCCGCACATATCGTTCGAACATGCTCATCGGCTGCTCAGGCCTGAGCCCGCAGCATGGATGCACGGCGCCTGAGTACTCATCAGGGGGTGGCCCGCCCCATGCTCGACCAGGCTATAGGTGATCTGGCAACTGGAGCCACCCTGCAGGTTGACCGACAACGTGCCGGTATCGGCGATGCCCTGGACAAAGGCATTGTTGCCCTGCCCCACCACGCCCACCACGTTGCCACCGGCGTCGCGCACATCGGCGCCGAACGGCAACGCGATATGCCCGCCGTTGGTGATATGGATCACGGCCGATTGCCCGACACGCGTCTTGAAGTCCACCCGCACGATAGCGCCGGCGAACGGGGCGACCTGCTGGGAGGTGTTTTGAAAGGTAACGTCCATGGAGCTGCCCTTGGGGTCCAGATTGATGGTGTTCATGCGGTAAGGCGACAGGTACGGCATCACTCCGTAACCGTGCTTGTCGAGCTGCAGGCCGGATAGACCGCCGATGGTCGCGCCCTCGGCGCCTGGCGCCGACACCACGGCGATGGTCTCGCCGGTGTTGGGCGACAGGGTCACGCCGCCGCTGTGCAGCACCATGCTGCCGTCGCTGCCTAGCGAATAGGACTTGTAGTCACCGCCCTGCTCGTACGAGCCCCGAACGGTGCTGCGGGTCCCACGGTATTGGGCGTTGGCGCTGCCCGACCCTGATGTGTTGGTATCGCTGGCCTGGGTCACGCCATAGCTAAGCCGCCCTTCGTCGTCGGCGGTACCGCTGAGGTAGTTGCGCAGCGTGCTGCCCTGCCCCGGTGTCGTGGTGTATTGGGTGCTCAGGGTCGGCGACCTGGCACTGCTGCCCAGCGGCAAGGTGAGGCTGAGGAAGTACTGAGTCTGAGCGCCCATGAACTGATCATCGTTGCGGCTGGCCGACAGGCTGTAGCTGACATCGCCCAGGTTGCCGTTGAAGCCCACCTGGAATTGCCGGCTGGACTTGTCCGTGCCACTCCAGCGCTTGCTGCTGGAGCCGGTCAGGAACACCGAGCCATAACTGCCCACCGGCTGGTCGATGCTGACGTCGAAGCGGTCCCGTTCGTTGCCGTTCCATAACCAGTCTTCCTGGAACGCAGGGTCCTTGACCCGCTCGCGGGCGTCGACCGCCTGCGACAGCGTCATGTACCGGGATGAGGAATAGCGGTACGCCGCCAGGGTGACATTGGTCTTGGTATCAGTCAGCATTTTGCTGTACGCCAGCTTCACACTGCGCCCGGACGCCGAGCCGTGGCCGTTGCCAAGGTCGGTCTGTTCCTGGGTCAGGTCCAGCGAAAACGCGCCCACCGGCGTGTTCAGGCCGGCGCCGAGCAACCCCGCGCGAAACCCCTCGCTGGCCTGGATACCACCATAGCCGGTCAGGTAGTTATTGAAGCCGTAGTGCAACGTACCTTGCACCAGGTGGGCATCCGAGGCCGTGGCCTGGTTGTACAGCTTGCCCGCCACCAGGTCATATTGGCTGCGCCCGGGGCGCAGCAGGTTGGTCACTGACGAATAGGGCACCGCAAAGCGCCGCTCACCACCGTCCGCCTCGGTAACCACCACATTGAGGTCACCGCCGTAACCGGTGGGGTACAGGTCGTCGATGACGAAGTTGCCGGGGGTCACGGTGGTCTGGTAAATCTTGATGTCGTTCTGCCAAACCTCGACCTTGGCGTTGGTGCGCGCGAAGCTGCGAATGGTCGGTGCGAAGCCGATCTGCGAGTCCGGGTACATGCGCTCGTCCGACGCCAGGCTGGCACCGCGCACGGCCACGCTGTCGAAGCCCACGCCCTTGGTGTTGATCTCGCCCAGGGTGACCAGGCTCTTGAGCCCCGCCACCGGGCGCTGCACGTAGGTGGACAGCCTGTTCCACTGCGCCTTGGAGCCATTGGCCCAGGTGACATTGGCGTTGTGCCTGAACTGCCACAGGCCCAGGTTGAAGCCGCCCCGCAACCCCAGGTAGGCCGAGTCGGTGCTGCCGAAATCGTCATTCTGGGTGCCGAAATAGTTCAGGTTGTAGTCCAGCTTCGCCGCTGTCACGCCTGGGTTCCAATATTCGGGCTCGACATACCCACGGGGTATGCGGCGCAGGTTCGCCTGGGGAACCTGCAGGTACAGCTTCTGCTCCGACAGGTCGGCATAGGCGATCGCGTTGGGGATGGCGGCGGCCAGGGTACGGCAAGCCTGATGCTCTGACTGCGGCGGGGTATCGATGCCGATACGGCGCATCTCGGCCACCGTGAAACAGGCCTCGGCGATGTTGCCATGGCCCACATCGACGAACTCGATGCGGGCCCGCGAGGATTGCTTGCCGTTCAGGTAGATATCCAGGTCATAGTGCCCCGGTAATACGGGGTTGCCTTGCTGATAGCGGGACATATCCAGGTGCTTGGCGCTGCCCACCAGGAATGAGCTGTCGAACTGTGCATCCGGATGGACCGTTTGCGCAGCCGCCGGTGGCAGTGTCGGTTCAGCCGCCACGGCAGGCTTGGCAGCCCAATGGCATATGACACACAGCACGGCCCAGAAACGCAGGGCCGGGCCTGAAGTTGTGGCGCGCGGAAACCTTCCGCCCACGCAGAAAGAGCGAGCTAAACAGTTCATATTCATCACAACAACGTGGCGGGGTTTTACAACGAATAACGGCACTGTTGCCGAAGCGTATTATTCGACTGTTGCGGTCAGTGTCTTCAATGCACCATAGTCATTGATGTAGTCGAACCGCACCTCGCCCTCTTTGGGGGCCGAAGCAGTCGCGCTTGCACGCTTGAGTTCGAATGTTTCCCGGCCACCCGGTGCAACCATGTGTGCCCCCGAGTCGTCGCTCAAGACGCTGCCCGAGTGGGCAACCACAAGGGTTGCAAACGAAACGTGAAACGGTGATGAGTTAGTGCAGACCAATTGCCACCGGTCGCCGTTCTTCACCATCTTCCACTTTAACTGCTGTGCCGCTTCATGCAATGAACCGGCGAGTGCCCGGGGCCGATAAAATACTTTTATTCGGCTTTGAATGGCCAACAACAAGTTGTTCTTGCCCCTGGCGTCTGCTGACGTCGGCGGAATCTCCAGTACGTTCAGCCAGAACAGCGATTCGTGGTCCTGGGGCAGCGACGCACCATTGAACAGGATGCGCAGTGTCTGCGATGCCTGAGCCTCTATTCGGGTGACAGGCGGCATGATGAGAAACGGCGCCGCGCTGTTTTCAGGTGTCGAGTCACCGTGGCCATCATCCATCCACGACTGCACCAGGGCCGGTGTAGCACCCTTGTTCGCCAGTGACAGCGTGACCTCCCGGTCCCCCTCGGGATAGATAAGCCGGGTGCCACCCAATACGACGTTCGCGTCGGCGGCGGCGCTGGACAGGCAAGCGACCAGACAGCCAAGCAATAGAAAATATATCCGCATAATGGTGGGGTGCCCTCTGCGCGGCCACCGCGCAGAGGGCAGGTTCTCAGTTATAGCTCAGTTGATATTTGACCTGGCTCTTGACCAGGCCCGCTGTCGATTCACCGGTGGCGTAGTACTGCACGCCATAGGTCATCTCGGCGGCGTTGTTGATCAGCGCAAAGCTCTTCGACGCGCCTGCATCACCGGGCTTGATCACACTGCTGTCATCCGTGTTGAACAGTTGCAGGCCCACTTGCGTGGCGGCGGTGGCACCGCTCAGCTGGTTCTTCAACAGGCCGGAACTGAGGTCCACCAGGCTCGCGTCGTAGAGAAATTGCGCGCGTACGTTCTTCACCGATGGCGAGCAGTTATCCACGGCAATGCGGAAGTTCAGCGGTACCGCGGTGTCACCTGCCTGGGCCAGTTCGGCGACTTTCGCTGTCGCCAGGTCGACGGTGAAATCACCATTGGTACCGGTGGTGACTTCGCAGGTTTCATCAGTGACCTTGCCATTGAAGGTAATGGTTCCGGTGTCCGCCGCCAATGCGGCCTGGGACATCAACGCGAGGCTTACCACGCTCAATACCGCACTTCCCAACGACATCTTAAACTGCTTTTTCATCACGTATTATCCATCCAGAAAGTTTCAGGCACACGCCATCTTTATTCCGCGCGAAGTGCATCCCTTAATGCCATCGGCGTCAGGCTGCATTCATGACGGCGGAACGATTATCGGTATTCGGTCAATGGCGGTCTTTGAAAAAATGCCGCGACTTGTAGAAACAGCGCTTTATTCTTTCAACTTCGACAATAGTGTTTTTCAGCCACGCTCGTCTCGATAACTGGAGGGCGTGATGCCCATCAGGCTTTTGAAACTTGCGCACATATGCGCGTGGTCCGAAAAGCCACACGCGTGGGCAATGTCGCTTAACGTTGATGTCTCGTTTCTTAGTAATTCACAGGCCTTGGTGACCCGCTCCAGTATCACGTACTGGTGAGGTGTCTGCCCCAGGGTGGCTCGGAACTGACGGATGAACGCCGAGCGCCCCAGGCCGGCGATCGCTGCCAGTTCCTCCACCCGCAGCGGCGCGCTCAGGTTGGCACGCAAATGCGCGATCACCGGGTCGAACGCTTGCATGCGCCGGGCACTGCCCACCTGGCCTCGCCAGGCATCGCGCAACTCCAGGGTATGGAACGCGATCGCCCGGGCCAGGTGCTCGGTTTTCATCGCTGCCACGCTGCCGGAGTGGTCCATGGCCTGCTTGATGCTTCGCAGCATCAGGCTCAGGCCGCGGTCCTGCAGGCCGAACATCGAGATCAGCGGCAGCCGCACGCGCTCCGCCGCATACACCGGGCTGTTGGCCACCTCCTCGAACACTTCGGCACGGATGAAGACATGCAGCACCCGGGTGGCATTGGCCAGGTCCACCTGCAATATTTCCTTGGGCCCGGTCACTACCATACTGTCAGGGCGCAGCAACCCGTGCTGGCGTCGGAAGTTGTTGTGCAGTTCAATTTTCAGCGGCCGCAACGGCACCACGAACCACATGTCCCGGGTTCGCCTGTAGGTGGCCTGGTGTGGCATTTCATCCGTGACTTCGGCATAGACCGTCTTCCACCCGAGGCCTTCGCTGGACTTGAGCAAGGACATGCCGGGGTGAAGCGTGAGGGGTGTGTCGCTGCGGCGGTACTCATGTTTAAACGGGTATTGAGGCATGGCATGGGTCCTGAGCAAGCGAGTGCCATCCCACCGGTTCAACGTCGATTCATCTGGAATGGCAACCGCGCGAACTGTTTCGGCTCTGTTGTGCCGATGACGCTGGCTGCGTTATCCGGTCAATTCTGCGGGTGTGGGTGAAGGGAGTCTTTAGGATAAATCTGAAAGTGCGCCACCTGCGGTGGCCCTGTCGGCCGCAGCGAGCCCTGCCCACGGCAGGGTCTCAGGGGAACAGGCTGGCATTGGCGCAGAACGTCAGCAGCGCCTGGTCATTTTCCACGGCCAGCTTGCGCATGGCCGAAATCTTCTGGGCGCTGACGGTCTTGGTGCTTCGGTTGAGCAACAAGGCGATCTCCCGGCCACTCATGCCCGAGACGAAATGGCGCAGCACTTCATATTCCTTGACCGATAACCGGGCGACCCGCGCCTGCACGTCATCACCCGGCAGTGCCGGCGCCAGGCCCGGTCCACGGTAAATGCGCCCGCGCGACAAGGCGCGCAGGGCCACGACGATTTCATTGAGGTCGCCACTTTTCGAGATCACCCCGGACACCCCCAGGTCATAGAGGCGGGACAGTATCAGCGGGTTGGATTGCATGGTCAGGATGAGGATGCGCGTGTCCGGAAACTGGCGACGCAGGTAGTCGATCAGCTTGAGGCCGTCGCCATAGGTGTCGTCGCCGGGCATGGTGTAATCGGTAATGACCACCTGGGGCGCATGCGCGTGGTAGAGCCTGACCAGTTCGCTGGGGCCGTGGGCGGTACCGACGACCTTGAATCGACCCTCTCGCTCGATGATCTCCTGCACCCCCATCACCACGATCGGGTGGTCATCGGCTACCACGACACTCATTCTATTCATGACATTCAAATCCGTTACCAGTGATCGAAGGCGCGGGCTCACCGTTTGCCCCAGGCGTGCCATCGCCGGGGGCTTGGACCAGCAGCCGTTCAATACGCTCCACCAGCGCCGCGAAAGCCGTGGGCAGGTGGTGCTGGGCAGGCAGTTCGGCCAGTTGCCTTTCCAGCGCTTCGCAAGCCTGGCTCAGGGGGTACGCCTTGACCACCGCCAGCGCGCCGCACAGGCGGTGCAACTGTTGCCCCAGCGCTACCCGGTCCTGACGCCGCTCGGCGTCACGCAGTGCCTGGATGTCGGCACGCAGGGTTTTCTCGAACAGGGCGCGCATGCTTGGTGACAGGTCCAGGTGATCGGCGCCCGATACATACGGCGTCGAGGACGGCGGCGAACGGTCGGCGCCGGGGCACAACCGCAGCAACACCTGCTGCAACTCGCGCAAACGCACCGGCTTGATCAACCATGCATCCAGCCCCGCCGCGGCAAACGGCGCCGCGCCTTCAAGCCCGGCACTGGCCGTGATGCCCACCATCGGCAGCGTCGCACCACGGCGCCGCAGCTCTGCGGCCAATTGATAGCCCGTCATCAGCGGCATATTGACGTCTGTCAGTATCACGTCGAACGCCCCAGGTGCCCAGTGGTCCAGCGCCTGCCGCCCATCCTCGGCCAGGGTCACCTGGCAACCCAGCGCTTGCAACTGTTCCTTGAGCAGCGCCTGGTTCACCGGGTTGTCCTCGGCGATCAACACCCGCAGGCCCAGCCCGCCCAAAGGGCTGCCTGCCGCCTGCACGGCCTCGGGGCGGGCAAGCAGCCGCCGCGCCTGCACCACGGCCTGGGTAACACTGAACGTGAAGGTGCTGCCCACACCTGGCTGGCTTTCCACCTTCAGGCGCCCGCCCATCAACTGCGCCAGGCTGGCGCAGATGGACAACCCCAGGCCTGTGCCGCTGATGGTGTGTTCGTTGGCGTGGGCCTGATAAAAGGGTTCGAACAGACGTTGCTGTTGCTCGGGCGCAATGCCGATGCCGGTATCGGTTACCTGCCAATGCAGCATGGCGCTATCAGCGCTGACCTCCGCTTTCAGGTGGACGATGACGCTGCCCACATCGGTGAATTTCAACCCGTTGCTGATCAGGTTGTTGAGGATCTGGCGGCTGCGCAGCGCATCGCCTTCCACCAGGCCCGGCACATTTTCGTCAATGCGGGCCTGCAGCTGCAGCCCCCGGCGGTTGGCCATGCCTGCATAGGCGGCGACCACGTCTTCTGCCAGCGCATGCGGATCGAACGCCGCGTACGCCAGGGTCATCTCACCCGCTTCGATCTTGGACACGTCCAGTGCATCGCTGACCAAGTGCAGCAAGGTTGAACAGGAGCGCTCGATGACCTCCAGGTGATGCCTCTGCGGCTCCGTGAGCCCGCTGCGCCCCAACAGTTCCAGAGTCCCCAGCGCACCGTAAAGTGGCGTGCGGATTTCATGGCTCATGGTTGCCAGAAAGCGCGATTTCGCCGCGCTGGCGGCGTCGGCGCTGCGCTTGGCCTCGGCTACCATCTGGTTGGCCTGGCGCGCGGGCCAGATGACCTTGCGCGAATACCAGCGCGTGGCCGCCCAACTGCCGAGCAGGCTGCCCAACAGCAACAGGATGCCGCCTAGCAGTTGCCATTTGGCGTAGCCGAAGAAATGCTGATAACCCAATTGGTACAACGCTACCCAGCCTCCCGCCGCGGCACCGCCCACCTTGAACACGATGCCCTGGGTAGCGAAATTCAAGCCTTCCTCATAGTCAACGGCGCGCCCCACCGTGTCGATAAGCGAGTTACCCCGGGGCGATTGCAGCTGCAACTGGTCGTATAACGGGCGCTCCCACACCTGCTCGGGGTTATCAAGTCGCTCCAGGTCCAGCAGCGTCACGGCCACCACTTGCTGCTTGAGGTCCGGCGCCCACCACAGCGCGTCCGGCAGTTTGAAATCGATTGCCCCCAGTAATTCACGTGGCGTATCCGACCGGCTCCAGCGCACCCCCGGGTTGGCCCCCACCGCGGGCTGCGCCTGCAGCGCCGCGTGGATGGCGGCGACAGTAGGCAGGTAACTGCCCTGGTTCAGGGGCGGCCGGCCGGCGAAATGGTCGATGGCCGGTACGGCCAGGCTGGTGTTGCCCTGCACGCCGATGACGAAGACCTGGGGGGCCGGGTAGGCGGAGGTGCTCCAGAAGCTGCTGTAGAACGTCGCCAGCAGCATGCCGAGGGTGAAATTGCCTGGGTTTACCTCATTCCGGGGATGCAGTTGGCCCAAGGTGAAAGGCATCGAAAAAGTGAACTGCCGGCCTTCGTACAGCCGTGCATCGTTCGTTTCAAGCAGCACCCTGTGCTGGGTCTGCAGCCCTCGGGCAGGCTGACGCCGCGGTGCCTGGTCACCATGCTGGGCAATCTGGGTCAGGAAGGCCTCATGCTGGCGGATATCGCCCATCAGACGGTTGAAGTGCAGGGACACCTTGTTGCGCTCTTCAGACACCACTCGGCTTAGCGCCCAGGTGCAGGCCGCCAGCATCAGCAGGTTCAGGAATACCGCGCAGAGCAGCACGGTGTTGAGGCGCAGCGACGTGGTGGCCAGCTTGCGGATCAAGCGGTAATTGTATTCCGGCATTGGGTGGTACATCCGTTCAGGGGGAAGGGGTTGCCGACCCTGTACGGATTTTCAAGCGCGGGGGCGGGTGGACGTTCAAGCTGGGCACCAGTAGGTGGGCCAGGCCGCCGTCAACGAATGGCGATTGAAGTCCATGCGGCTTTTGTGGCCGGCGCCTGCTTCCCGGGTGGGGCGATATCAAGGTGCGATTATATCGCGGGTTGCACCCTGGGCCCTCACTGCAACTGAAGCCATTGCCTTCCCAACCCCACCTGCGGCTAAAATGCGCCCCCCGATGACGGACGCCCGCATGCTCTCACGTCGACACCTCAGCCACTGGCTGGCCTGCATGGCCGTGCTGGTCAACCTGCTGGCCATGCCCCTGCATGCCCGGCAGATGCAGTTGATGGAGGGGATGCCCACGGCAGCGATGGGCGATGACTGTGCCATGCACGGCATGGCGATGCACGATGACGTTCGCCGGCTCATCGATGTGCTGGACCCGCACCCGCACAAGATGCAACACGGCGATTGCTGTTGCTGCGGTGCCTCGGGCATGGCCGGGCCGCCGCCCAGCCACTGGCGCGCGCCGCCGCCCCATTACCTGGCCCAAGCCCCCCTCACCCACCCCACGGTGCCCAGCCTGGCGCCGCGTTTTCGCTGGACCAGCCTCAACCCCCGCGCCTCCCCGCTGTCCTGAGCGGTACCGACCTTCATTAGCCATGTGACGCCAGCCCGGTGCGGGCCTGCGCGCACGTGTGCGACTCATCAATTGGCTCACCAGGAATCGTGAACCATGGCTTTACAGCGCAACCGTAAAAAGGCGCGGCGTTCCCCTGCCCGTCCGTTTCATGCGTCGATGCTGGCCTGCGGCGCCCTCGCCGCCCTGCCGGCCGCCCATGCCTTCGCCGGCACCGCCCAGGACTCGACGCTGACGTTGGGCACCGTGACCGTCAACAGCGCGCCGGGGGGCCCCCTGTCCACCACCAGCGTGCTCAGTTCAGTGGACATTCTGGGCGGCGACGTGGTCGAGAAAATGCCCGTTACCTATAGCTGGGAGCTGTTCAGCCGCCTGCCCGGCGTGGAGCTCACCGAGTTCAACCAGGGCACCACCTCCGGCAAGATTTCCTTTCGCGGCTTCAATGGCGAGGGTGAAGTGAATGCCGTGAAGCTGCTGATCGATGGTATCCCCAGCAACAGCAACGACGGCAACATGCCGTTCATGGACATGGTGTTCCCGCTGGACATCGACAACATCGAAGTGGTGCGCGGCACCAGCGACCCACGCTATGGGCTGAACAACATCGCCGGCAACGTCAATATCAACACCCGCATCGGTGGCGACTACACCAAGGCGCGGGTGCGCTACGGCAGCTACGGCACCCGCGAGACCCAACTGGCCAAGGGTATCGAGAGCGCCAACTGGACCCAGAACTATTTCCTCGCCTACCAGAAGTCCGACGGCTACCGCGACCATGCCGACCAGGACCGCGTGTCGGTGGCGGGCAAATGGTTCTACACACCCGATGACGAGGCGTACCGCATTGGCCTGATCCTGCGCCATTACGAGGGCCAGGCCGATGAGCCCGGCTACCTGACCGGTGCCAACGCCCACCGCCACCCGACCATGACCAACCCCTACAACGACAGCGACCAGGGCACCCGGCGCATGAACAGCGCCAGCGTACACTTCGACACCGACCTTGCCGACGGCCTGTCGCTGGCCGCCAAGACCTACCTCAACACCTTCGACGACCGCCGCTGGACCCGCTACTGGAGCGCCAGTACCCAACAGGAACGCGACGCCTATGAAACCCAGTACGGCGCCATGAGCACCCTGACCTGGCGCCCCCAGGTGGACTGGCTGCATGCGCTGGCACTGGAAGGTGGCCTGGACACCCAGCGCCAGCAGAATATCAGCGAGCGCTACAGCACCGTGGAGCGGGTGCGCACGGCCCAGACCCGTGATCAGCACTTCGACTTCAACACCGTGGGTGGCTATGTGCAGGCGGTGATCGAACCCACCGACACTCTCAAAGTCATTCCGGCCTACCGGGTGGACAAGCTCAGCGGTGACTTCACCAACCAGATGACCGGCGTGCACTACGACATGAACGACTACGGGCTGATCAAACAGCCCAAATTGAGCGTGGTCTACTCGCCCTGGTCGGTGGCCAGCCTGTATGCCAACTGGGGCCGTACCTTTCAAGTAGGCACGGGATCGTCCAGCTACAAGATCCCGCCGCAAACCGATGACCTGGCGCCGTCGATCAACGACGGCTGGGAAACCGGGGTCAAGTTCACCCCGGCCAGCTGGATCGACGGCCGCGTGGCCTACTGGCAACAGAAGGCCTCGGGTGAAGTCAGCCGCCGGCTCAACGACCCCACCGGCGCCTCCGACAACGTCGGCCAGACCCGGCGCTGGGGCTACGACCTGCAAGTCAACCTGCACCCCGGCGAGCGCACGGAGGCCTGGCTGGCCTACTCCTGGCAGTACTCGAAAATCCTCAAGGCCGGCGCCACCTACCCCGACAGCGAAGGCAACGAGATCGACCACATCCCCCACCACGTGTACAACGCCGGGGCCAGCTACCAGCTGACACCGACGGTACAGCTCACGGGGTGGATGAATGGGCAGAGCGACTATTACCTGGAGAAAAACAACGTGGAGGGCAAGTATGGCGCCTACGTGCTGTTCAACCTGGGCGCCACCTGGAAAGTCAGTGAGCACGTGAGCCTGGACCTGCAGCTCAAGAACCTCGCCAACCGTTACTACGAGTACGTGTGGTACGACGCGGACGGCGCCCTGGCACCGCTGCATTCGCCGGGCGATGGCCGGGCGCTGTATACCGGCATCAGCCTGGACTTCTAGCGGTCCACTGCGGGGTCGGGCAGGTGCTACGCTGGTGCTGTGATTCATCGGAGCCCGGCCATGCACCCCACCGACCTCGCCAGCGCCTACCGGCACTACATCGCCTGCCTGAACCAGCAGGACTGGCCCAACCTGGGTCGCTTCGTGGCCCCGCAGGTCCGGCACAACGGCAAGCTTCTCGGCCTGGCGGGCTACCAGGCCATGCTGGAGGGCAATTACCGGGACATACCGGACCTGCGGTTTCACATCGAACAACTGGCCTGCGACCCGCCCTGGATCGCCAGCCGCCTGATCTTTCGCTGCACGCCGGCAGGCTCGTTCCTGGGGCTGGCGGTAAACGGCAAGCACGTCACTTTCAGCGAAAATGTCTTCTACCGGTTTGACGACGGCAGGATCGTGGAGGTGTGGTCCGTGGTCGACCGCGCCGCCATCGAACAACAGCTCTAGCCGCGCGCCGCTTCACCCACGGGGCTTTTTGAGGGTTCTTCACGCAGTGCCGGGGAAGTGGGTGGTCCCTACAAAGTTCTGTAGTGAAAAAACAAGGCGGACCAGGCGATTTCCCGGGCATAACTGGCCCGAAACAGATGCGGGACCGGGCTCTGCCCGGTCCCACAGAGGGGGGCCGCCGACCTGGGCATTCACCTGGCCCCGGCTATAGTCAGTAGGCGTCCGGACACCCTGTTCAGCGCGCTACCGGGTTCACCCTGGCCATAGAGGCCCGGCCGCGGACCTATCATTCGCAACACATGTGTTGCGAGATGCTGCAAATCAGCAGAAGCAGCCGACCGGGAGGTGGCCATGGCGTGTCCATTCAAGGCTCCACAGGTGATAACGCTGCTGGGCGCCCTGGGTACGCTGGGGGCTACGCCGCTGCCGCTGGATGTCATCGGGTTGTACGTCACGGCTGCCAGCCCGGTGGCCGGTGGCACGGGTTACCGGGTGGACGACATCCTCACCCTCCCAGGTGGCGTAACGCTGACCGTGGCGAAAGTCGGTGCCGATGCCAGGGTGGATGAGGTGGTGGTGACGCAACCGCTGATGCATGCCTGCGGGCCGAATGAGCCAGTGGCCGCCCAATCGGCCGAGGGCAGTGGCGCGACGTTTTCCCTGACGTGGTTGGCCCCCACAGGCTATGGCACGCGGCAACTGACCCGCTGTTATTCCGGGCCGGCCTTGACAGTGCAGCGTTCGGATACCGACGCCGCGTTGCCCATCGGCTTGCTGGCAGACGGCGGGCTCGATACGGCGGCCCTGGACCGTTTCACCGTGCCAGCGCAAACATTGCGCGGCTACGCCACCTTCGACGCGGGTGTGACGCCCCGCGTGGCCCTGTGGCATGACCAGGGCGGCGGCGGTAACGATGCCGTGCAGCCCGATGCGCAACAGCGCCCTACCCTCACTGCCGACCGATTGCACGGCAACAGCCGTGCGGTGCTGTTCGACGCGCACGGTGGTGCGGGCGACTGGGACCCGGCCAACACCTTCCTCACCCTGCCGGCCGGCGTGGCGCTGCAAGCCAACCATTTCACCCTGGCGGTCATCGGCGCGGCGACCTCGGTCTTCGCGCCCGCCGCCTTTGTCGCGGTGGGGGGTATCGCCGGCAAGAACGCGGGCCTGGAGTTCGGCCATTACAGCGCGCAACCCACCGCCTGCGACGGCGCCGGCGACAATGCCTACGCGGCGGTGGTGCCCACGGAAACGCCCGCCGTGATCGTCTGCACGGCGGACGCCCATGGCAAGGTCATCGACATGCTCGGCACGACCAGCACCGCTGTCGGCGGTAATGACAGCCCCTTGAGCGGCGGCAGCCTGGGGCTCAGTGGCGAGGGGCGTTCGGGGCTGGTGAACCTGACTGCGGCGATCATCGTGCCTTGGCCACTGGACGCCGCTACCCGCGCGGCACTGGGTGCGTCACTGCAAGGCAGCTTCGGGCTGACGCCGCCTACCCAGGGGGTCATCGTGGTGTTGGGTGACAGCCATTCCGATGGCAGCGGCGCGCCCTTTCAGCAAGGGTGGCCGCACCAGATGATCACGCTGCTGGGCCGCAACGACGTGCAACTGGTCAACGGCGCCCGTTACGGTGGCCGCCTGGCGACCGCCATCGAGCAATGGAAGCAATACGCGCAACCCAACCTGCTGGCGTCGGCCGCGGCGCACAAGATCGTGATTCTTCAGGGCGGCTACAACGACCAGTTGTACGGCCAGAGCGCCAACGAGATCATCGCCACCTACCAGCGGGGTGCCGTGCTGGCGCACATGGCCGGTGCCAAGGCGGTGTGCGTCGCCAATGTGCTGCGCAACGCACCGGCGGTCACCAACCACGCCATCGCCCAGGTCAACGCCGCGCTGCGCCAGCCCCTGGCGGGCTGCGACGCAGTGATCGACTGGGCCAGCGTGCCGGCTTTCAACCAGCAGAGCGGCACCTACCCGCCGCCGCTGTTCGCCGCCGACCGCGTCCACCTGACGGCCGAAGGCCAGGCCCGCCAGGCCAGGCTCGCCGCCGAGGTCATCGGCCCGCTGCTGCGCTGAGCCCCTTGAGCGGGCCTGGCGCTGGCTGGGGGTTTTTACGGTGGCCCTAGAAGGTTTTGTAGACGATGTCCGGTGCCGGTGAATTGGCCAGCAGGATGAACACGGTGGTCAGGGTGGCGATCACGGTGATGCCCACGGTACGGGTGTAGCGCGACAGGGCCAGCGGCGCATCGCCGGCCTTGATCCGCAGCAGCAATGCCCACGCCAATCGAACGCATTCGATGACCAGGGCGGCACCCACCCAGATGACACCCCACACCAGCACCGCCCCCACCCCGCCCAGCGCACTGTAGTAGGCCTCGATCTGCCCCCAGGTGGACCAGAACCAGAACAAGGTGAACGCGAACCAGGTAAAGGTCAGCCCTCGCGAGGCGATCAGGTACAGCGGGTTGGCGCACAAGGCCTTGTAGGGTTTCTTGCCCAGGCGCTGGGCCATCTGGATCTGGTACAGCTTGTTCACCGCCACGCCGCCGCCCTGCAACAGGCCGAACATGACGAATTCCGAGGTCTGCCCGTGCCAGATACCCACCAGAAAGAAGGTCACGAAAAACGCCAGCACGCCCAGGAACGGCTCGATGGCGCGGGCAGGAAAGCGCTCCATCAGTTTCATCAGCAAGGTGTTGTACACGTATGTCTTCAGCCAGTTGGACAACGACATGTGCCAGCGGCCCCAGAAGTTGATGAAGTTCTCGGCGATGAAGGGGTTGTTGAAGTTCTCTGGCAGGCGCAGACCGAAGAAGTAGCCAACACCGATCACCACGTCGGTGTAACCGGAGAAATTGCAGTAAAGGAACAGCGGGTAGCTGGCCGCGACGATCACGCCCTGGGCCACCAGCGCCCACGTACCCACCGCCTCGGGCAAGGCACCCAGGGCTTGCAGTTGCAGGTCGTGGAACACATGGGACAACAGGAACACCTTGAAAAAGCCCACGGCGATGCGCTCCAGCGCCCGCCCCGCGCCCACCAGGCGCGGCCGCGACAGGCTGTCGGCCTGTTCCTTGTAGTCCGGGTAACGCTGGATGGGGCCGGAGATCAGCGCGGTGAAGTTCAGCGTGTAGTTGATGTAGGCCAGCGGCGTGATGGCCGGCAGACCACCGCCACGGGCGTCGATGACCAGGTGCAGCACCCGGAAGAACACGTACGACAGGCCAATGGTGGCATAGGGAAAATCCAGGAACACCTGGGCCGGAAAGAACCCGTATTTCTTCAACCAGGCGAACAACAGGATCAGCACCACCACCGAGGCTCCGAACAACACCCGGCCGTTACCTTCGGCCGTGTGTTGAGCCAGGCGCATCAGGCCATAGCCCACGGCCAGGAACAGCAGAAACGGCAGGCACGCCACCACGCCGTGAACCAGGCTGGCGAAAAAGATCAGGTTGGTGACCAACAGCACCGCCTGGCGCCAACCTGCGTGGCGAAACAGGTTGAACACCAGCGCGGCGATGGCCGCGAAGGCCAGGAACTCAAATGACGGTACGTTCATGGCGCGGTTCTCTGGGACAGGGCGGCATGGGCGACCAGGGCGGTGCAGCTACCCAACGGCGTGTCGGTCAGGGTGGAAAGGCGCGACACCACGGCATCGGCGATCACGGCATGGCCAGCGCCTGAAGGGTGGCCGTCGACCGGGTAATACAGGTCGGCGGCATTTTTCAGGCGGCTGAAATCATCGCTGGTGTTGACGTAAATGATGCCGTGGCGCCGGGCGATATCGCCAATGGCCCTGCTGAAGGCCCAGGGGTCGACGCCCTCAGGCGCCGGCGTGCCACTGATGAGGGCCACCTGGGCCCGTTGCGGCACGTACACCAGCACCAGCGGCACATGGGCGGCCTGGGCCTGGCGGGCCATGTCGGCCAGCAGCTTTTCGTAGGTGTCCAGGCGCGTCTGCCAGAACGGCGAAAACGGCGTGCGCAGGAAGTTGGCCTTCTCGCCATAATGCAGGTACAGGTCGGTAAAGGCCTGGGCATTCTTGAAGTAGAAGTACTGCGCCACGTAGGCGGAGCGGGCCTGTTCCTTGATGGCCACGTACAGCTGGTTCAGCAAGGGCGGTGGCGGTGCCGCTGCCACGGGCGCTTCGGCGGGAGTGAAACTGTCCGGGTCGCGCTCCAGGTCGAACGGCACGATGCTGGTGATCAGCAGGTCCGGTGACAACTTGATCGCCTGGTCGAAATTGAGCTGGGCGCGGCTCCAGTTGTAGCCGATGCTGGCGACGTTCTGTACATCCACCGGGCGGTGGCAGATAGCCCCCAGCGCCGTGCCGACGCGTTCCGGGTACGACTGCTCATCGGGTACCAGGTAGCCTTGGGTCAACGATGACCCGAACGCCACAACCCGCAGGCTGCCTGGTGGTTTCAACGCACAGGAAGCGGCCGAGCGAAACCCGCATTCGTTGTAGTGGTTCGTTACCCAAGGCCCCTCGGGGGCCTTGGTGGTGGACGTGCACCCGGCCTTGAAGCGCGTGCCCATGGTCGCATCCGGCACCTGGCAGGCGTCCAGTGGCTGGGCGGGGTAGAAATACCGCGCCAGCATTTCACTCGCCCCCAGCAGGCACGCGAGCGTCACCACGATGAGCAACGGGATGATCAGCAAATCGCGTCTAGGAAGCACGGTGTGGGCACCGTTGTCAGTCGTGTTGTCCATCGGCGTGCGCTGCCTGTGTGAAAGGGTTGGGTCATTCGTGCCTGACGCGCATCAGCGGCGCCGATTTCTCGACCTGGGTGTCGAGGGCCCAGAAAGTGGTGCCATCGGGCCCCTCCCCGGTCTGCTCGAACCCCAGTTTCTGGTAATGCCTGTGCACCATGGTGTTGCGCTCGGTAGGAATGTATTCGCCCACCAGGCGGGTGATGCCGCGCTGGCGCGCCTGGGCCAGAATCTCGCAGAGCACGCTGTCTTCCACCTGGCGGCCCAGCACCCGGCAGCTCATGAGCCAGGTGTCGAGGGTCCAGGTATCGGGCGCCGAAGGCTTGCAGATGACTACGCTGATCATGCCGTTGTCGCCGAAGCGGTCGATGAGGCGCACCTGCAGGCTGAACTGCGCGGGGTCGCTTTCCACCGCCAGCACGTCGGCCTCCGTGTAGCGGCGGGTGGTGAGGTTGTACTGGTTGGACTTGTTGATCAGTTGCACGATGCGCGAACGGCCAGTGGCGTCGAAGGGCTTGAACACGATCTCCATGTCCAGGGACGCCAGGTAGGCCCCGACGTCCCCGGCCTGCTGCTGCAAGGTGATGCGCCGGGCGTTTTCCTGGTACAGCGCCGCGCGCTGGCGGTCTTCGTCGGAGAACACCACTGTCTCGAAGTAACCGGCGGCAGCCAGGGTGCGAGCATAGGACGCCGGGTCGTCGTCCAGTTCGGGCACAGCCACCTGGGGCAGGATCTGGCGGATCAGGCCGCGCTCCACCGGGTTGTCGTCCAGAAACACCATGGCATCCAGGCCCAGGGCCAACTCTTCGGCGATGGCCTTGATGTTGGTGGCCTTGTCCTGCCAGTTGGCCTGGAACACGGCGAAGTGGTCTTCGCGCAGGAGCATCTCGGGGTGTTCCTGGAAGGGCTTGCGGGCTACCTCATCGGTGTTTTTCGACGACACCGCCAGCACGATGCCGCGCTCGCGCAATGCCAGCGCCATGCGCTGCACCGCCAGGTGCGCTTCGCCTACCGCATCCCCTTGGGCGATACGGATGCCTTCCAGGCCGTCGTCACCGATGACACCGCCCCACACCGTGTTATCCAGGTCCAGGATCAGGCAGCGCCGGCTGCGGCCACGCAGCGCTGCGAGGATGCGCACCATGTGCTCGGCGTACAGCGGCAGGAACTCGCTGGCGAACGGCAGTTTGGCCATGTTCCATTCGGCCGGGGAATGCCAGGCGTCCAGCCCTGCCAGTGCCGCCACGTGGGCGACATCGAACAGCAGGTCTTCACTGCTGGCCAGGGCGGCGACCAGCCGCCGGTTCAGTTCCTCCACCAACCACAACAGGGTGCCCGGCACGCGGCGGTCGTAACTGCCGAACAGGCTCTCGGGCGGTGGGGCCAGGGTTTGCACGATGCACAGGGCGCCGCTGTTGCGGTGCACGGCGTCGCGCACGCTTTGCACGTAGTTGAACGCCATTTCCACGTTGGCCGCGGCAGTGCCGGCATCCCCCGGGGTCGGTTGCCAGGGCAGCGCCCGATAATCCACGGCGATCAGCACGGCATGGGGGCGAAAGGTGTTAACGGCCGAATGCGCTTCGATGGCTTCCTGCAGCACCTGGTCGTATTCACCTTTCACTACCTCCAGCGCCAGGCCATGGCGCGCGGCGCTGGCGACCAGCGCCGGGGCGACGAAATCCTGAGTGCCATTGCCTAGCAGGCCCAGGCGCAGCGCGGTCAAGGGTTGCAGGGACGCCCCCGATGCCTGCAACTTCTTGATGGCATTGGCCAGTTTCTGCAACTGGTTGCCATCCATGGCGCAGTTGGCCACTGCCTGCAGGGAACGACCGAGGTCGGAAGTATCAACAGTGAAGGCGCGACATTTAGCCGAAAAGTCCGCCGGGGGCTGAACCAGCCAGGGCAGTGTGCTGATTTGATTAGGCATGGGTCGCGTCCCTGTCCGGATACTTTTTATGTGTAATGATCGTTACCAGGTCGCCCACATTTTTAAGCGTGCCTATTTCGTTCGCGGACAGTTTTATGTCGAACGCCTTCTGGACCGACACCATCAGGCGTATATGGGCGAGGCTGTCCCAGCCGTCGATGTTGTCAGCGGTGGTAGCCGGGGTCAGGACCAGGTCATCTTCATCAAAGACGTCTGCAAAGACAGGTTTCAATTGGTCGTAGATGTCGCTTGTAGTCATCATCGTCATCGTGCGGGCTCGCTTAATTATCGATAGTCTGGCGCCAATAACTCGCCCCCCTCAGGTTCCGCCGCAAGTGACCGACAAAAAAACAGCACACCTTGCCCAGGACCAACTGTTGTCCCTCAAACCTATGGCACTGTTGATATTTTGGGAAATAGAAAACTACGCGAGGCACGCTGAAGTTTGACTCGGCGTTGACGCTGGGCGCTTGACGCGGGGCTGTTACATCGACCTAACACAGGGTTGGCGCAGATCCCGCCGGGCGGCGGTCGCAGGGCGAAGGCATGGCCAAGGGCCATAAAATTTCGTTTGAACTGAATTATTTAGCGTACCGGCGTATCTGATGCCATAGAGCCCCGCCCTGCTGGCGGGCACCCTCAGCTTGGTCACAGAGTAACGTGAATGAAACTACGTAAAAAACGGGTCAAACCCATCGGTCTGAATGACATCACAATCGTCGACGACGCCAAGATGCGCAAGGCCATCACCGCCGCCGCCCTTGGCAACGCCATGGAGTGGTTCGACTTCGGCGTGTACGGCTTCGTCGCCTATGTACTGGGCAAGGTATTCTTCCCCGGCGCCGACCCCAGTGTGCAGATGATTGCCGCGTTGGCGACGTTCTCGGTACCTTTCCTGATTCGCCCCCTGGGCGGCCTGTTTTTCGGTGCACTGGGCGACCGCCTGGGCCGGCAGAAGGTGCTGGCGGCCACCATTGTCATCATGTCGTTGAGTACCTTCGCCATCGGCTTGATCCCCTCTTATGCCAGCATCGGCATCTGGGCGCCGATCCTGCTGCTGCTGGCCAAGATGGCCCAGGGCTTCTCGGTGGGCGGCGAATACACGGGCGCCTCGATCTTCGTCGCCGAGTACGCCCCGGACCGCAAGCGCGGGTTTCTGGGCAGTTGGCTGGACTTCGGCTCCATCGCCGGTTTCGTCCTGGGCGCCGGCGTGGTGGTGCTGATCTCCAGCGTCATCGGTGAAGAGAAGTTCCAGGAGTGGGGCTGGCGCCTGCCGTTCTTCCTGGCCTTGCCCCTGGGTATTCTGGGGCTGTACCTGCGCAATGCGCTGGAAGAAACGCCAGCCTTCCAACAGCACGTGGAGAAGCTCGAACAAGGCGACCGCGAAGGCCTGGCCGCCGGGCCCAAGGTGTCGTTCAAGGAAGTGGCGACCAAGCACTGGCGCAGCCTGGTGACCTGCGTCGGCGTCGTCGTGGCGACCAACGTCACGTACTACATGCTACTCACCTATATGCCCAGCTACCTGTCGCACAACCTGCACTACAGCGAAAACCGCGGTGTGCTGATCATCATCGCGATCATGGTGGGCATGTTGTTCGTGCAGCCACTGTTCGGTTTCATCAGCGACAAGGTAGGCCGCCGCCCCTTCATCATCTGCGGCAGCATCGGCCTGTTCTTCCTGGCCATTCCTTCGTTCATGCTGATCATCAGCGGCAAGACCGGGCTGATCTTCGCCGGCCTGCTGATTCTGGCGGTGTTGCTCAACTTCTTCATCGGGGTGATGGCTTCGACCCTGCCAGCGATGTTCCCCACGCACATTCGCTACAGCGCCCTTGCCAGTGCATTCAACATTTCGGTGCTGGTCGCCGGCCTGACCCCGACCCTGGCGGCCTGGCTGGTGGAAACCACCAATAACCTGTACATGCCAGCCTATTACCTGATGGTGATGGCGGTGATCGGCCTGGCCACCGGCCTGTCGATGAAGGAAACCGCCAACAAGCCCCTGCGCGGCGCGGCACCGGCGGCATCGGACCTGGAAGAGGCGCGCGAGTTGTTGCAGGAGCACCACGACAACATCGAGCACAAGATTGAAGACATCGACGCGCAAATCGCCGAGTTGCAGGCCAAGCGCGAGCACCTGGTGCAACAGCACCCGCGTATCGATTGATGGGCGGGGAAGCTCGGCTGAGCCTTTTGTCATGTGCCGCTTTGCCGCACCTGGGCTATAGTGCCAAGCTTCCCACCCTGCCCTTTTCAAGGATGTCACTGTGCCTTCGACGTTTTCTTTACGCGCTGTACTGAAACCGGTTTCAGCCCTGGCCCTGATGCTGCTCGCCGCTCAGTCGGTGACCGCCGCCGACTGGGTCGTCTCTTCCAACGACGCCAAGTACCAGCGGGTACAGGGCCGCGATACCTACCCTGACAACGCCAAGCCCGACACCCTCACGGTGCTGGACGCCAGCGTGTTCCCGCCCAAGGTCAACCAGACCGTGGAAGTGGAAAACGGCATCCAGGGTCCACCCCAGGCGGCCGCCATCAGCGCCGACGGCAAGCTGGCGCTGGTGGCCGCGCCAACCCGCTACGACCATGCCGCCAAGCAGTTGCAGATGGACACTTTCCTGCAGGTGGTGGACCTCAGCGCCAAGCCTGCCACCGTCAGCAAGATCGAGTTGGGCAGCCACCCCCAGGCCGTGGCGTTTGACCGCAGCGGCCAATGGGCGGTGGTCACCTGCGTGGACGGCGGCGTGCGACCGCTGCGGGTGGAAGGCAACAAGGTCACCCTGCTCGACAGCATCAGCATCGGTAGCAAACGCCTGGCCGGTGCCGCCTTCACCCACGACGGCCAGCATCTGCTGGTATCGCTGCGCGATGAGTCGGGCGTGGCGGTGCTGAACCTGGTGGACGGCAAATGGGCCGACAGCGGTGACCGCCTGAGCACTGGCGTGGCACCCTACACCATCGACGTGTCCAGCGACGGCCACTGGGCCGTGGTCAGCAACGTTGGCCTGGCGGGCCTGGCCAACTACAAGGGCCGCCTGCTGGGGGACGCCGACAGTGTGACGCTGATCGATGTGTCGAAGACGCCCTTCCGCGCCGTGCAGCACCTCACGGTACCTTCGGTGCCTGAAGGCGTGGCCATTTCACCCGATGGCAAGTGGATCGTCGCGCAGTCCATCGACGGCTCCAACCTGCTGCCCGACAACCCGGGTGTGCGTGCCACTGGCCGCGTGACGCTGTTCGCCATTCGCAATGGCCAGGCCGTGAAGGTCAACGACGTGGCCGACGGCAACTCTTCCCAGGGCGTGGTGTTCAGCGCCGACAGCAAGCATGTGATCGTGCAGTTCAATGTCGAGCACCAACTGGGGCTGTACAGCATCGAGAACGGCAAGCTGGTGGACAGCAAGAAACGTATTGAAGTGAGTGGCGGGCCGTCGTCGCTGCGCAGCGCACCGCGCTAGCCAGCCTGCGAGCACTGTCCCTGCGGCGCCGGGCGTAGCTCGGTCCCGCGGGAGCGGGAAAGCGCTGCGGCGGGTGCCATCATCGATATCAATAGCGACCATCGATAATCACATGTTCCCTGACCGCCAGGACAGGTTCACCATGGCTTCACGAACACGAAGCTCTGGAGTCCGCACCATGAAAGGTCCTATCGCCGCCCTGCTTGCCCTTGCCCTGGCCACCGGCTCGGTCATGGCCGCCCCGCTTCACCGCGACGATGAAGGCATGTTTCGCCCCGCGACCCAGCTATCTTCCGTGACGTTGCGCCATTCCCAGACCGTGGGCGTGATTCTCAACGAGCATACCCAGGCTGCCCTGCTGCAGCGCGACGGCACTACCCGCGCCGCGCTGGAAGCGGTGCGCGGCTCGCTGCAACAGCAATTCAGTGCCGTGCAGTTCTATTCCAGCCTGGACAAGGTCATGGCCGCCCGGCCTGACGTGATCGTGGTACTCAAAAGCGCCAACCAGCACGGTGCTTTCCTGCAGGCTCAGTTCTTCGATGCCAACCTGACCTATATCGGTGAAGTGCGCAGTGCCGATGCCCGGCAGCCGGTGGCACTGGAGCATTTCGATGCTTCGCTGAAGGCGCTGGTGGCGACTGCTGACTGAGTGCCTGAGGCTGCTACAGGGCACTGGCAATCCTGTGGACCGGGCGAAGCTCGGGAAGAGGACTGCCGGATCGATCGCGTTCTCCGTTTCCCGAGCTTGCGCCCGGTCCCACAACGGCACACGTGCCCAAGGTGCTGCGTTGCATCAGGTACACCGCGCCAGCCACTACGGTTGGGAACGCGGCAGGCCGTTGCTTGACAGCGTCGGGCCGTTGCCCTTGCGGTATTCGTCGGGGGTAGTGCCGGTCATGCGCCGGAACATGCTGATGAAGGCCGAGGCGCTGCTGTAGCCCAGGTCCAGGCCAATGGCCTCCACGGTGTGACCCTGCTCCAGTTTCGCCAGGGCCTCCACCACTTTCAGGCGCTGGCGCCATTCTGCAAAGGTCATCCCCAGGTCCCGCTGGCAGCGACGCACCAAGGTGCGTTCCGTTGTGTTCACTGCCTTCGCCAATTCAGGCAACGAGCGACTGTCGCCAGGGTTAGCTTCCAGGGCTTGCAACACGGCGCCCAGCAAGGGGTCGCTGGAGCCTGGCAAGTAGCTGCCGGCAACGGGCGCGCGGGCCAGGCAATCGACCAGCACCTGCAACAGGCGCTGCTGCTCCTCGGTCTGCGGCAGGCTGGGTGGATCGACCCGCAGTTGTTCCAACAAGGCGCGGGTCAACGGGCTGAGGGTCAGGGCGCAATGGCGCAAGGGCATGCGCGCGCACAATTCCGGGGCCAGGTACACCGAACAGTGGCAGGCCGCCTGGCGGTTGAAACTCAGGTGCTCGGCCTGGGGCGGCAGCCAGATGCCGTACTGCGAGGGCGACAGGTAATGATGATTGTCGATCTCGATTTCCATGACCCCGCTGAACGAATAGACGAATTCCCCCCAGGCATGCCGGTGCCGCGGGTAGGTTGCACGCGCTGGCACGCTGGCAGAACGGAAGAAGATCGGCGCCGGCAGTTCATAGCCAAAATAGGGCAGCGGCTGGTGGTGGGTGAGGTCTGTTTTCATGAGTGGCGGAACAATGGGATCGACTGTCAGATTCAAACTATATCTATAAAACCCGTCACCGGCATAATCACCGCACTTATTCCGACTACAGGCAGTGTTTTATGCAACCGCGCAGCGCGCTGGACGGCCGGGCCAGCGGCATGATGCTGGTCTTGTGCGCCATCTGGGGCTTGCAACAAGTGGCCATCAAGTCGATCGCCACCGACATTTCCCCTATTCTGCAGATTGGCGTGCGCTCTGGCGTGGCCGCCCTGTTGGTGGCCGCGCTGATGTTCTGGCGCAGCGAACAACCCAGGGCCGGCGACAGCCACTGGTTACCGGGGCTGGCCATCGGCGGGCTGTTTGGCCTGGAGTACCTGCTGGTGGGCGAAGGCCTGCGCCATACCACGGCGTCGCACATGGTGATTTTCCTCTACACCTCGCCCATCTTCGCCGCCCTCGGCCTGCACTGGAAACTGCCGGCCGAGCGCCTGAAGGCGCCGCAATGGGGTGGCATCGCCCTGGCGTTCCTGGGCATCGTGGTGGCCTTCAGTGGTCATGGCAGCGGTGGTGCCAGCAGCCTGCTGGGCGACGCCCTGGGGCTGGCCGCCGGCGCCGCATGGGGCGCGACCACGGTGGTAGTGCGTACCAGCCGCCTGTCCTCGGCCCCCGCGACCCAGACCCTGCTCTACCAGTTGCTGGGCGCTTGCGTGTTGCTGGTGGCCGCGGCCCTGGCCATGCACCAGGCCAGCGTGAACCTCACGCCCACGGTGCTGGCCAACCTGACCTATCAGGTGCTGGTGATGTCGTTTGCCAGCCTGCTGGCGTGGTTCTGGCTGCTGCGCACCTACCTGGCGTCGCGGCTGGGAGTGCTGGCGTTTCTCACACCGTTGTATGGCATCGGCTTCGGTGTGTGGCTGCTGGACGAGCCACTGGAGGCCAACTTTTTGATGGGTGCGGGGTTGGTGATGGTAGGAATCTTGTGTGTGAGTGGGTATGAGTGGTTCGTGCAGCGCCAGGCTGTCCAGGCTTCCGGGCGCCATGACTCACCCACCCATGAATAAAAAAGGCCGACCCCACAGGGTCAGCCTTTTTCACCTTTCAAATCACCTCAAAGCTTATCGCCTTCCAACACCACAGGCGGCCGACGCTGCCCCAGGTCGTCACGCAACTTGGCCACCTGCTTGGCATCGACCGTGGCCGCCGCCGGGTTGCCGAACTGGGTGAATACATAGTTGGTGACCTGCGCCACCTGCTCGTCCGTCAGGTCTTCGGCGAAGGACGGCATCAGGATGTCACCCTTCTCCATCCTGCGGTTCACCGACCCCAGGATCACCGAGACGACGTTCTTGGCATCTGCCGCACCGGTGGTGGTGTGGTTGAACAACGCAGGGTAAGCACCGAAACCGCTACCGGCACCCTGGCCCTTGGCGCCATGGCAGGTGGCGCAGTTGCCCATGAACAGGGCACGGCCCGGGTCCTGGGCCAGCACTTGCGGGCTCTGGCCGCGCAGGCCGACGTAACCGTCGCTGGGCTTGCCGAAGCTGGAACGCGAACCCGGCTGTTTGTCGTCGGCCAGGGCCGGAACCGATTGCAGGTAGGTGGCGATAGCCGTCAGGTCAGTCTCGGGCAGGTACTGCAGGCTGTGCTCGATGGCCTCGGCCATGGGGCCGGAGGCACTGGCACGGCCGTCGACGTGGCCGGTCTTGAGGTAGGTGACCAGCTCGGCCTGGGTCCAGTTGCCGATGCCGGCGACCTTGTCCGGGGTGATGTTGTAGGCCACGAAGCTGCCCAGGTCGCCACCGGCGAATGGCTTCCTGGTGTCCATGCCCATGGTCAGGTTACGCGGCGTGTGGCACGTGCCGCAGTGGGCCAGGGCTTCGACCAGGTAACGGCCCTGGTTCCACTCGGCCGTCTGGCTCGGGTCGGGCTTGAGCTCGCCGGCCTTGAAGTTGAAGAACTTCCAGAACGTCATGCCCCAGCGCTGATTGAACGGAAATGGCAGGTCGGTTTTCGGCGATGCCTCGGCCACCGGTGGCAACGACATCAGGTAGGCCTTGATGGCCAGCACGTCGTCACGCGACATCTTGGTGAACGAGTCGTAAGGCATGGCGGGGTACAGCTGTTCGCCGTCCTTGCCCACGCCGTCACGTACCGCGGCGACGAACTGGTCGTCGGTCCAGGCGCCGATGCCGTGCTGCTTGTCGGAGGAGATGTTGGTGCCGTAGATCACCCCGAACGGCGTGCCTACGGGGTAGCCGCCACCGAAGGCCTTGCCCTTGGCAGTGGTATGGCAGGCCGTGCAGTCGGCCGCGTGGGCCAGGTATTCACCGCGGCTGATCAGGGCCGAGTCGGCTGGCTGTTCGGCTGCCTGGGCACCCAGGCTGGCCACCAGCGGGAGTACCGCCATCAGAAATTTTTTCATGGAGAGCTCCCGGTTCATGCCAATGCCTTGAGCACGGTGTCGGCCATGCGCAGTGCCAGCGCGGTGCCGGTCAGGGTCGAGTTGACGATGGCGGCGGTCGGCATCACGCCGGTGCCGGCCATGAACAGGTTTTCGTGTTCGTGGCTGCGCAGGTCACGGTCCACCACGGATGTGGCCGGGTCCGCGCCCATGCTCAGGGTGCCGGTAATATGCTGGTTGTTGTCGTACACGCCGCGCTTGCTGAACACCACTTCGGTACCGCCCATCGCGGCGGCGATCTCTTTGTACACGTCGATGGAGTGGTCGTAGCCTTTGTGCACGTACTCCGGGAACTTGTAGTGCACTTCGATGCGCGGCAGGCCCCAGGCGTCTTTCTCGGTCTTGCTGAGCATGACGCGGTTGTCGCGGTCGGGCAGGATTTCCATCATGCCCTTGAGCAGCACGTAGTGGTCGGCCTGGTACTTGAGTTTTTCGTTCAGCGCCTTGCCGTAATAGCCCTGTTTGATCAGGCGCTCGGTCAGCATGCGCGTCGGGTTGGTGTTGGCCAGGTCGATACGCAGGCCCGAACGGTCGGCACGGAAAGCACCGTCACGGATGTTGTTGATGCTGCTGGGGCGCATTGGGCCACGGCCGAAGTAGATCGGCTCGTCGGCCAGGAACTCCACGGACGAACCCGGGTGGTCCATCAGGTGGCGGCCCACCATGTCATTACTGTTGGCGACGCCGTTGGGCAGGCGGTCGCTGGTGGACATCAGCAGCAGCTTGCTGCTTTCGATGGCGTTGGCGGTGAGCACGAACTGCTTGCCGGTAACCTTGTGGCTGGTCTTGTTGGCGTCCAGGTAGTGCACGGCCGCGATGCGGCCCTTGTCGTCGGCCTCGATGCGGTAGACCACGGCGTTGGCAACGATGCGCACGCCGGCGTCCAGGGCTTTGCGCGCGGCGATGCCACCGTGGTACTGGGCGTCGATCGGGCACACGGGCATGCAGTTGTTGTTACCGCAGCATGCCGGGCGGCCGTCGAACGGCACGCTGTTGCGCGCCTGCGGGCCGATGCCCACTTCGTAGCCCAGGCCCTTGAGGCGCTGCTTCATGCGCTCGAACCCGTACGGCAGCGGGATGCCCGGCAACGGGTACGGCTGGGAACGCGGCGAACCCAGGTCGCTGTCACCGGAAACGCCCATCTGGAATTCGGCGTCGCAGTAGAAAGGTTCCAGTTCCTCGTAGCTCAGCGGCCAGTCCACGCCCACGCCATACAGCGACTGCAGTTTCATGTCGTTGGGCAGAATACGGAACGCCTGCCCCGCCCAGTGCCAAGTGGTGCCACCGACGCCGCGCAGGTAGGACGCCAGGTACGGGTCCGGGCCTTTCTGGATCAGGTAACCATTGTCCACCGGTTGGAACTTGGGCTGTGGCGCCCAGGGTTTTGGCGGGTAGGGTTCGGTGAAATCGCCCTTCAGCGGGCTGTTGCGAAACAGCTCTACGGCCTCATCACGCTTGATTTCCGGGCCCGACTCCAGCATCAGTACCGAAGCACCGGCCTTGGCCATTTTCAGCGCCGACAGGGAACCGGCGATGCCGGCACCAATGACGACTACATCTGCACTGAGGGAATCAGACATGGGCCACGCTCTCGGACTGGGGAGGTTGAATCCAGAAATTCGGTTCGCCGGCGCAGTAGCTCGGCGGGGTGAAGGAGGTGCTCAGCAGTTGGTAGCTGACGATGGTCTCGAAGCCGATGCAGGTGGGGCTCATCTTGTTGCCCACCACACCCAGGTACCAACCGCCCAGCAGGGCCTGGTACAGCGCCACGACTTCACCCGGCTGGGCCGCCAATTGCGCCTGGAAGGCGGCCGGCTCGGCGGCCTGGTTGGCCTCCAGCAGCACGTTCAGCGCCGTCAGGTGGGCTGGCAGTTGCGGGTCGGCGTGGGTCAGCCAGTCATACAGGCGCTGGCCCAGTTGCAAGTCGGGCTTGTCGATGCCGGTCAGGCGCATGGACAGCGCGAGGAAGTCGGCGGGCAAGGTCAGGGTACCGGTCAGCGGGGCGCTGGCGAAGGCATTGGACACCAGCAAGGTCTTGCCCAGCGCCCCGGCAGCCACGAGGCTGGAGGCACCGAAGACCAATTGGCGTCGGCTGAGGTTCATCATGGTTGATCGTCCGTTGTGATCTCATCCCCGGTAGTCAAGGCTCCAGGGCTTTTAGTGTTGTGCACAGGGGGGCGCCACGACTGGCCAGGGCCTGTCGTGGTACCGGTTGAAACAGGAAAGCGGTAGCGGTTACTTCAGGGCTTGCGCCGCGGTTTCGCTGGCCTGGTTGTCCAGGGCCTGCACCGGCGTGCTGACGCCGACGGCGCCGACCACTTCACCGTTCAGGGTCAGCGGGTAGCCACCGCCCAACGCCACGGCGTGGGGAATTTCCAGCACCGTGGTCTCGCCTTTCTGCAGGCGGTCCATGAACTTGACCGACGGCGCACGGTACAGCGCCGAGGTGCGGGCCTTGCCAATGGACGCATCAACGCAGCCCAGCGGCGCACCGTCCAGGCGTTCGAACGCCAGCAACGTGCCAGACACGTCGACCACCGCCACGCAACCGAAGCTCTTCTGCGCGGCCAGGCTGGCCTTGACGCTGCTGATTACCTGCAGGGCCTGGGCATTGTCCAGTTGCGAGTGAGTGGCGGCGAAGGCGCTAGTGCACGTCAGTGCCAATACGCTAGCACCGAAGAAAAAAGAAAGGTTTTTCATGAAGTTGCCATTCCTATGAGCAGTAACTAATTTTAACCAACTGGTTAGTCCATTAAACATCCGCGTTTGCGCAAATGATCGTTACAAAAAAGCGAACAATTGCCGCATTGACTTTTCAAGAAAGCATCAGGAACGGGCGTTATGGGCGTCTCAGCCCGGCCGTGTGCGCTGCCCTACCCCCACACCCGGTTATGGCCATACCCCTGCACACCCACTCAAACCCAGCACGAGGGTTCAATGGCGTCGCGGCACCGGCCAGCAGGGACGGCCACTGGATTTACCCATTATTGCCATGCGGCAAAAGGAGTTGTTCATGATTACTTTGACAGAAAGGTCCTTCACCAGCGAAATCACTATCGCCAACGTGGGGCTCGAGGGATCGATCGCGCTGACCCGCGCAGAAATACCCGGCCGCAGTGGCTGGCTGGTCCACGGCGGCACTCAGCCCTCATTATCCCTGGTGTTCAATTATCGGGAGAAAACGCAAGATCGGATTCTGTATGACATCGTCGGCGGCCCGACAATGGGTGACTATGCGGGTGCCAAGCTGGGGTTGAGCGTCGGTGGCTTCCTGGGTTTGTACCACAAGGCGCAAGTCACCGAGCCCTGGAAGATCGAGGTACTGCTCTTCAGTAACTCGTCCGGCAAGCTCCACTTCTGGCTGCGTGATAGCGAGGGCTACCGCGTTTCATTGTACCCACGCGACCCGCACATATACGCCCCGGCCGGTATCGCAGCGTCGCGGTACGACTACCTGGCGGCCGGCAATAACCCCGGGGAGCCCTTGATATTTTCCGTCAAGGTGCCCCCTCTGCCGTAGCGAGGCCCATTGCGCCGCGCCGCACGGAATGTGCGCCGTGCGGCGCAATTGCGTAAACTGCACACCCCGTACAACCCAAGGCCCCCTGCATGACCACCGAGCTTCTGATCGAAGACCTGCACCCCGGCACCGGCAAGGCCGTGGTCAAGGGCGCGCTGATCACCACCCAGTACCGCGGCACCCTGGAAGACGGCACCGAGTTCGACTCATCCTGGTCGCGGGGCAAGCCGTTCCAGTGCGTGATCGGCACGGGGCGAGTCATCAAGGGCTGGGACATCGGCCTGATGGGCATGCAGGTGGGGGGCAAGCGCAAGTTGTTCGTGCCCGCGCACCTGGCCTACGGTGAACGCAGCATGGGTGCGCACATCAAACCCCATAGCAACCTGCTGTTCGAGATCGAACTGCTGGAAGTGCTGACGCGCGACGACTGACCCCGCCATCGCCAAAACGGCTTGACCTGCCCGCCGCGATGGTTATAAAGGTCAGGTCATTTTCGACATGAAGCCCTCTGAACAATAAGGCACCTATGGATACCGGAACACGACTGAAGTTGGTGCGCGAACGGTTTCAACTGTCCCAACGGGAACTGGCGCGCCGCAGCGGCGTGACCAACTCGACCATTTCCAACATCGAGCAGAACCGCGTCAGCCCGTCGGTGAGCTCGCTGAAGAAACTGCTGCAAAGCATTCCCATGAGCCTGGCCGACTTTTTCACCTTCGATGAGCCGCCCAAGCAGGAACGCTATGTGTTCCGCTCCGACGAACAGCCGGACCTGGGCCGTGAAGGCCTGCGCTTGCTGCTGGTGGGCGCGACGCTGCCCGGCCGCGACATGCGCATGCTGCGCGAGCTGTATGCGCCCGGCGCCCACTCGGGTGACGAGTTCATCGTGCACAATGAAGGCGAGGAATGTGGCGTGGTCACCCGCGGCACCATCGAACTGACCATCGACGGCCAGACCAGCATCCTCAATGCCGGCGACGGCTATTACATTCCCACCACCCTGCCGCACCGTTTCCGCAACATTGGCCAGGACGAAGCGGAAGTGATCAGCGCCAACACCCCGGCGAACTTCTGAAGCGCGAATTGCCGCGCAAGACTCGGAGTGTTTGCCACCGTGCAGCGGGCTAAGCTGGGGCTCTGTTCAATTGCAAGGCGATCCCCATGAACACCGTGCCCGAAAACGACCCCCGCTGGCAGGCGGTGCTGAGCCGCGATGCCAGCGCCGATGGCCAGTTCGTCTACGCCGTGCGCACGACCGGCCTATACTGCCCCCCGGGCAGCCCGGCACGCCAGCCACGGCGGGAGAATGTCGAGTTTTTCGACACCCCCGAACTGGCAGAAGCCGCTGGTTACCGCCCCAGCCGCCATGCCCTGGCCGGGCGCGCCCAGGCCAGCCAGGCAGCACTGGTGACTCATGCCTGCCAGGTGATCGACGCGGCTCCCAGCCCGCCGTCGCTGGCCGAGTTGGCAGCCGAGGTAGGCCTGAGCCCGTATCATTTTCACCGGCTGTTCAAACGCATCACCGGCCTCACCCCCAAGGCGTATGCCGATGCCCGACGCGCGCAACGGGTACGCGACCAGCTCAAGCCCGGTGGTTCGGTGACCGACGCGCTGTACGAGGCCGGCTTCAATGCCAACAGCCGTTTCTATGCGTCGAGCAACCAGCGCCTGGGCATGAAGCCGCTACAGTTTCGCAACGGTGGCGCGCAGGCCTCCATTCGCTTTGCCCTGGGCCAGTGCTCGTTGGGTGACATCCTGGTGGCGCGCAGTGAGCGCGGCGTCTGCGCCATTCTGCTGGGTGACGACCCCGAGCAGTTGTTGCGCGACCTTCAAGACAGTTTCGCCAACGCCGAACTGATTGGCGCGGACCCCGAGTTCGAACAATGGGTGGCGCAGGTGGTGGGCTTCGTCGAGGCGCCGGCTATCGGCCTGGACCTGCCGCTGGATGTGCGCGGCACGGCGTTTCAGGAACGGGTATGGCAGGCGCTGCGCGGTATCGAAGTGGGCAGCACCGCCAGCTACGCGGAGGTCGCCCGGCTGATCGGCGCCCCTACCGCGACCCGCGCCGTGGCCCAGGCCTGTGGCGCCAACCGCCTGGCCGTGGCCATTCCTTGCCACCGAGTGGTACGCAGCGACGGCGGCCTGTCGGGTTACCGCTGGGGCGTGGAGCGCAAACGCCGGCTGCTGGAGCGCGAGCGCTGATCAGCCACAGGCCTGCAGTACCTGGCGTACCATGGCGGTGAGGGCGTCGGGGCCGTAGGGTTTGCGCAACAGATGCTGGTGGGGCGCCAACTGATTGTTGCGCGAGATGAGGTCGCGGGTATGGCCCGAGGCAAACAGTACCGGCAGTGGTGGTGTGCGGGCCTGGGCCCAGGCCGCCAAGTCCGCGCTCTTGACCTGCCCGGGCATGACCACGTCAGTGAATATCAGGTCCACTTGCAGACCGTCGAGCAGGAACCGCATGGCCACGTCGCCGTTCTCGGCCGTGATCACCCGGTAGCCGGACTGCTCCAGCAATTCGGCGGCGGTGATGCGCACCTGGTCATCGTCTTCCACCACCAGAATGGTTTCCTTGCCCTGCACCGGTTGTGGCGACGGCGCGCTGTCCTCCTCCACTTCGGCGGCTTCACTGCGTGGAAAATACATCTGCACCGTGGTGCCCTGGCCCTCGGTACTGAGAATTTCCACGTGCCCGGCGCTTTGCTTGACGAAGCCGAACACCATGCTCAGGCCCAGCCCGGTACCATGGCCATCGGGCTTGGTGGTGAAGAACGGCTCGAACGCTTTGGCGACCGTGGCGGCGGACATGCCGGCACCATGGTCGCGCACGCAAAGGCGCACGTAATCGCCCGGCTGGATCTCCTTGCCTGCGCAGAATTCACGGCCCAGCACCAGGTTCTCGGCGGTGATGGCTATCATCCCTTCACCATTCATGGCATCGCGAGCATTGATGACCAGGTTGAGCACAGCGTTTTCCAGCTGGTTGCGATCCACATGGATGCACCAGGGCTGATCGGGCACCTGCATGCTCACCCTCACGGTTTCGCCCAACGCGCGGGCCAGCAGCTCACCGAGGCCATCGGACAGCCGCCGCAGGTTGTACACCGCCGGCGACAGCTGCTGTCGCCGGGCGAACGCCAGCAGTTGCGAGGACAGCTTGGCGCCCCGCTCCACCGCCGTGATGGCCGCCGCTACCCGTTGTTGCACCTGGGGGTTGTCGCGCTGCTGGCGCGCCAGCAAATGCAGATTACCGGCGATCACTTGCAGGACGTTGTTGAAGTCATGGGCTACACCGCCCGTGAGGCCACCGATGGCCTCCAGCTTCTGTGACTGGCGCAGGCGGTCTTCGGCTTCGGAACGGGCGCGCACTTCCTGCTCGACGCGCCGCTCCAGGTCCAGGGTCAACTGTACCAGCGCGGTCTCGGCGACCTTGCGTTCGTGGATATCGATCAACACCCCGGGAAACCGCGTGGGCCGCCCTTCGTCGTCATAATCGCAACGGCCGCTGGCGAGTACCCAGCGGTACTCGCTCCCCTCGCCATGCCGGATACGGTACTCGGCGGTGTACGGCCCGCCATCACGCACGGCCTTGTCGATCAGGGCGCGGATACGCGGTCGATCCTCCTTGTGCACCCGCTCCATGGCAACGGTAGAGGGCAGGCAATCCAGGCCCAGCGAAGCCGGATAGGCAAAGGTGCGGGCGAAACGCTCATCGCCCGAGAGCACATCCTGCCGCACATCCCAGACGAAGGAGCCCAGCACCGCACCCGTGTTGAGGGCCATCTGCAAGCGTTCGTTGGTCGCGCGGAAGGCCGCTTCCGCCTGCTCGCGGGCCTTCTCCGAGAGCATGTGCGCCGTGGTTTCGACGACCACGGCCATGACCCCCGCAGCCCGGCCGTCATCACCCGGCACGGGGCTGTAGTAGAGGTCCATCCAGACGTCTTCGGGCACGCCGTCGCGCAGCAGTACCAGCTCTTTGTTGCGGTAGGAGAGCGTGCCACCGGCCAGGCAGGTGTCGACCACATGGCGGTTGAATTCGGCGACCTCAGGCCAGCCCAGTTCCACGGGGGAGCCCAGCAGGTAGGGGTGCCGGCCACCCGCGAACACCGAGTAGGCGTCGTTGTAGATCATGTAGCCAGGGCGACCCCAGAGCATCACCAGCGGTACCGGGGACGCCAGCAGGAACTGCACCGCCATGCGCAGGCTGACGGGCCATTGCTGCAAGGGGCCAAGCTCGGTCAGTGACCAGTCGAAGGCGCGGATGCGCGCGGACATTTCGCCGCGCCAGCCCTCGCAGCCGAAGTGTTCGGAAAGAAATTGCATCGCTTGACTCAAGCCTCTTGAGCAGTGATTACCGGTTGAGTCTAGCGCTGTGCGCGGCACTCTTGCAGGAGCTGCCGCAGGGCCGGGCGACGCCCGGTCCTGCAGCCAACCCCTTCGACAGAGCTGGGGCGGGTGGCGAAGGGATCAGTGACCGGTGGTCACGTCGCCCTGGCGGCTGGTTTCGAACAGGAACCAGGTACGCTGTTCGGTTTCATCGATCCAGTTCTCGATCAGGCTGGCGGTGGCGATGTCATTGTACTTGTCGCACAGTTCATGGACTTCGCGCATGTAAGCGCCCAGGCCTTTGTTGTCGCCTTGCAGCTCGGAGAGCATGTCCAGCGGCTGAACGAACTCGGCGTCGTTGTCCAGGATGGACTTCAGGCGCGCGATGTGGCCGATGGAGCGCAGCGAGTTGCCGCCGATCTTGCGGGTACGTTCGGCGATGGCATCGACCATGGCGAAGATTTCGGTAGCGTGGTCATCCAGCAGCAGGTGGTAGTCGCGAAAGTGCGGGCCGCTGACGTGCCAGTGGAAGTTCTTGGTCTTGAGGTACAGCGCGAACACGTCCGCGAGCAGTTTGTTCAGCGCACCGCTGAGGTCACGGGTGGCATCGCTGCCCAGGTCCGTAGGGGTGGCCAGCGCACGGGCACGCGTTTTCAAAGCGGCCGGTTTGTCCAGTGCCGCCTTGGCGGCAGCGGGGGCCTTGGCGGCTGCCGGCTTGGCTGCGGCGGCGGGTTTGGCGGCTGGCTTCTTGGCCGCTGCAGGTTTCTTCACAGCTGCGGGCTTCTTCGTTGGGGTTGCCATTGCAATAGTTCTCCTAAGGTCTTGGAGCGGAAGATTCATGCAGCGGCCGACTGTGCCGACGACACGCTGATCTCCCAGCCTAACAGGTCGCTTTCCAGCAACTCAATCTGATCATTACCTTGGGCCAAGGTTTCATCATTTCAAGGCGTGGCGAACACGCGCATGGGCCATGACATCGTTGGTCGGTGAAACGGTTCACGGCACTTTACGGCGACTATGCTGTTCCAAGCCTTTTCAACGGCCTGTTCCGGCCATCCCCACCGAGGTGATCGTCATGACCCAGACGTACAGCTATGCCGCGCAAACTGCCAAAGACGCCCTCAAGCCCTACCGCTTCGAGCGCCGCGCCCCGGGCGCCGATGATGTGCAGATCGATATTCTCTTTTGCGGGGTGTGCCACTCCGACCTGCACACCGTGCGCAACGAATGGCACAACACCTTGTACCCCTCGGTGCCGGGCCACGAGATCGTTGGCAAGGTCACGGCAGTGGGCGCCAACGTGAAAAACTTCAAGGTGGGCGACCTGGCGGGCGTGGGTTGCATGGTCGACAGCTGCCAGCAGTGCGCATCCTGTGCCGAGGGTGAAGAGCAGTACTGCGAGAATGGCTTTACCGGCACCTACAACGGCCCGGTGTTTGGCGGTGAAAACACCTTTGGAGGGTACTCCGACAGCATCGTGGTCAAAGAGCAGTTCGTGCTGCGCATCGCCCCTACCGACAACCTGGCCGCGGTGGCACCCTTGCTGTGCGCCGGCATTACCACCTACTCGCCACTGGCCCATTGGAAGGTGGGGCCGGGCAAGAAAGTAGGCGTGGTCGGCCTCGGTGGCCTGGGCCACATGGCGGTGAAAATCGCCCATGCCATGGGCGCGCACGTGGTGCTGTTCACCACCTCGCCGAACAAGCGTGAAGATGGCCTGCGCCTGGGCGCCGACGAAGTCATCGTGTCGAAGGATGAAAAACAGATGGCCACCCAGGCCAATCAGCTCGACTTCATCCTCAACACCGTGGCGGCGCCCCACAACCTCGACCCGTTCCTGGCGCTGCTCAAGCGTGACGGCACCATGACCCTGGTAGGCGCACCGGATTCACCGCACCCCTCGCCCACGGTGTTCAACCTGATCTTCAAGCGTCGCAGCCTGGCCGGGTCGTTGATCGGTGGCATTCAGGAAACCCAGGAGATGCTGGATTTCTGTGCCCGGCACGGGATTGTCTCGGACATCGAACTGATCGCTATCCAGGATATCAACGAGGCGTATGAACGTATGCTCAAGGGCGATGTGAAGTACCGCTTCGTCATCGATATCGCAACCCTCAAGCAAGAAGCGGCGGCCTGATTCGGCCTGCCCGTACCCACAAAGCGCCGCACCATTCCTGGCCTGCCGCGTCAGGCCTGGCGCGGCCCCACGGCCGCTATGCCGTCCCCCTTCATCGCGTTGCTCCCCATCACTGCGCCACCCCGCTTGGGCGTGCCTGCACGCGGCCTGTGACGCGCTGACGAAAATATTTGCACAAAGCGATTGACCTTCACAGCGCTGTCAAGGGTGCCATGTGGCTGCAACCTCACTTACAGGAGCGCAGCCCATGCACGAACAAACCCCTTGGCGCACCGGCATGATCGGTGCTGGCTACATGGCGAAGTTGCACAGCCTGTCCATGAACAACCTGGCGGGCCTGAGCGACGACCCTCGTGACCGTTTCGAACTGGTGCGCATTGTCGACACCGACCTGGCCGCCGCCGAACGGGAAGCCGGGCGCTGGGGTTGGAAAGCCTTCGGCAATGACTGGCGGCAGGTGACCCGTGCCGCCGACATCGATGTGGTCAGCGTCGCTACCCCCAACGACCTGCATCACGAAATCTGCCTGGATGCCTTCCGCCAGGGCAAACACGTGCTGTGTGAAAAACCCCTGGCCACCAGTGCTCGCCACGCCCGCGAACTGGCGCAGGCGGCCCACGACAGTGGCCGGGTGCATCGGGTCAATTTCACCTACCGCAGCTGGCCTGCCATCGCCCAGGCCAAGGCACTGATCAGCCAGGGCGCGATTGGCGCCGTGCGCCATTTCGAAGGGCATTTCTTCCAGGACCACAACAACGACCCCACCATCCCCCTGCACTGGCGCTTCCGCCAGGGGCCGGCCGGTGCCGGCGCGCTGGGTGACGTGGGCGCGCACATCATTGACCTGGCGCGTTTCCTGGTGGGCGAGGTAGACAGCGTCGTCGCCACCACCCAGCGCTTCATCGACCAGCGGCCGCTGCCCCACGATCGCCAGCGCCAGGGGGCCGTGGAAGTCGATGACCTGGCCTGCGCCATGGTGCGCTTCGACAACGGCGCCAGCGGCACGCTGAAGGCCAGCTGGGCGCTGCCAGGGTACAAGAACGATGTGTATTTCGTGGTCGTGGGCGAGCACGGCGCCATTCGCTTCAGTTGGGAACGCAGCAACGAACTACAGGTATTTGACAGTGCCGACGCCCCGCACCTTTCAGGCTACCGCACCATTCCCCTGGGCCGCGCTCATCCGGGCGCCGAACTGTTCTGGTTCCCGGCCTTGGGCGGTGAGCAGGACGTGGGTGTGACCGCCCAGGGCATGGGCTACGGCGACGCGTTCGCGCTGGGCTTTCGCGACTTCAGCCGGGCCCTGCGCGACGGCGAATCGCCCGCCCCCAACTTCGTCGACGGCCTGCGCTGCTGTGAAATCACCGAGGCCATCCTGGCCTCTGCCAAGGAGCGCTGCTGGGTCAAGGTCGACCATGCGCCTATCGCCTGACATCCTTTTTTCAACAGGAGTGCACCATGAACCCGATTGCCGCCCCCCTGTCGAGCGCCGATACCGCTCTGCCCGCGCACCCGACGGCAGCCTGGCAGGTCACTGCCAGCCAACCCGTACAGTTCAGTGTACGCATCGCCAACGGCTTGCTGGAGCCCGAAAACCCGCTGCTGGCCCAGCAGTGCGGGTGCACCCGCCACACACCGCAGCGCCGGCTGGTGGTGGTGGATCGCAACGTCGATACGTTGTACGGCGAAGCCTTGCGCCGCTACTTCGACCATTGGCGCATTCAGGCCACCTGGCAGGTACTGGAGATCGATGAAAGCCACAAAAACCTGGAACAGGCGTTGCTGATCGTGCACGCCATGGACCGCCTGGGGCTGCTGCGCCGTCATGAAATGGTGGTAGCCATTGGCGGCGGCGTGCTCACGGACCTCGTGGGCTTTGCCTGCAGCCTGTACCGTCGCGGCGTGCCGTACCTGCGTGTCCCCACCACCCTCATGGGCCAGATCGATGCCGGCATCGGCATCAAGACGGGGGTTAATCAGGGCGGCCACAAGAACCGCCTGGGCAGCTATTTTGCGCCGGCTGGAGTGCTGATCGATCCCGGCTTTCTCGCCAGCCTCAGCCAGCGCCACATCAATAATGGCCTGGCAGAGATCATCAAGATGGCGCTGATCGACGATGCAGGGCTGTTTCATGCCCTGGAGAGTGCGGTCGGCCATCTGCCCCCCCGCGCCTGGGCCACCCCCGGTGGGCCACTGGCGCAAATCATGGAACGCGCCATCAGCGGCATGCTCGCGCAACTGACCCCCAACTTGTGGGAACAGGAACTGGCCCGCAGCGTGGATTTCGGCCACACCTTCAGCCCCGCTCTTGAACTGCATGCCAAGCCGATGCTGCTGCATGGCGAGGCCGTGGCCGTGGACATGGCCTTGAGCCTGGGCCTGGCGACCCGCCGCGGCTACCTGAGCCAAGCCGAAGGGGCCAGGGCCTTGCAGCTCATCGAACGCTGCGGGCTGCCCACCCAGAACCCGGTATTCAACGCAACCCTGCTTCAGCGGGCCCTGGCGCAGGCGGTGCAGCACCGTGATGGCCAACAGCGTGTGCCATTGCCCGGCCCACTGGGCCACTGCGTGTTCGTCAATGACCTGCGGCCGCAGGAGCTGACCGGAGCACTGGACTGGGTTGCCCTGCAACGTTCGTCAAACGAGCGCCAACGCGCCTGAGGAGTCGCCATGCAAGCGTTTCGATTCTGGCCGGACGCCCTCGCCGATCCCCTTTCGCCGGCGATGGTGTTCGATATCGGCGGCACCTGGTTCCGCTCCGCGCACTTCAGCCCTGGCCTGCCACTGGCCCAGGTGCAACACCATCCGGCGCTGAGTTTTCACAGTGACCGCCAGGCCAGCGCGGCCTCACTCAAGGAAGGGTTGCTCGCCTACCTGGTCGGCACTGCGCTGGCGCAAGGTGCGCGCCGCTGCGGTGTGTCCCTGGGGGCGGCCATGGACGCCCGCAGCGGCCAGGTATACGGCTCCGGGCCGTTATGGGGCAGCGATTGCGGCGGGCTTGACCTGCCGGGCGAGTTGGCACGGCGTACCCCTGGCGTGCGCTGGCACGTGGCCAATGACGTGACCTGCGCCCTGCTGCACTACGCCAGCCAACTGGCGCCGCAATCGCCGCCCCTGCGCAAGGTGATGCTGATCACGGTCAGTACGGGCATTGCCTGTCGCACCCTGGACTTGCGCACCGGCGAGGTACCCGTGGACAGCTTCGGCCTGCAGGGCGAAATTGGCCACCTGCCGGTGGCGCCCGCACAGTGGGCGCCACGCCGTACCCTGGACCTGTGCTGCGACTGTGGCGGGCGCAACCATCTGGCGGCCTTCAGTTCCGGCCGTGGCTTGCGCAACCTGCATCGGGCATTGCGCCAACACGGCCACCCGCTGTGGGCCGGGTCATTGCTCGGCCGCCTGCGCGCCGCGGGGGTTGAGCATGAAGCGGCCCTGGCCGACGCCCTGGATGCCCACGACCCCTATGCCCTGACGCTGCTGCGCCTGGGCACCCGCGCCATGGCTGACACCCTGCGGTGCGCCTTGGCGCTGGACCCGGAGCTTGATCGGATCGTTCTGACCGGTGGCGTCAGCACCCACCTGGGCCAGCACTACCTGGATGCCCTGGCCACGCACTTTGACGAAGCCGGCCTGTACCTGACGAGCAAGTTCGACCCCGGCTACATCATGAACCGTATTGTCATCGCCCCGCCCGGCACCGCCGATGGCCTGTACGGGGCCGGGTTGCAGATGAAGACAGCGGCGCGGGAGTGGACATCATGATCACCCACCCCCTGGCCATTGTTCACCAGGCCGCGCACGTGTCCTTGCGTGAACGCCCCCTGCCGATGCTGCATGACGGCGACCTGCTGGTGGCCCCCTTGCTGGCAGGCCTGTGTGGCACCGACCTGCAGGTGCTGCGCGGTGAGCGCCATGACCCGGCCGTGGTACTGGGCCACGAAGGCGTGGCCCGGATCATCGCCTGTGGCCAGGGGGCGGCCGCCCACTGGCAGCCGGGCCAGCACGTGATCCTCAACCCTACCCACCCCCACGACCCCAGCCTGCTGCTCGGCCACTTGCAGGACGGCCTGTTCCAGCAACGCCTGCGGGTACCTGCGGCGATGGTCGAGGCAGGCCTGGTGGTACCGCTGCCGGTTGACCTGCCTGCGCCGCTGGCAGCCTTGATAGAACCACTGGCCAGCGTGATCCACGGTTTGCAACTGATGGCGCGGCATAAACGCCCCGGCCCCCTGCTGGTGTACGGCGATGGCACCATCGGCCACCTTGTCGCGCGCTGCGCCCGGACCCTGCTGGGCGCTGACAGCCCTGTGCTGTTGATCCACAACAGCCTTAGCGGCCTGCGGTGGAGCCAGCAGCATGCTCTGGCCGAAACCTGTTGCGTGCTGCGTGACGACCCGGGGCTGGACGCGCGCTTGCGCGACTGCGGCGCCACCGCGGCGTTGCTGGCCACGCCCCGCAACGCCACACTGCGCTGCCTGGAACACGCACTGGACTACCTGGCCAGCGACGCCGTCATCGACCTGCTGGGCGGCGTGCCGGCCGCCAGCCACCTGCCAGCGCTGCCTGAGGTCGAGGACCTGGCTGGCGTGCGCGCGCTCAACTGCGGCGGCCAGCCCCTGGAAGGCGCCTTCGTGCACACGCGGGATCGCTGGCGCCGAACGCGGGTGCTGTTTGGCCACCGCGGGGTAGCCACCCGCCATCTGATGGACAGTTGCGCCTGGCTGGCGCGCCAACCCGGGCTTTTCATGCCCCTGGTCACGCACCATGTACCCCTGGAAGCCGCCGCCCGCCTGATGCAGCAGATCGCCAACGGCCACGGCCGACACCTGGATGGGCGCCGTTTCATCAAAGTCGCCATGACCATCAACCCCTGCCCGGCGGTGCTGCGGGCTACCCTTCTGGAGCCTTCGCCATGCAGCCCGTGAACAACGATGCGCCCTGTGTCTTCGTGGTGGGAGGCTCGGCCGGCATCGGCCGCGCCATTGCCAAGGCCCTGCTCGCCGAAGGAGCCCAGGTCGTTATTTTCAGCCGTTCCGACCCTTTGGCCCAGCCGGGCCTGGAAGGCGCACACTGGTGGCCGCTGGACCTGACGCGCAGCGATGACAGTCGGCGCGAGCTGGCAAATGCCGTCACCCGCTTCGGCCCACGGCTGACGGCCGTGTTCTACAGCGCCGTTGCCTATGGTTCAGGACGGGCACCCTTGCTCGACGTACCTGAAAGCCAATGGCGCGATCAACTGGCCACCAACCTCAACGGCCTCTGGCAGACCCTGGCCGCGACGCTGCCGGCTTTGCTGGCGCGTGCCCCCGGACTGTTCGTGGGGCTGTCTTCGGAAGTGGTCTACAACGCCGGCCCACTGCGCGCCGGCTATGCCGCGACCAAGGCCGCCGCCTCCAGCCTGCTGCATTCAGTAGCGCAGGAATACCCCGAATCCCAGCTGCGCGTGGTGCAATTGCTGCCGGCCGGCATGGTCGACACCCCCGGCATACGCCGGCGTCGCGATGCCTGCTTCGACTACAGCAGCTACATGAGCAGCACCTGTTTCCAGAACGTAGCCGTTCAGTTGTACCGCACCCTGGGGGGCGGCGCTCATGGCCGGGCGTTGGTGGTGGATGCCAAGGGGCAGGTTCACGACGTCAGCCATCAGCTACCCGGCTCACAAAGCCGCCCGTCGACATGAGCGGGCCCGTGCCTCTGGGGCTGGTGGACTGGCGCCTGCCGGTCAGCGGTGCCAGCGCCGTGACCTTGGCCGCGAGCTTGGGCGTGGGCCGCCTGCAGGTGGATGTGGGCGGCCCAGGCCGCACGCCGCTGTTGGCGCCAGAGCTGCCTGCACTGCTGCGGGCCTGCCGCGACCACCAGGTCGGCATCGATGCCGTCGCCTGCAACCGCCTCAACGACCTGGGGTTGCATGGCCTGGCCCACGCCGTGCGGGTCAGGCAGACCCTGGCGGAGGCCGTGCACCTGGCCCATGCCCTGGGTGCACCGCTGATTCTGGTGCCTGGTTTTCGCCTGAGCCGTATCCACACGGCCGAGCACCTGCGCGCCAGCAGCCGGCAATTGGCTTTTGCCTGTGACCTGGCCCACGCCCGGGGGCTGGAGGTGGCCTATGAAAGCGACCTGGATGCCGCCACTACCCTGCACCTGATTCGCCAGGTAGGCAGACGCAACTTTACCCTGCTGCTGGACCCCGGCAACCTCGCTCAGGCCGGCCATGTCCTGCCCGCGCTGCTCAGGGCCCTGACAGGCCACTGGTGCCCCCAGGTACACATCAAGGGCGGGTGGCCCGACACCGCGCAGCGGCGGCAACTGCTTGCCAGCCTGCGCCGGCCAGCCGCCAACTGCTGTTTTTACCTGGAAAACGACTACCGCCAGGGCATCGCTGACCTGCCGGCCGACCTGCGTCAACTGCGCGCACTGTTCAACTACCCGGAGATCGACTGACATGCCTGTGACCCTGACCGTAGCGGCACTGCTGCTGGACATGGACGGCACACTGGTGGATTCCACCGCCGTGGTCGAGCGCACCTGGCTGCGCTTCGCCCGACGTCACCACCTGGACCCCGCGCTGATATTGCACAGCGCCCACGGCCGCCGCAGCGAGGAAACCGTGCGCCAGTTCGCCCCTGCGGGGGTTGACGTGGCTGCCGAGACCGCGCGCATCATCGCCGAAGAACTACTGGACACCGAGGGTATCGTCGCCGTCCCCGGCGCCCTGGCCCTGCTGCAGGCGCTGAAGGGCGCACGGTGGGCCGTGGTGACGTCGGCCAGCCGAGCATTGGCCGAGCGCCGCCTGCGGGCCGCGGGGCTGCCCGTCCCACACCTGCTGATCGCAGCCGAAGATGTCAGTGAAGGCAAGCCTGCCCCCGACGGCTATGAGGCGGCGGCCCGGCAGTTGTGCGTGGAACCGCAGCATTGCCTGGCCGTGGAAGACGCCCCTGCCGGGCTCAAGGCCGCCCACGCAGCCCATTGTCAGGTGGTGGCAGTGGCCACCACGCTCGCGCCACCTGCGCTGGGGGAACCTCTCTGGGTCAAGGACCTGCGGGGGTTGATAGTGACCGGCCGCACCAAAGGAGCCTTGCATCTGAGCATCACCCTCGGCACGCCAGGGGAGCCTCGCTCTCAAGGTTCTGGTTGGCCACCGGCACCACATCAACCTGGCCCAGGTCACTCAGATACTGGTCAATGATGCCCAGCGCCCGCCGTTGCTCCTGTATCGCATCGAGCACCTGGCGGCGCTGTTCATGCAGCGCCTTCACCAAAGGGGAACAGGGGTGGGCCGGCGGCGCCTCGCCCAGCAGCGGCGGAAGGATCTGGCGAATGACCTCAAGCGTCATTCCGGTGGCCTGCAATGCGCTGATCTGGGCGAGCCGCAGCTGGTCGGCGCGGCGGTAATCACGATAGCCCGATGCCTTGCGAACAGGCCGCAGCAACCCCTGGTCCTCGTAGTAGCGCAGCATCCGGGGGCTGATTCCGCTCTGGCGAGCCAATTCGCTGATCAGCACACGCACTCCTCGCACTACTTTTTCTCGATAGGTCCCGGGCAGCCGGGGGGCAACGAGGCTCCCGGTTGCACCGTAAGGGTTGAACTCCCAAGACGGGCGGCTGGCCACCGTCACCGGGCCAGCCACCCCAGCAGGTCATGGTGGCTGGGGCGCCAGCCTAGCTCGCGGGCACGGTCGGCGCAGACGCGGATGTTGGAGCCCAGGCCGTATTCGGCTTCCTGGGGGTCATCGAAGCAGCACTCCTTGAGCAGGTACGCCATGGATTTCGACTGCGCGGGTGCGGCGAAACCCAGTTGATTCCCCAAAACCTGAGCCAGGTCCTTCATGGCTACCTCGCCGTTTTCGGCAAACAGGAACGTACCGGCGGGGGCCTCGTCGATCATCAGCAGGCACAGGCTGACCAGGTCTTGAATATGCACATGGCCGGTACGGTTCTCGCCACTGCCGGCATACACTGCCACCCCGTGCTTGCGCGCCAGGGCCTGCAGCAAGGGAATCTGGATGGACTGCTTGCGCACGCCCAGGCCCTCACCGTAAACCAGCGTCGGGCACACCACCAGCGTATGCACCTTGTCGCGGGCAGCATCCTGCAGCGCATGGTCGATGGCCACGCGGCCGACTTTCTCCAGGCGTGGCTGTGGCTGGTTGGCCTCGGTCCAGCATTGATCGCTGAAGGCGCCGCCCGCCCGATCACCGATCACACTGGCACCGCTGACATGCAATAACCGGGTCGGGGTGCCCTTCAGGGCTCCCAATAAAGTACTCACCACATAGGCGTTGTCGGCATCCGCAGCGTTGACGACCACATCGGCGTCCTGCGCCTGGCGCGCCACGATGTCGGTGTCATAAAGGCTTCCCAGCACCGGAATCACGCCCAGGTTACCCAATTCCCTGATGTGAGTATTGGAGCGTACCAGGCCGCGTACTTCATACCCTTGCTTGAGCAGGGCAACGGCCAGCGAACCCCCGATGTACCCTGTCACACCAGTTACAAACGCTTTCATTGGCGACAACTCCTGTGTCAATTGACATGCGGCTCGTATCAAGCCTAGTCGGTTCGTCATTACGGAGAAAGTCAGCTATGGTTCCAGTCTGTACGGTCATCCATGTCCGCAATAGGAGCGTTCATACTGGAATCTGTCGCGGCCATCTCGGTATTCGTACAAGTCGCGGAGGTACACAGCTTCGTCGCCGCCGGGCGTGCCCTGGGGGTCTCGGCCTCAGCGGTGGGCAAGCGCATCGCGCGCCTTGAGGACAACCTGGGCGTCCCCCTGTTCAAGCGCACCACCCGCAGCCTGTCGCTGACGGCTGATGGCGAGCGGCTGCTGGAACGCAGCCGCCGCATCATCGAAGAATTGGAATACCTGACCAGTGAAGTCGCGCAGTCGGCGCAACAGCCGCGTGGCCGCTTGAAGATAACGGTGGCGCCCATCAGCGATCGGCTGGTCGACATGATGGCCAGCTTCAGCCGCCAGTACCCGGAGATCGAACTGGAGGTTCAGTACACCGACCGTCTGGTCGACCTGGTCGAGGGGGATTTCGACATGGCGATCCGCGTCGGTGAGATCAGCGACAGCAACCTGCGCAGCCACTGGCTCGGTGACTTCACTCGGCTGATCGTCGCGTCGCCCCAGTACCTGATGGAGCATGGCACGCCAACGAGCGTGGCGGCGTTGTCCGGGCACAAGTTGCTGCACTACCGCCAACCCAAGAGCGGCAAGATAGAGCCCTGGCCGCTGACGCTGGCGCACGGGGCGGAACTGCCCGTCACGCTGATCTGCAATGACATGGCGGCGCGCATCGATTTTGCCATCAAGGGCCTTGCCCTCGCCTGCCTGCCCGACCTGGTGATTCGCGAACCCTTGGCAGACGGGCGCCTGGTACCGCTGCATCTGAACGCGGCCACCACACGCTACCCCATTTATGCCATCTGGCCTCACTCGCGCATGTACACCGCCCGCTTTGGTGCCCTGTTGAAGTTCATCAAGACACTTCAACTGTAGGCCTCAGCCGGGAATCGGCGTGGGCAGTGGCTGGCCATCGAAAAACGCCGACAGGTTGGCCAGGGTCAGGTCGGCCATGGCACGCCGCGTGGCCCAGGTGGCGCTGGCCATGTGCGGCGTCAGCAGGACATTGTCCAGCCCCAGCAAACCGGGGTGTGGCCGGGGCTCGTCCTCGAACACGTCCAGCGCCGCCCCCGCCAGTTGCCGGGTGACCAGGGCCTGGGCCAGCGCGGCCTCGTCCACCACACTGCCGCGCCCGACGTTGATCAGGTAACCCTGGGGGCCCAAAGCAGCCAGCACCTGGGCATCGACCAGGTGCAGGGTCTGCGCCCCGCCGCCCACTGCCACCACCAGGAAGTCGACTTGGGCTGCCAGTTGCCGAACGTCTGCATACCACGCGTACTCCACCGCCTGGCGAGTGCGACCGCTGTACGCGATGCTCATGCCAAAGCCCTCGGCGCGGCGGGCGATAGCGCGGCCTATGCGCCCCAGGCCGATGATACCCAGGCGGGCGCCACTGACCTTGCGGGTGAACGCGATGGGGCCGTCGGCCCAGCGGCCCTGGCGCACGAAGCGGTCCGCCGGGGCGGTGCCGCGGGCAATGCCCAGCAGCAGCGCCATGGCGAAGTCGGCGACATCGTCGGTCAGCACGTCCGGGGTGTGGGTCACGGCAATCCCGCGTTCGCGGGCGGCGGCCACATCCACGCCGTCGTAGCCCACACCGAACACCACGATGATCTTCAGTGCGGGCAGGCGCGCCAGCAGCTCGCGAGTGACCTTGGACTCACCGTTGGCCACCAGCGCGCGAATATGCGCCGCGCCCTCCCCCAGCCCGCTGCCTTGCTCGTCACTGTCCAGCACGGCGAAATCGGCGAACAGGCGCTCGGTGAGCATGTCCGGCAGGCGAGCGATCTTAAGCACGTTTGCGTTCATCAACTTTTCCTTGCACATGAATTGGGCCACGGACACGCTCGGCGCCCAGGTACACCCCCAGCATGCCGCCGACCAGCAAGGCGCAGGCCACCAGCAGCAAGGCGTAATCGTAGGTATGGGTGACGTCCTTGATCCAGCCCATCACCGGCGGCAGGCCCAGCCCGGCGAGGTTGGCGATGGAGTTGATCAAGGCAATGGACACGGCTGCGGCCGGGCCGGACAGCGTTTCGGTAGTGGTGGCCCAGAACACCGGCGTCGCCGCCCAGTTCAGCGCCACGGCCAGCACCAGCAACGCATAGGCCAGGCCCTGGTTGCCGCACAGTACGGCGGTGCCGAGCACGATGCCCGACACCAGCAAAGGCCCACCCAAGTGCAGCGAACGTTCGCCACGCTGGTCCGAGTGCCGACCATTCACGTACATGAACACGCACGCCAGCAGGAAGGGCAGCGCCGACATCAGGCTGACCACAAACGAGCCCTGCCCGGAAACCGACTGCACGATCAGTGGCAGGAACAACGTGATGCCAATGGTACCGAAGGCCTGCAACAGCCAGAACAGGCTGAGCAACCACACCCGCGGGCTGCGAAAGGCCGCGTGCCACGCATCGTTGTGGGAAATCAAGGTGCCCGCCTGCTCGGCGGCAATGGTGCTCGATAGCCAGGCTTTCTGCGGTTCGTCGAGCCAGTGGGTGCTCTGGGGTGAATCCGGCAGGTAGCGCAACACAACCACGCCTAGCACCGCGGCGGGAATGCCTTCGAGCAGGAACAGCCACCGCCAGCCGCTGACCGCCCCCAGGCCATCCAGGTGCAGGAAAGCGCCGGACAAGGGCAAGCCGATCACCGACGCCAGCGCCGCACCAATGTAAAAGAACGACATGGCCTTGGCCCGGTCGCTGCGCGGGTACCACTGGGACAGGTAATAGATGATCCCCGGGGTGAAACCGGCCTCGGCGGCGCCCAGCAGCAAGCGCATCACGTACAGCTGGTTGGCCGTCTGCACCAGGCTCATGCCAGCGGCGACGATACCCCAGGTGATCATGATGCGGGCAATCCAGCGGCGCGCCCCGACCTTGGTCATGATCAGGCTGCTGGGTACTTCCAGCAGGATATAAGTGAGGAAGAACAGTCCAACGCCCAAGCCATACATGGCCGCCGACAACCCCAGGTCGGCGTTCATCTGCAGCGCCGCCACCGAAATGTTCGACTTGTCGATGTAGGCCACCATGTACAGCAGCATCAGGAACGGGATCAGCTTGAGGTTCAGCTTGGCCATGGTACTGGCGTGCAAGCCGTCGTTCAGCGTCGGCTGGGTCATGACGGTTCTCTCATTATTGTCGTTATCGAGGGGCAACGAGTGCCCTTGCAGAGACCTTAAACCAGCTGGCGGCGAATATTCAATATGTGAATTTAAATCCCCATATATGGGACGAACAAATACCAACGTCGTAGCAGCGGACCTGGCCGCGTCGCCCCCGCCGCGCAACGCCAGATATGCCGCGTGGTAAAACGCGGCCAGATCCGCCGGACTGCCGTTATGTCAGCCACCACCACAGCAGCATCGTTCCCACCAGCCCGACCACCGAGACGATGGTCTGCAACACCGACCATACCCAGATGGTCTGTTTGAGCTGCAGGCCGAAGTATTCGCGCACCATCCAGAAACCCGCGTCGTTGACATGGCAGAAAAACACCGAGCCGGCACCGATGGCCAAGGCCACCAGTGAACTCTGGGTCGCCGCCAGCCCCGCCATCATCGGCGCCAGGATGCCCGCCGTGGTAGTCGTCGCGACAGTGGCCGATCCGGTGGCCTGGCGCAATGCCACGGCAATCAGCCAGGCCAGCAGCAGGTACGGCATGTGCGCGCCTTCGGCTGCCTTGCTGATGGTCTGGCTGACGCCAGCGTCCAGCAGCGTCTGCTTCAGGCCACCGCCCGCGCCGATGGTCAGCAGCAACACGGCAATGGGGGCCAGGGCCTTGCGCAAGGTATTGCCCACCTGCTCGCGGGGCAGGCCGTTGGCCCAGCCCAGGCAGACCACGGCAGCGAGCACGGCGATACCCAGGGCAATCAAGGGTTCACCCAGAAATTTCAGAGTCAGGGCCAAGGTGGTTTCCGGCGCCAATACCACCTTCGCCAATGTGCTGCCGAGCATCAGCAGCACCGGCAGCAGAATGATCAGCAGGGAAATGCCGAAGCCCGGCTGCCGCTGCCCGCAGGGGCGTGCGTCGAACAACGCACCCAGCTCGGCGGGCGCCTGAACGTCCATGCGCCGCGACAACCAATTGCCATACAGCGGCCCGGCCAGAATGACCGCCGGCACCGCGATGGTGAAGCCCAGCAGCATGGTCAGGCCGAGGTCGGCGTGCAGCGCGCTGACGGCGATCAGCGGCCCCGGGTGTGGGGGCATCAGCGCGTGCAAGGTGGTCATGCCGGCCAGTGCCGGGATGGCGATCTTCAGCAGGGGCTGGCCCGATTGGCGGGCCATGACGAAGATGATCGGCACCATCATCACCAGCCCCACTTCAAAGAACAGCGGCAGGCCGATGACCAGGGCCACCAGCGCCATCACCCACGGCAGGCTGCGGCCCTTGCCCAGCCCCAGCAATGTGCTGGCGATACGATCGGCCGCGCCCGATTCGGCCATCAGCGCGCCGAGCATCGAGCCCAGCGCGATGATGATTCCCGCCTCGCCCAGGATACCCCCGGCGCCTTTGCTGAAGGCCTTGGCCACCTCCTCTGGAGCAAGCCCGGCGCCGACGCCGGCGATGAAGGTACCGACCAGAATGGAAAGAAAGGGCGGCAGACGGGTAACGCTGATCAGCACGATGATGGTGGCGATGGCCACCAGGCAACAGAGAATGAGGCGGGTATCATGGGCGAGCCAGGCGATGGCGGTTGGGTCCACGGGGTGCTCCTTGTTCTTGGACGATTACTGCTGCAACGTTTTGTTGCAAATCGGTCCGCAGCATACCGGATCCCCGCCGCGTCAGGACCCACTCCTGCGAAACAGACCGCGCTGCGCCCCTGTGGGGAGCCATAGCGCGGTGGCTGCTTCCCGAGCTTCGCCCGGTCCCACAGGGAACCACCACAGGGGTACAGGGGACGCGGTCAGAGAACCCGCGCGCCCAGGTACAACGCCACACCAACGCACAACGCCGCGAAGCCTGCCTGCAATACGCGCGCGGGCAGCCGGGGCGATAGCACCCGGCCAATCACCATGCCGGCAACGCTGGCAACGATGAAATACCCACCCTCCAGCGGGATGCGCACGCCAGCGTGCAAGGCACCCAGGATCGCCATGCCCGACACGAGGGCAATGACCATCAATGACGTGGCGATGATGCCATGCACGCGAATGTCGGTCAGTTGCCGGAACGCCGGCACCAGCAGGAAACCACCCCCCACCCCCAGCAGACCGGTAAGAAACCCGCAACACGAGCCCACCACCGACAAGGTGATGCTGCAGCGCAAGGTCCAGGACAGACGTCCGGTGTGCTGGTCGAGCATGCAGTTTTTCTGCTCCCAGCTGTGGTCGATACCCGAGCCAGCGCACGGCCGGTCCCGGGATTGGCTGAACATGCGCCAGGCCACCACCAGCAGCACCGCGCAGAACAACCCCATCAGCCCGCGTTCCGGCATGCGGTGGGCCACCAGCAGGCCCAGCGGCGTGAACAAGGTGCCCAGCAGCGCCATCAACAGCGCCGCGCGCCAACGCACGATGCGCTGGCGCAGGCCGTCAAGGGCGCCTACCGCCGCCGACACGCCCACGGCCAGCAACGCCACCGGCGCGGCCTGGGTCATGGGCCAGCCCAGGCCCAGCACCAATGCCGGCACAGCCAGGATACCGCCACCGGCCCCGGTCAGCCCCAGCACCATCCCGATCAGGCCGCCCAATACAAGCGCCAGCATCACCCGCCCCTATTCAGTGGTTGTGCAGCGGGTCAGCCATTCACGGCCCTTGAGCATGCCATGCCAGTAGAACCACGGCAGGAAATGCGCCTTCAACCACCAGGCCGAACGCCGGGGCACGGTGGAGTCCAGCGCAAAAGTAGGCAACAGCTTGCCGCCATAGCCGAACTCGGCCAATACCACCCGGCCCTTCTCCACCGTCAGCGGGCACGAACCGTAGCCGTCGTAGCGCAACGGCATCGAACGCCCGGCGCGCCGGGCCAGCAGGTTCTCGGCTACCACCACGATCTGCTTGCGCACCGCCGCCGCGGTCTTGGCGTTGCTGGTGGCGCAGACGTCGCCCAGGCCGAAGACCTGTGGGTAACGCACATGTTGCAAGGTAGCGGGGTCCACTTCGCACCAACCGCCCTCATTGGCCAGGGCACTGTGGCGCACGCACGCGGGGGCCACCTGCGGCGGCACCACATGCAGCAGGTCGAAGGCCTTCGCCTGGCGCACAAGGTTGCCGTCGGCATCCAGGCTGTCGAACCACGCGGTCTTCGCCGGGCCGTCGACCTTCACCAGTTTCGAGCCGAACGCCAACCGCGCGCGGTACTTGTCGATGTATTTCATCAACGCTGGCACATACGCCGCCACGCCGAACAATGCCGGCCCGGCGAGGTTGAACTCCACATCGATGGCGTTCAGCACCCCGCTGCGCCGCCAGTGGTCACACGACAGGTACAACGCCTTCTGCGGCGCGCCGGCACATTTGATCGGCATGCCCGGTTGGGTGAAGATGGCCTTGCCGCCCCGCAGCCCCTGAACCAGTTCCCAGGTGTAGGGCGCCAGGTCGAAGCGATAATTGGAGGTCACACCGTTGCGCCCCAGGGTTTCTTCCAGGCCTTCGATCTGCTCCCAGGCCAGGCGCAACCCGGGGCACACCACCAGGTGCCGGTAAGCCACCTGACGGCCATCTTCCAGCACCACGCGCTGGCCATCGGCATCAATGCTCTGCACCGCGGCCTTGAGCCATTTCACCCCGCGGGGCAGTACATCGGCCGTGGGCCGCGCGGTTTTGCCGGCGGCATAGGCGCCGCCCCCTACCAGGGTCCACGCGGGTTGGTAGTAATGGGTATCGGAAGGTTCGACCAGGGTGATCGAAAGGCCAGGCTGGCGCTTGAGCAAACTGGCGATCAGGCCGATGCCGGCGGCGCCGCCGCCGATGATCAGGATGTCCGCGTTGCTGGCGGTCGCATCCTGTTGCTGCAGGTTCTCTTGCATGCCGTCCACACTGTCATTGGGTAAGGGGTTGCGCACCGAGGCTGGTGAGCACGGTGCCGCAGTACAGACCCGAAAGGGTCTTCATGACCTGGATCACCTCATGGCTGGCCAGCCCGTAGAAGATGTATTTGCCTTCGCGGCGGGTGGCCACCAGGCCCTCGTCGCGCAACACCCCCAGTTGCTGGGAGAGGGTAGGCTGACGCACGCCGGTGCCGGCCTCCAGCTCGCCGACGTTGCGCTCGCCCTGGGTCAACTGGCAGAGGATCAGCAGGCGGTCTTCGTTGGCCAGTGCCTTGAGCAGCGCGCAAGCCTTGGAGGCGCTGGCGCGCAGGCGCACGACGTCGTCGGTGGTCAGGCAGGTTTCCATGGGCAGGGGTCGCTCTCGATCACTTTCTGTGATTACATTATGTTTAAATATAGATTATTGAACAATAGAGTGTGGAGCAATTCATGAGCCCACTGATCCAGCCCTTTTTCGACAGCGGCTCCTCGACCTTCAGCTACGTGGTGTACGAGGCGCCCGGCAGTGCCTGCGCGATCATCGACTCGGTGCTCGACTTCGACCCCACCTCCGGCCGTACCGGCAGTGAGCACGCCGACGCCATCGCCGCTTTCGTGCGCGCCCAGGGGCTGAACGTGCAGTGGTTGCTGGAAACCCACGCCCATGCTGATCACCTTTCCGCAGCGCCCTACCTGCGCGGTCGGTTGGGCGGCAAGATCGTCATCGGTGATGGTATCCGCCAGGTACAGAAGGTATTCAAGACGGTATTCAACCTGGAACCGAACTTCCGCCTGGACGGCTCGCAGTTCGATCACCTGTTGCGGCCTGACGAGACCTTCAGCATCGGCAACCTCACCGTACGTGCCTTGCATGTGCCAGGCCACACCCCGGCGGACATGGCGTTCCTGGTGGGCGACCGGGACCTGTTCGTCGGTGACACGCTGTTCATGCCCGACGTAGGCACGGCCCGCTGCGACTTCCCCGGCGGCGATGCCGAACAACTGTACCGATCCATCCGCACCCTGCTGGCCTTCCCCGGCGACACTCGCCTGCACCTGTGCCACGACTACCCGCCCGAGGGCCGCGCCGAACAATCACAGACCACCGTGGCCGCCCAGCGCCAAGGCAATATCCACGTGCGCGACGGCATCGATGCGGCGCAGTTCGTGGCCATGCGCACGGCGCGCGACGCCACCCTGGCCATGCCCGTGCTATTGATGCCGGCGGTGCAGGTGAACATTCGCGCGGGTGAATTGCCGCCTGCCGAAGACAATGGCGTGCGCTACCTGAAAATTCCGCTCAACCGCTTCTGAGGCACACCGCGGGAACTTGTCCGCGCAAGGCTTGCCCATTCCTGAGGGGCCGGTATTCCACCCGCCCGCTTTCAGGAGTCATGACATGCCCGATGCTCAAGGCAAGGTTCGTTACGCGGTCGTCGCTGGCGGCTGGATTTCCCAGGGCGCGTTCATGCCCGGTGTCGGCCAGACCGACAACTCGGTGATGACCGCGCTGGTGACCGGCGACCCGGTGAAGGGTCGCGACCTGGCCGCCCACTACCACCTCAAGAGCTACCACTACGACGACTACGCTACCTTGCTGGCCAGCGGCGAAATCGACGCGGTGTACATCGCCACCCCCAATTTCCGCCACCGGGAGTTCGCGGTACCGGCGCTGGAAGCCGGTATCCATGTGCTGCTGGAAAAACCCATGGCCACCAGCGAGGAAGACTGCCTGGCGATCAACGCCGCTGCCGAGCGCGGCAAGGCCTTGCTGATGATCGCCTACCGCTTGCATTGCGAGCCGGCCACCGTTGAGTTGATTGGCAAGCTGCGCGCCGGCGTCATCGGTGAACCTCGGTTGTTCACCTCCTCGTTCAGCCAGCTCACCAAGACCTCCAACCACCGCGCCCAGCATGGGTATTGGGCCGGGCCCGTCGTGGACATGGGCCCCTACCCGCTCAACGCGGTGCGCAACCTGTTCGGGGGCGAGCCCCTGGAAGTCTCGGCCATGGGTGTGAACACCCCGGGCCGCGACATCAACACCTACGACACGGTCAGTGTGACCCTGCGCTTCAGCGACGAGCGCCTGGCGCATTTCACGGTCAGCTACAGCCTGCCCGGCAGCCAGCGCTTCCAACTGTTCGGCAGCAAGGGCGAGATCGACGCTTCACCGTGCTTCGGCTTCGGCGAAGGGGTGGCGATCGGTTACCAGCTCATCGTCGATGGCAAGACCGAGCAACACAGTGCTCCGGTAGTGGACCAGTTCGGCGGCGAAACCCAGTACTTCTCCGACTGCATTCTCAAGGGCGAGAAACCCGGCCCGGACGGCGATGAAGGCTGGCGTGACGTGCGCGTGCTGGCGGCCATCGAGAAAGCCCTGGAAACCGGCCAACCGCAACGCCTGGAGCCCCTGGCGCCACGCGCCGATATTCAACCGGGGCAAGCTCGCCAGTTGCCCTTGGCCAAAGTGCCGGCCTACATCAACACCGCTGAACCGAATGACTGACACCGAGGATGCGCGCTTGAGCAGGATCATCACTTCACGCGTGCCGGGTGCCGAGGACAGCAGCGATAGCGAAAACGCGCTGATGTTCGGCACCCCCAAGGACCGCCTGGATTTCTACCGGCGTGAAATCCAGTATGAAACCGCCATTCTCTCCAACCGTACCAACAGCTACCTGTCGGCGCAGTCGTTCCTGGTGATCGCCTACGCCTCGTCCATGGCCAACCTGAACCCCGAGTGGGGCAAGGTGTTCACCCTGGTGGTGCCACCGGTGCTGGCGCTGTTGGGAGTACTGTGCTCGCTGAATGCCTGGCCAGGCATTCGCGCGGCCTACGACATCATCGACCACTGGCATTTCAAGCAGAGCGGCCTGCTGCGCGACTTGCCCGCCATGGGCCTGGCCTATGACGACGAGCCGCTGTTCAGCGAAATGGAGTCCACGCACAAGGGCTATCGCAAGTCGCTGATGTTCTCCATTCGAGCGCCGTGGTTGTTCGCCGGCTTCTGGGTGGGGTTGGGCGTGTTTGCCGTGATGATCCAGATCAACTAGATGAAACTGTGCATGTAACAAAGAATTTCAACCGTCGAGCGGGGTCTACCCAGTGACCCCTCTTTACGGAACCACTGCCATGAAATTCTCGTTGTTCTCCAATGCCTTGTCCAAAGCTGCCGGCAGCTCGCGCACCTTCGTCGCCGCTGTGGTGCTGATCGTGATCTGGGCGGCCACGGGGCCGCTTTTCCATTACAACGATACGTGGCAACTGATCATCAATACCTCAACCACCATCATTACGTTCCTGATGGTCTTCGTGATCCAGAACACCCAGAACCGCGACAACGACATGCTGCACATCAAGATCGACGAACTGCTGCGCGCCACCCATGAAGCGCAGAACGCGGCGCTGGACCTGGAAGATCTGGATGCCAAGGAACTGAAGACCATCCGCAAACAGTACAAGGCGATGGGCACCAACGAAACCATCGAGGTGACGGAGTCCACGACCACCCTCAAGGATGATCACAACGCCTGAGCCGCCTTGCGGGCCCGGGTGAACCTCGGGCCCACAGCGGCAACTTCTCAGACTTCGGCCAGCACTTCGCTGATCTGGATCACGGGCACCAGGTCGGTGTAGTTGGGGATATCGCCGTTGAGCACGGCAGCATGTTCTGCGAATGCGGCACCGAAGGTTTCCACCGACTCGCAATAGACGTGGCACTGCCCCAGGTAAGTTGGCGGCGTGCCTGGCGTGCCACCGGCGAGGCCCTTCTCCACCGAATACTTGAGGCAAGCGGCGCCAAGCAGTTCCTTGAGCAGGGGCATGTGCTTGTCGCGGTAGTAATCGAAATCGAACCGCGCGCCTTCCTGGTAGGGGTACATCACGCTGACTTTGATCATGGCGTTCTCCGGGGCAATGAATTGTCCGCACGATAGTAGCGCCAATTCAACTTACCGGTCGCGGCAAAGTCACAGTTAATGATGACGTTACCTTAACCAGCCACAAGGCCCCGGGAGTTCAATGAGTTTCATATTATGGATGTCGGTGCTGGGCGCCCTGCTGCTGTTGCTGGCCTTGACGTCTTCATACCTGCGCTGGCTTCCAGTGACGACCTCGGCGGTGTGCCTGGCGTTCGGCATGGGGCTGGGCCCACTGGGCGTTGGCCTGGTGAACATGGACTTCGCGCGCGCCTCCACCTGGCTGGGCCGGGTCACCGAGATGGCGGTGCTGTTCTCGCTGTTCGGCACCGGCATCAAACTGCGCCTGGGCCTGCGGCGCACGGCATGGCGCGCGTCATACCTGCTGGCCGGTCCGGTGATGCTGGTGTCGATCGCCGGGGTGGCCGCGGTGGCGCACTTCGGCCTGCACCTGTCGTGGGGCCTTTCAGCCTTGCTCGGGGCCATGCTGGCACCCACCGACCCGGTTCTGGCGGCCATGGTTCAGGTCAATAGTGCCCACGACTTCGACAGGGTGCGCTACGGGCTGTCCGGCGAGGCAGGGCTCAACGATGGGGTGGCGTTTCCGTTCGTGATCTTCAGCCTGATGATGATCGACCACGTGGACATGGGGTTGCCCGATATTGGCCTGTGGGCCCTGAAGAACCTCGCCTGGGGCGTGCCGGCGGGCCTGGCCATCGGCTACGGGCTGGGGCGGCTGCTGGGGCAGGTGATGATCAGCCAGCGGGTACGCAACGAAGACAGCATCGAGTCGCCCAACGACTTTCTGGCCCTGGCGTTGATCGCCATCAGCTACGTGGTCGCCTATGGCGTGGGTGCGTTCGGGTTTCTCTCGGTGTTCGCCGCCGGGGTCGGCCTGCGCCAGGCCGAGGCTCGCGCCTCCCAGTCCGAGGTGCCGGCCGAACACCTGGCCAAACCACGTGCCCCACAGGCCCCGCCGCCCTCGCCCAGTGAACTGGAGGGTGGCCAACTGGCCGCGGGGGTGATGATGGATGACATCCTCACCTTCGGTGACCTGGTGGAGCGCTCCATGGAAGTGCTGCTGATCACCTTGCTGGGCGCGGCGCTGTCGCTGTACTGGGACTGGCGCGCCATCGGCCTGGGGCTGGCGCTGTTCTGCGTGATCCGCCCGGCCAGCGTCTGGCTGCTGGTGCGCGGCAAACACCTGGACGGGCACCAGCGCGCCCTGCTGGGGTGGTTCGGCATTCGTGGCATCGGCTCGCTGTATTACCTGTGCTTCGCCATTGCCCACGGGCTGCCCGCCGACATTCAGCACACCGCGATCAGCCTGACCCTGTCAGTGGTGGCCCTGAGCATCCTGTTGCATGGCATCAGTACCCAACCATTGCTGGACCACTACGAACGCCGCCACCGGCGGGATTAGCCGAGGGTCGCCAGCAAAGCCTTGAGGGCCGCGTAGTCGGGCACATGGTGAAAGCCTGGGTGGCCCTGGAAGGCAGAAAAGTCGGTATCGCCGTAGCCAGCCACCAACGTGCCGGCCGCCAGCCCTGCCTGCACGCCAGGCACACTGTCGTCGACCAGCAGGCATTGCTGTGGCGCCAGGTCGAGCACCCGGGCGGCGGCCAGGATCAATTCCGGGGAAGGTTTCCAGGCATTGACCTCGTAGGCACTGACGATATTGCCGTCGAAGGCTTCCCACAGCCCGGCCGTCTTCAGGCACGTCTCGACCTTGGCGCGCGGGCCATTGGTGGCCACGCACTTGGGCAGCTTCAGTTCGCGGACAAAATCCAGCGCGCCGGGCATCGCTTCCAGGCCCTGGGCGAACAGATCAAGGCTGCGGCCCCGGAAGTCGCTCATGAAGGGTTCAGCGTCCAGGTGGGCATGCTCTTCGCACAATTCACCCACGAAAATGGCGAACTGCACGCCGCGAAAACGCCGCAGCACTTCGTCATGGGGCAGATGGACATCGCGCTCGGCCAGCAGTTCACGCAGCAGGCCAGCCGCCATGCGTTCACTGTCGACCAGGGTGCCGTCGCTGTCGAAAATAACGCCTTCAATACTCAATGCTTTGCTCCACGCTGGACAATCAACACCCCAGAGCCTGCCCCGCCTTGGCGGCTTTGTCCACCCTGGCGGCGTGGGCGCGGCCACCGGCCGTGGGGGCGCTGGCGTGCCAGCGAGGTTTTGGGCTAGGCTGGGCAAGGTGAGCAAAGCTTCATTTGCCCTGCGCACGCAAACGGACTCTCATACGGCCATTTGCCCCCCCTGCATACCCGAGACGCACTGATGAACCATCGCAAAACCCTGCAAATTGGCCTGGCCCTGCTGCTGGCCGGCACCGGCACCGCCTTCGCCGCACCCAATACCTTTGTCACCAATGCCCTGAACGCCGGCGCTGCCGAGATTCTGCTGGTCCAGCAAGCGGGCGACAAGTTCAAGCAAGCCGACATGCAGACCTACGTCGGCGTGATGGTCAAGGACCACACGATCTTCAATGAGCAATTGACGGAACTGGCGAAAAAACACGACATCGACGTGCCAGTGCCACCGACCAGGGTCATCCCCTCCCCGGCCGTGGCCGGCAAGAGCCCGGAGGCCAGTTTCGCCATTGGGCAGGTCAACGTTACCGAGCATCTGCGTGACCTTTACTCTGCCGAGGCCAACAGCAATGACGACCCGGACCTGAAGGCCTTCGCCACTGCGCAACTGAAAGACGTGCAGCGCCACGCGAAAATGGCCACGCGCTTGCAGAAAACCTACAAGAAGTAACCTCGCCTTGTAGCAGCGAACCCGGCCGCGTCACAGGCACTGCGTTGCATCAGGCATACCGCATGCACCGCGCACGCCCCGAGGTCCGCTGCTAGCATCAGCGTGCCCGACGAAGAATTGTCCATCACCTGTCACCATTGAGTGCTACCTTGATTTCATCCCGCGTATCTCTTCAAGGAGCGATCATGGCCCATCAGATGTTTTCCAGTGTCATTGCCTATTCGCAGCACTGCGAGCGGGTAATCAAGGAGATGTTGCATGCCCGCCCCAGCCTGGACCGACAAAAGGTCATGACCTGGGTGGACGAGCAGGCCCATGCCCATTCAGAGGGTGAGCCGCTGGAGTACCTCAAGGCGTTGAGCGCCAAGGTACGCGCTGGCCAGCCGATGCCCTGGGACACCAAATAGAGGAACGTCCATGCGCCTGATGTGCACTGCGTTATGCGTTTTGCTGGTCAGTGGCTGTTCGTCCTACCGTTCCGACCACCCCGAACCCGTGCCTCAGGACCGCTTGCTGGGTTACCAGGCGGCGTTGGATAACGGCAGTACCCTGGTGGTACACCGCGATATCGGCATGCTGGGTGGCGGCTGCTACGTGGCTGTGCTGATCGACCGCACCGTGGCGGCACGCATCGGCATCGGCGAGGTGGCGACCTTCAAGGTACCCGCCGGTGAGCGGGTGGTCGGCATTGCCACCGACACGGCCGACGATACCCTCTGCGGCAAGGGCAGCCTGTACCGCGAGATCATGGTCCAGGCCCCGGCCGGGCATGACGCGCGGGTGCGGATTGTCAGCGAAAACAAGCAGGGCTTTGCCATCCTCCAGGACAAAACGCCCTGATTACCCGGTAGACTGCGCCGGTCATTCAGCTTTTGGCAGATACGAGCATGCAACCCCTGGAAGGCCCGCGCATCCTGCTGCGCCCCCTGCAACCCGATGACGCCCCCGCGCTGGTGCTGGCCGCCAGCGACGGCGAGCTGTGGAACCTGCCCTTCACCGTGGTGCCTTCGGCCGCCACGGTGCAGGGTTATATCGACACAGCGCTCCAGGGCCGTGACGCCGGCGCGGTACTGCCGTACGTCACGGTGCTCAGGGAAACCGGCGAAGTGATCGGCTCCACGCGGTTCTGGAAAGTAGACCGTGTGAACCGCAAGCTGGAGATCGGCAGTACCTGGATTGCGGCGCGCTGGCAGCGCAGTTTCGTCAACACCGAGGCCAAGTACCTGATGCTGCGGCATGCCTTCGACGAGCTGGGGTGCGTGCGGGTGCAGTTCACTACCGACGAGATCAATGCCAGGTCACGGGCAGCCATTCTGCGCCTGGGAGCACAGCAGGAAGGGATCGTGCGCAACGAGCGGATCATGCCGGACGGGCGCAGGCGCAATTCGGTGCGCTTCAGCGTGATTGAAGAAGAATGGCCGCAGGTGCGGGCCGGGTTGGAGGCAAGGTTGTAGACGCGGCCTTGGGGCCGCTGCCCGCAGCGGACCTGGCCGCGTCAAAAGCGCCGCGGGTCACCCGGAGGGGCGAAACTCAGCTCCCTGCCCCACCATGGGCTTCTTCGAAGAAGAAGTCCTTCCAGCTACCCGCCTTGTTCTTCAGCACGCCCAGTTCATTCAGCTTCTCGGCATACACCCCGGTGCGCTGGGGCACGATGGTGAAGTCGATTTCCGGGTCGTTGACGATCTTCTCAACCAACGCCAACGGCAACTTCGACTGCTCGACGCGGATGTAGGTCTTGGCCGCTTCGGTCTTGTTCGCCTTGATGTACTGCGACGCTTCGGCCAGCGCGTCGTAGAACGCCTTGTAGGTCTTGGGGTTTTCGTCGTGGAATTTCTGCGTGGTGTACAGCACGTTGAACGTCGCCTGGCCGCCCAGCACATCGTACGAACTGAGCACCTTGTGCACCTTCGGGTTTTCCAGTTCCTGGTACTGGAACGGCGGACTGGAGAAGTGCGCGGTGATCTCCGAGCTGCCGGCGATCAGCGCCGAGGTGGCGTCCGGGTGCGGGATGCTCACCGAGTAGTTGTCAAAGCGCTTGAAGTCGGCGTCACCGAAGACCTTGGCGGTCTCGATCTGCAAGGTGCGCGACTGGAAGCCCACGCCCGCGGCCGGCACGGCGATGCGGTCCTTGTCGGTGAAGTCCTTGAGGGTCTTGATGTTCGGGTTGTTGGTCAGCAGGTAGTTGGGCATCGAGCCCAGCGAGGCGATGGCCTTGACATTCTGGCGGTCCTTGGTGCGGTCCCAGATGGTCAACATCGGCGGTACACCCGCCGAGACCACGTCCAGGGCGCCGGCCAGCAGCGCTTCATTCATCGCAGTGGCACCGGAAATGCTGTTCCAGTCCACCGTGATGTCGATGCCCTCTTCCTTGCCGTGCTTCTCGATCAGTTTCTGGTCCCGGACCACGTCGAGAATCAGGTAACCGATGCCGAACTGCTGGGCGATGCTGATCTTGCCTTCGGCGTGGGCGCTGGTGGCGAGTACCGCGCCCATGAGGCCCAGGGCAAGGGTAATTCTGGAAAGCGTTGGCATGAAAATTCCTTGAATTGAGCGGCAAGCCGCCAGTAAAAACAGACCGCGCTGACACCACTTACCGCTTTTGACGTGCAGCTTGCAGCGCATGGCTCAGCAACTTCAGCGCTGCATGCCCCATTTCTTGATGGTCAGGCGCTCGAAGGTGTTGAACAGCAGGTTCTCCACCAGCAGGCCGATGATGATCACCGCCGCCAGCCCGGCGAATACCTTGTCGGTATACAGTTCGTTGCGGTTCTGAAAGATGTACCAGCCCAGCCCGCCCTTGCCCGACGAGGCCCCAAACACCAGCTCGGCGGCGATCAGCGTGCGCCAGGCGAACGCCCAGCCGATTTTCAAGCCCGCCAGAATCGACGGCAGCGCCGCCGGGATGAGGATATGCCAGACGAACCGCAAGCCACGCAGCCCATAGTTGCGCCCGGCCATGCGCTGGGTTTCCGAGACGGCCAGGAAGCCTGAATAGGTATTGAGCGCCAACGCCCACAACACCGAGTGCACCAGCACAAAGATCAGGCTGTTGTCGCCCAGGCCGAACCACAGCAGCGACAGCGGCAACAGCGCGATGGCCGGCAGCGGGTTGAACATGGCGGTCAGGGTGCTGAGCAAATCACGCCCCAACTGGGTGGAGACCGCCAGCGTGGTCAGGCCGAACGCCAGGACAATACCGATCAGGTAGCCCTTGACCAGCACGGTCAGGGAAATCCACACCTTGCCTAGCAGCTCGCCCGTGACGATGCCATCGACAAAGGCGTGGGCAGTCTGCAGGAAGCTGGGCAGCAGCAGGTCGTTGTTCTGGATACGCGCGGCAATCTCCCAGAGCACCGCCAGGGCGATCAGGATCACGGTCTTGCGTACCCAGCCCTGTTGCCAGATGCGCTGGGCCAGGGAAATGTCCCGGGCCAGGGCGGCCTGGGTAAAGGGTTCGAGCGCGATTTCATATTCTTCGCGCACAGGCGTTTGCAGGCTCATGGCAAGGCTCCGAGGTCAGTAGGCGATGCGGATGTCGTGGAAACCCAGGTCCTGCTCGACCGGGCCCTGGGCCTCGTCGAACAGCAACCGGTGAATCCGCTGGGCACTGGCCTGGAAGGCCACGCCGCCGATGCTCTGCAAATCGTATTCATGGCTGTTGATTTCGGCGCGTACCCGGCCAGGGTGCGGCGACAGCAACAGAATGCGGTTGCCCACCACCAACGCCTCCTCGATGGAGTGGGTGACGAACAGCAAGGTGAAACGCACTTCCTGCCACAGTTCCAGCAACTCTTCCTGCATCTTGCGCCGCGTCAGGGCGTCGAGGGCGGCGAAGGGCTCGTCCATCAACAATATCCTGGGCTGCATGGCCAGGGCGCGAGCAATGGCCACCCGCGCTTTCATGCCGCCCGACAGGGTGTGCGGGTAGGCATTGGCGAAGGCGCTCAGGCCAACCTTCTCCAGGTAATGGCGCGCACGCTCCTCGGCTTCGCGACGCTTGAGAGTGCGCGAGGCCAGCAGCGGGAACATGACGTTTTCCAGCACGGTTTTCCAGGCCGGCAACTGGTCGAACTCCTGGAACACCACAATGCGGTCGGGACCCGGCTCGGTGACGATGTCTCCGCCCAGGCGAATTTCGCCTTCACTGGGCTTGATGAAACCGGCCACGGCTTTGAGCAGGGTGGACTTGCCGCAACCCGACGGGCCCAGCAGGACGAAACGGTCACTGCGGTCCACTTCGAAGCTGACCTGGTGGGTAGCGCGCACCACACGCTCGGGGGTGCGGTATTCGAGACTGACGTTGCTCACTTGCAGCAGGACTTCAGGGGTCGCCTGATGGCCTGCCTGCGCAGGTAACACATCGCTGGCCGTGTGGCCTTGCAGTACAGCGTTCATGGTGACTCCTGATTCAAAACGGCGCATCGCCCTGGATGGTGGTGCGATGCAGCTTGCGACGCAGGTGCTCCGGAGTGCCAGCGGCCAGGTGGATCAGCGAACGGTTATCCCAGAACACCATGTCATGGGGCTGCCACTGGTGCCGGTAGACGTTCTCCGGGCGCACGCTGTGCTCGTACAATTGGTTGAGGATGTCGCGGCTCTCGTCTTCCGGCAGGCCAACGATATGGGTGGTGAACCCTTCGCTGACGAACAGCGCCTTGCGGCCGTTTTCCGGGTGGGTGCGCACTACCGGGTGGCTGACGGTGACCACCTGGGCCAACTGCTCCGCGGTCAGGGTGGGGCGCCAGTTGGCGGCATTCTTGCCCTCGCTGTAGCGAGCGGTGTAGGAATGCACGGCGAATTTGCCTTCCACGGCGTCCTGCAGGTGCTGCGGCAGGGTGTCCCAGGCGCGGTGCATGTCGGCGAACAGGGTGTCACCGCCTTCGCTGGGCAGTTCCTGGGCATAGAGCATGGACCCCAGGCTCGGCAGTTCCTTGTAGGACAGGTCCGAATGCCAGTACTTGCCGGCATCGCCCAGGCCGACCGGCTGGCCGTTCTCGACGATGTTGGAAACGATCAGGATTTCCGGGTGGCCGGCCAGCAGGAACTGCTTGAGCACATGAATCTGCAGCACGCCGAAGCGGCGGCTGAAGTCGATCTGTTGCTGCGGGGTAATGTGCTGGTCGCGAAACACCACCAGGTGGTAGTCCAGGTGTGCGCGGTGCACGCGGGCGAAGTCTTCGTCGTTGAGCGGGCGGCTCAGGTCCAGGCCGACGATCTCGGCGCCCACCAGGCCTTGCAGCGGGCGAACTTCAAATGTCTGGGAAGACAGGGGGGCGAACGATAAGGCGGACATGCGGGGCTCCGGCTCTGGCTATTGAGTACGAGACATTGATGTCGAAACTCTATAGGCATAAGAACCGAAGTTTAAATATCGTTATTGCATAACCATATCACTGGAAAATGTGAGCTTTTATGGTGCACTACCAGTCCAGAGACAAACGGCTTTCGAAACTGCGGGATGCGCCGGTCAACGGGTCGTTGAAATCCAGGCGCTTGGCCAGGAGTTTCAGTGGCTTGCCATAGTCGTCCACCTCGCCCTGGCCGCAGACTTCGGGGTAGAACGGGTCGTTGCACAGGCTGGCACCCAGCGACGTCATGTGCACACGCAACTGGTGGGTCTTGCCCGTGATGGGGTAAAGCCGGTAACGCCAGAGATCCCCGTTGCGTTCAGCCACTTCCACACGGGTCTCGCTGTTGCTCACCCCTGGCACTTCCTGCATGCGGAAGAACGGCTCGCCATGCACCATGCGGCTGGCATGCACCAGGGGAAAGGCCAGATGAGGCAACGCCGGGGCAATGGCCTCGTAACACTTGTCGATCTGGCGGGTGGGAAACAGCGACTGGTAAGCCGAGCGGCTGGCAGGGTTGGCAGAGAACAGCACCAGGCCTGCGGTGTGCCGGTCGATACGGTGCAAAGGCACCAGGTGCGGGTTGCCCAGGCGCTTGATCAGGCGTCGCAGCAACGTGTGCTCCACGTATTCGCCGGTGGGCGTCACCGGTAGAAAGTGCGGTTTGTCCGCGACCACCAGATGCTCATCGACGTGCAGGATGCTTTCCTGTGCCGCGATGGGCCGCTCATTGGGCACTTCGCGAAAATAATGAATGCGCAGGCCTTGCTTGTAGGGCTGGTCGACACCGATGGGCCGGCCCTGAGCGTCCAGCACCCGCCCGCGCGCGATGCGGTCCAGCCACTGCGCACGGTCGATGGCCTTGAAATGGTCGCACAGGCAATCCAGCACCGTCGCCCAGTGGCCAGCTGGCAGGCTCAAGGTGCTGGCCTGGTGGTGGGCGGGATTGAACGGGGCGTCGGACATGGTGGGCTCGGAGGTCAATGCAGCCTGGCATTATCCGCCAAGCCTGTGCCTGCTGTCATTGTGCCTGGGCCAGGGGCGCCGCGTCGGTGAATTCCTTGAGCCAGCGCAGCACCTGAACGGCCTCCCAGCGGGTAGGGTCGTACAGGGCGTAAAGCAGGCCTTCGTAACCCACCACATCCAGCGGGCGGTGGTAGCCGGCGCGCTGGAACAAGGCTTCGATTTCGGCGAAGCAGGTATTGAAATGCAGCTTGTTGAACGGGGTCTTGCCCTCGGTGACCAGGCCATCCAGGCGCAGTTCCAGCACCGCTTCGCTGACCACGTCGGGGCTCATGCGGTTGACGCTGTATTTCAGTTGTTCGACGTTGACCACGCGGGCAATCCTCTGACTTCGGTGCGCAAGACATGCGCTGGTACTTCGGCACATTGCGCTTGCGCCAACACTGTATCTTTATACAGCTTAAGCGGCGGCCCGCGCGTCGTCAATCGCGCAATGATCGGCGGCGGCCGCGCGCTTCACACGATACCTGGCTGATAACCGCTGCCCTTGCGCAGTGTCAGCACCTGACGGCGTGACGCAACCTCGCTCAGCCCCAGGTGCACCCAGCGGTCGAACTCCAGGATCAACTGGTCGAAGACCAGGCCACTGTCATCCAGCAGTTCGACTGTCTGACGCGGTGTCAGCCCCGGCACGGTGAAGTCCGCCGCCAGCCCCCGGACATGGGCGCTGGTGGCCGAGCCGCCGATCAATTCGTTGAGCGCCGGGCAACGGTAGCCACTGCTGATCATCACCGGCCCCCCCACCAGTGTCCGCACGTCTTCGAGGGCTTGGCACAGGCGGGTGAGGTTGGCGACGACGGTCGCGTCCGGGGTGTTGTCGATGCCCGCCTTGGCGGCGCTGGGGGATTGGGTCAGTTCCTGCAGGGTGAAGTGTTCGCTGAGGTTCATCGTGTCGCTCCTTGACGGCGTATCGGCCAGTAGCCGGCCTCCCCGGTACGGGAGTGCGACGCCATGGTCGATGGAGGACGTGCCGGGGCGGCAGCAGGAATCTTTACCGATGCGTCAGCGTACGAAAGCGACCACCTGTTCGGTGTCGAACGGCCAGGCCAGTTCGGCACCGGTGTCAACGCGGCGCAATACCGGGATCATCAGGCTGTAGCGGTCGTAGAGCGAGGCATTGTCGGCGATATCGATCAACTCCACCTGCAGGCCGTGATTTACCAGGGGCATGACTTCGGCCTCGGCCAACTCGCATAAATGGCAGCTCAGGGTTCCAAACAGTTGGCATTCAGGCGTCATTGCAGAGCACCGGCTAAACGTGAAGTGCCACCATTCTAAAAGCAGTTGGCCAGAGAATGAAGCGCCAACGCTGATGGGTGGGTACCCGAACAAGCCGGCATCCTGGCCTCAGGCAGCATCGTATACCTTGCGTGACACAGCTGTGTGGAACCGCCGGTTGCCCCAGGCGGTAGCACGGTCCAGCAGGGGTTTTTCGATCAACCGATACGCCACCCAGCCATAACACAGGGTAGCCGTCAGCATCAGTACCACGAACACGGCGTTATCCCAGAGGCTGTCCGGGTGAGCCCCCACCAGGCGCCACACCTGCCCCATGACGCCCAGCACCAGCAGGTGGGAAAGGTACACGGTGTACGACATATCGCCGATATGCGCCAGCCACCGCGGCACCGACAACAAGCCACGGCGCTCCAGCAAGGCCAGCGAAAGCGTCAGGCCACTGAATACCGCGGCCACCAGCAGCATGCGCGGCAGGCCTTCGGTTCGGTAAAGGCCCAGGGCGGCGATCAACGGCATGCCGACGAGTACCGAGGCAAGCAACAGGGCCCACACGTGACGATTGGCCAGGGAGGCACTGCGCGGGGAATAGAAGTAACGGGCGATGGCGCAACCCGCGATGAATTCAAGGGCGTAAGGGTGCAGAATGATTTTCACCACCTGGGAGTAATCCTGCCATTGCGCCGCCAGGTTGAACCCCACCAGCAGCAGGGCCCAGGCCGCCAGACAGACGGGCAGCCACCGCTCGCGCACGAACAGCAGGCCAGCGAACACCAGGTAGAACCACAGTTCGAACACCAGCGACCACGCCACCATCACCAGCAACACCTTGTCGCTTGGCAATAACAGAAATGACATACCGAGGTTGGAGCCGCCGTGGGCCGAATTGACCATGCCCGGCGCGGCCAGGTAGATCGCCAGGGTAATGGCGAAATAGAGCCAGTAGTTGGGATAGATGCGCGCCAGGCGGTGGTAAACGAAACGCTGGCCTTGCACCCAGTCCTGGTGGCGGCCACGGGTGACGATCACCATCACGAAGCCGCTGATGACGAAGAACAAGTCCACGCCCAACTGGAAGAAGTCCACCAGGGACGGCAGCAACAGGTCGCCACCGCCGTATTTAGCCTCCACCGATGCCATGTGAAACAGCACGACGCCGACGACGGCGGCGCCCCTCATGCCCTGAAGCGAATACAGGCGTTCCATATATTTCCCCAACGGATGGCGGCGTCCTGCGCAGGCTGAATTGCGGCGAGTTGCCACCATGCTATGACGAATTCGCGTCGCTGGGAACACCCTTCGCACTGTCTGGGGCGGGCCTGCCAGCGCCAGTTTAGCGGCGCCAGCAGGCTGTCGGTCAATCGTGGTTGACCGCGCCGATCTTGTGCAGCGACAGGTCGGCACCGTAGTACTCCTGCTCTTGGCTCAGACGAATGCCGCACACGGCCTTGAGCAGGCCGTAAACGGTAAAACCACCGGCCAGCGCCACCAGCACACCGGCCAGGCTACCGATCAGTTGCACGGTCAGGCTCACCCCGCCCATGCCACCCAGGGCCTGCTGGCCAAAGATCCCGCAGGCCACCCCACCCCATACGCCGCAGATGCCATGCAGCGGCCATACACCCAGCACATCGTCGATCTTCCACTTGCCCTGGGCGGCGATAAAGCAACCAACGAAGAGCGCGCCGGCAATGGCGCCCGTCGCCAGGGCGCCGATGGGGTGCATCAGGTCAGAACCGGCGCACACCGCCACCAGGCCCGCCAGCGGGCCGTTGTGCAGGAACCCTGGGTCATTGCGGCCCACCACCAGTGCGGCGATGGTGCCGCCGACCATGGCCATCAGCGAATTGATCGCCACCAGGCCACTCAGGCCTGCCACGCTCTGGGCACTCATGACGTTGAAGCCGAACCAGCCGACAATCAGAATCCACGAGCCCAGCGCCAGGAACGGAATGTTCGACGGCGCGAACGCCACCAGGCGCCCATCGCGGTAGCGCCCCTGGCGTGGCCCCAGCAGCAGGACGGCGGCCAGCGCCAGCCAGCCACCCATGGCATGCACCACCACGGAGCCGGCGAAATCGTGGAAGGTGGCACCAAAATGCGCCAGCAGCCACGGCTGCACACCGAAGTTGCCGTTCCAGGCGATGCCTTCGAAGAATGGATAAATGAACGCGACGATCAGGGTGGTGGCGCACAGTTGCGGAACGAAACGGGCGCGCTCGGCGATGCCGCCGGAAATGATCGCCGGGATGGCCGCTGCAAAGGTCAGCAGGAAGAAAAACTTCACCAGTGCGTAACCGTGGTCGGCACTCAGCTCGCTGGCCGGAGCCAGGAAGGTCACCCCATAGGCTATCCAGTAGCCTATAAAGAAATAGGCCAGGGTCGAGATAGCGAAATCGCTGAGGATCTTGGACAGGGCATTGACCTGATTTTTCTGCCGCACGGTACCGACTTCAAGGAACGCGAAGCCGGCGTGCATGGCGAGCACCATGACAGCGCCCATCAACAGGAACAGGGTATTGGAGCCGTGAATCAGCGTTTGCACGGCGCTTTGCAGATTATCCATCGAGGGGGCAGACCTGAAAAATCAGGAAAAACAGCACCAAAGCAGGTCGACCGATGAGTCATTGCACCAATATGGATCAGGCAACGGGTTCATTATGCGACTGCGCGGTTATTTTTCCTCGGGGTTATTTCGTTTGGGTTAAGGTTTGACACGTGCGCCGGCTCTGACGCGCCGCTTCGGCGCACATACCTGCTGTCATGCACCAATGAAAAGCAAAAGCTGTACCAGGCAACAATGAAGGAACCTTCAGAAAGCCCCGCTACTCGAACCACCAGACGCCAACAATGGAGAACACCATGGCCCGCACCACGGCAAAGACTGCACAAGACGTACTGATGGCTGATTTTCAGACGTTGGTGCGCGACACCGAGAAACTGCTGGACCACACCAAGACCCTGGCCGGCGACCAGGCTGACGAGCTGCGCGAGCAGATCCACGACAGCTTGCTGCGCGCCCGCGAGACCCTGAAGGCCACCGAACAATCGCTGCGCCTGAAGGGCGAGGCGGCCGTGGCCAAGACCGAAGAATATGTGCAGGAAAACCCCTGGCAGTCGATCGGTATCGCTGCCGGCGTGGGTTTCCTGATCGGCCTGCTGGCCACAAGGCGCTAAGCCCATGGCCCTGGACATGGACTCGAAATCGACGGCCGCCGGGCCGTCGTCGCGGCGCCTGGGCGCCGCCCTGCTGGGCCTGCTTCACAGTCACGTGGAACTGTTCGGCATCGAACTGCAGGAACAGAAATCCCGCACGCTGAGCCTGCTGCTGTTCGCAGGCCTGGCACTGGTGTTTGCCTTGCTGGCACTGGTGGCGCTGTCGGGGCTGATCCTCATTCTGCTGTGGGACAACTACCGCATGCAGGGCATGATCGGGCTGTGCGTCTTCTACCTGCTGGCCGGATTGTTCTGTGCATTTCGCCTCAAGGCCGCTATTTTCGATGAGTCGTCGCCCTTCCACGGCACCCTCGAAGAGCTGGCCAACGACCGGGAGCGCCTGCTGCCATGACTGCCCCCAACCTGCCCCACAACCAGTCACGCCGCGAAATGCGCAAGGCCTTGATCCGCTTGCGCATGGAAATGCACCGCCAGGAGATTCGCCACGAATCCGGGCAATTGATCAACCCGCTGAACCGCCTGCGTGGCATGGGCCAGTCCGTGCAAGACGGCCTGGGCATCAAGCACGCGCCGTTGTGGGGCCTTGCCGGCGTAGTGCTGCTGGGCTTCCTGACGGGCAAAGGCGCCCGCAGCAACGGGGTTGGCGGCCTTACCCGACTGGTACGCCTGGGCTCCAGCCTGATGCCGGTGATCAAGTTTGCGCTACAGCGCAAAGGCTAATTGCCACTATTTGGCTGCATTCTTGCAACGACACCTGCCCTGCCCCGGCCCACGCCGGCGGCAGGTTGTGTCTGGCCTTGCAGCAATCTGAGGAGTCGCCGTGTTCGACGGGCAACCGCTCGCCTGGTTTCAACCCTTCATCGACACCGCCACCGGCCGCATTGCCGGCGTAGAGGCCCTGGGCCGTCTGCGCCAGGCTGACGGCCAGGTGCAGTCGGTGGGGCCGCTGTTCACTGACCCTCGCACGCTGCCCGCCGCCTTGCGACGCCTGGACCGGCAGATCCGCGGCAATGCCCTGAGCCGCCTGCATGAAGCACCGCCGGACTGGTTCCTGAGCCTGAACATGTCCCCGCGCTGGATCAGTCGCCTGCGCGATAACCAACCGCTGCCCAGCCTCACCCAACTGCAGCGCCATGGCGTGGCGCCACAGCGCATCGTCTTCGAAATCACCGAGCTGGGCGGTGACAGCCGCAGGCTCAGCGACGTGGTGCAGCGCTACCGGGAAGCGGGTGCGCGCATCGCCATCGATGACTTCGGCGCCGGCTACTCGCAGCTTGACCGGGTGCTGGCCTTGCAGCCTGACATTCTCAAGCTCGACATGCGCCTGTTCCAGGCCGCCGCCCGCGGGGGCCCCAGCAGCGAGGTGGTCAAGGCGCTGGCGCAGATGGCGGAAAAGACCGGTTGCTGGATCATCGCCGAAGGCGTGGAAACCGAAGCCGAACTCAACTTCGCCCTGGAGTGCGGCTCACGGTACGTGCAGGGCTACCTGTTCGCCCGTGCCGAACCGGATTTCTTTCCCACCGATGCGTTCGTCCCGCGCTTCGCCGCCCTGCGTGAGCGTTATGTGCAGGAAAAGCTGAGCGAGCGGGCGCGTCTGATGCAATTGCGCCAGCAGTTGATCAAGCTGATGGCCATCCTGCACCCCTGGGCGCAGGCCGGCGCGCCGCTGAGCGAACTGCCGCAACTGGACGCCTACCCCTGGCTGCTGCGCTTCTACCAGTGCGACCGCCACGGCACCCAGCTGACCCCCAACATGGAATGGCGCCAGCATGCCTGGCATGCCGATACCAGCTACGTAGGGCATAACTGGTCATGGCGACCGTATTTCTACCACCTGCTCGCCGAAGGCTGGGACGAGCGCCGGTTGATATTGTCCAATACCTACCGGGATGCGACCAGCAACCAGTACTGCCTGACGGCGGGGCAGTTTTTTGATAATGGCCAGCGGTTGTTGCTGATTGATGTGGATGCGGTGAGGTTTTAGGGTCTGTATGAAGTGTATTCCAGCGAAGGCCAGGCAAGGCGGCTCTGCGCACAAACCAGTTGCACCCCCACCCCCAAACAACCGAAGCTCACACCACCCCCCGCCTTCAGGAGACACCGCCTTGGATTGGCCCACCCTGCTCAACCGCGAACGCCTGGGCAAGACCCTGCACAGCCCCGAAGAACTGGGCCGCAGCCCGTTCCACAAAGACCACGACCGTATCATCTTCTCGGGCGCCTTTCGCCGCCTGGGCCGCAAGACGCAGGTGCACCCCGTGTCCAGCAATGACCATATCCATACCCGCCTGACCCACTCCCTGGAAGTCAGCTGCGTAGGCCGCTCCCTGGGCATGCGGGTCGGGGAGACCTTGCGCGACCGCCTGCCCGCCTGGTGCGAACCCAGCGACCTGGGCATGGTGGTGCAATCGGCTTGCCTGGCGCATGACATCGGCAACCCACCCTTCGGTCATTCCGGCGAAGACGCCATCCGCCACTGGTTCCAACAGGCGGCCGGGCGCGGGTGGCTCGACGGCATGAGCGAGGCGCAGCGCAACGACTTCCTCAATTTCGAAGGCAATGCCCAGGGCTTTCGCGTGCTCACCCAACTGGAGTACCACCAGTTCGACGGCGGTACGCGCCTGACCTACGCCACCCTGGGGACCTACCTGAAATACCCTTGGACCGCCCGCCACGCCGACTCGCTGGGCTACAAGAAACACAAGTTCGGCTGCTACCAGAGCGAACTGCCACTGCTCGAACAGATCGCCCACAAGCTGGGGCTGCCGCAACTGGAAGACCAACGTTGGGCCCGGCACCCGCTGGTGTACCTGATGGAGGCCGCCGATGACATCTGCTACGCGCTGATCGACCTGGAAGACGGCCTGGAAATGGAACTGCTCGAATACGCCGAGGTGGAATCGCTGCTGCTGGGCCTGGTGGGTGACGACTTGCCGGAAACCTATCGGCAGCTGGGCCCGCAGGACTCGCGCCGACGCAAACTGGCGATCCTGCGCGGCAAGGCCATCGAACACCTGACCAACGCCGCTGCCCGCGCCTTCGTCGAACAACAGGATGCCTTGCTGGCCGGTACGCTGACGGGTGATCTGGTGGAACACATGCATGGCCCTGCCAAGCGCTGCGTGCTGAACGCCAAGGACATGGCACGCAAGAAAATCTTTCAGGACAAGCGCAAGACCCTGCACGAGATCGGTGCCTATACCACCCTGGAAATCCTGCTCAATGCCCTGTGCGGCGCTGCCCTGGAGCAACATGGCGGCAAGAGCCCGTCGTTCAAGAACCGGCGCATTCTGGACCTGCTCGGCAATAGCGCACCGGACCCGCACGGTTCCTTGCACGCCTCGTTCCTGCGCATGATCGACTTCATCGCTGGCATGACCGACAGCTACGCCAGCGAAATGGCCCGTGAGATGACCGGCCGCTCAAGCCCCCATTGATAGCCTGGCGGGCGCCATCTGGGCGCCCGCACCGACGCTCAGAATTTTCCTACAAAACTTTCAGACCCGTCCCCCTCGCCGCCCCAGGGGCGACTAGGGAATAATCCCCCTTGTCTGTAGGGCAAGTTACCTGAACATTGTGGGCAAAGTAGGAAACTACACTTCCCACCTGTTGAAAACTTATGTACAAGACCGGAAATTCGTTAGTTGCCTTTCAAACATATTTATACAAAACCGCAGACCGAAAAGTTGTTTTTCATTTAGTCACAACCCCAGCGAAATATCGCCTTGACACTTTAAAAACCCGCACGGCCGTGTATTCTTAAACAGCAGTACTTGTAGGAAATTTCCTATATAGCGCCGATGGCGTCCGTTCTTCATATGCCACTCCCGGCAACTGAGCTAATGTGCGCCTTTTATTCGCCGCCTGTAGGGGAAAACTATTTCATGAGTACTGCCTTTATCATTGACGATCACCCGGTCATTCGCCTGGCCGTCCGCTTTCTGCTGGAAAAGGAGGGGTATACGGTTATTGGCGAGTGTGACAACGGGGTCGATGCGATGCAAATCATCCGGGAAAACCCACCGGACCTGATCATCCTCGATATCAGCATTCCGCGCCTCGATGGGCTGGAGGTGCTGGCGCGTTTTCAGACCATGAACCTGGGCCCCAAGATTCTGGTATTGACTGCTCAGGCCCCCGCCTTGTTCACGTTTCGCTGCATGCAGTCGGGCGCGGCTGGTTATGTCTGCAAACAGGAAGCCCTGGGGGAACTGAGCAGCGCCATTCGCGCGGTCATGTCCGGTTATAACTACTTTCCCAGTGAGGCGCTCAACCCGCTGGACGTGGACGACACCCTGCGCAACGAAATCAGATTATTCAAAGGCGTCAATGACCGGGAACTGATGGTGTTGCAACTGTTTGCCCAAGGGCGCTCGAACAAGGAAATAGCCAAAGGCATGTTCCTCAGCAACAAAACCGTCAGCACTTACAAAAAACGCCTGATGCAGAAACTGCAGGTGGTCTCACTGGTAGACCTGATCGACATTGCCAAACGTAATGCCCTGGTATGAACAGCGCCCTGTGTTGCCTGCTGCTGATTACCGGGCTGTGTTGCACAGCCGGCGTGGCCGCGGCACAGGGCGCCGATACACTGACAGTGCGCAGCCACAACGATGGCACCTCGGGCCTGGCACCCGCGCCTGACACCCACGGGGTGCCACTGCGCCTGGGCATCTCGACGCCCGATTACCCGCCCCTGGACATCACCCACGACCAGGAATACGAGGGCCTGAGCGCCGATTATGCGGCCCTGGTCGGCCAGGCGCTGGGCCGGCCCCTGGTGGTGCAGCGCTACCCCACACGCGATGCGGCCATCGAGGCGCTGCGCCAGGGCCAGATCGATCTGCTGCCCAGCGCCAACGGCTACGAAGCCGCCTTCCCGGAGCTGGCGCTGAGCAACGCCTATGCCGTGGACCGGCCGGTGCTCGTGGCACGCGCCGATGATGACGCCCCGCTGGGTGACCGCCTGGCCGGGCGGCGCCTGAGCGTGGTCAACCACTACCTGCCAGAGGCCTATATCAAGGCCCACTACCCTGACGCCACCGTCACGTATTACCCCTCTTACCAGAATGCCCTGAACGCCGTGGCATTCGAGCAGGCTGACGTGTTCCTGGGGGACACCATTTCCACCCATTACCAGATTGACCAGGGGCTGTTGAACAACGTCCGCATGGTCAACTTCAGCCGCGACGAACCTTCGGGGTTCGGCTTTGCCGCCCGCCGTGGCGACCCGCTGCTGGCACACGTGAACCAGGCCCTGGCGGCCATCAACCCGGCGCAGCGCGAAAGTATCTTCCAGCGCTGGAGCGGGGCCAGCGACCTGCTGCTCACCGACCGCAAGCTGCAATTGACTCGCCGAGAGGAACGTTGGCTGGCCGACCACCCCAGCGTAAAGGTGGTGGTGGACGACTCGTTCGCGCCGCTGACTTTTTTCGACCGCTACGGCAACCTGCGCGGGTTGAGCGCGGACCTGCTGGAATTGATCCGCCTGCGCACCGGCCTGCAGTTCGAAATAGGCCGGGCCAGCAGCGTCGCCGATATGCTGGCCCAGGTGCAGCAAGGCCAAGCCGATGTGATCGCCGCCATCATCCCCAGTGAAGAGCGCGCCCACGACCTGCAATTCAGCCGCCCTTACCTCAGCAATTCCTATGTGCTGGTCACCGCCCGCGACCATCAGGGGCTACAAGACCTTGGCCAGTTCGCCGGGCGCAGGCTGGCCATCCCTCGTGGCAACCCCCTGGTGAAGTGGATGCGCCAGCACTATCCCGATATCCATGTGCAGGAAACCGACGATGCCTTCGCCAGCCTTGACCGGCTGGCCCAGGGCCAGGCCGAGGGGGCGGTCAGCGCCCTGGTGGTCGCCCGCCATCTGCTGGCGACCCCACTGTTCCAGGACCGCCTGGTCATCCGTAGCACGGTGGGTACCGAGCCTGCGCGGTTCGCACTGGCAACGGGCAGCCAGGCCACCGAACTGGCCGCCATCCTCGACAAGGCGCTGCTGAGCATCGGCCCCCAGGAGATGACCGCCATCGCCGCCCGCTGGCGTAGCTACACCCCGGATACCCACAGCTATTGGCGCAACTACCACCGCCTGATCCTGCAGATCGTGGCGACGGCCAGCGTGGTGCTGCTGGTACTGCTGGTGTGGATCGGCTACATGCGCCACCAGATCCGCCAGCGCGTGAAAGCCGAGCGGGCGCTGGGCGACCAGCTGGAATTCATGCGCGCGCTGGTAGACGGCACCCCGCACCCCATTTACGTGCGTGACCGCCAGGGGTTGCTGCTCAGTTGCAACGATAGCTACCTGACCACGTTCAACGCCCGGCGCGAGGACGTGATGGGCAAGACAGTGAAAGAAGGCGTGCTGCCAGACGCCGACCATGCCCAGGCCTACCACCTGGATTACCTGCAAGTGATGGCTCAGGGCGAGCCGATGATCATGGACCGCCCCTTGCGCATCGGCGACCGGGCCCTGAGCATCTACCACTGGATACTGCCGTACCGTGACGCGGAGGGGCGGGTATGTGGCGTGATCGGCGGCTGGATCGACATCAGCGAACGTCGCCAACTGCTTGAGGACCTGCGCCAGGCCAAGGAACAGGCAGACCAGGCCAACCGCGCGAAAAGCACTTTTCTGGCGACCATGAGCCACGAAATACGCACCCCCATGAATGCCCTGATCGGCATGCTCGAACTGGCCCTGCGCCGGGCCGAGCGCCAGCAACTGGACCGTAACGCCATCGAGGTGGCCTATGCCTCGGCGCGCGACCTGCTGAACCTGATCGGCGATATCCTGGACGTCTCGCGCATCGAAGCCGGCCACCTGAGCCTCAAGCCCGAGCGCGTGCAGGCCGGCAGCCTGGTCAACGATGTGGCGCGCATCTTCGAAGGCCTGGCGCGGGACAAGGGCCTGGCGCTGCGGGTCCGGCTACCGGCGGCCCCGCAACCGGATGTCATGCTCGACCCGCTGCGCTTCAAACAGGTGCTGTCGAACCTGGTGAGCAACGCCATCAAGTTCACCGACCACGGCCATGTGCAACTCGAGCTGGCAATGGCGGCCAGTGATACCGCCGGCAAACATGAACTGCGCCTGAGCGTCAGCGACACCGGTATCGGCATCAGCGCCAGTGACCGCCAGCGCCTGTTCCAGCCCTTCGCCCAGGTAGACCCCGATAGCCGCCGCGCCCGCAGCGGCACGGGCCTTGGGCTGGTGATCAGCCAGAACCTCAGCCGCTTGATGGGCGCCGACCTGACGCTGCACAGCCAGCCAGGTGAAGGCACGCAGGTCGACCTCGCACTGGTGGTGGAGGCACTGCCACCATTGCCGGCGCAACCGGTGCAGGCCCCTGGGGCTGCCATCGACCTGGGCGGGTTGCGTGTGCTGGTGGTCGACGACCACCCGGCCAACCGGCTGCTGATGACCGAACAACTGGGCTTTCTCGGTTTGCAGGCCGCTACCGCCGACAACGGCCACACGGGCTTGGCGGCCTGGCAGGCCGGCGCCTTCGATGTGCTGTTCGTGGACTGCAACATGCCCGGCATGGACGGCTACGAAATGACCCGCCAGCTGCGCCACCAGGAGCAGCTGGCTGGCCGCCCCCCGTGCGTGGTGTACGGCTATACCGCAAGCGCCCTGCCCCAGGAGCGTGAGCGCTGCCTGGCTGCCGGCATGAATGACTGCCTGTTCAAACCCATCAGCCTGGCCGACCTCACGCAGGTCCTGGCGGCGCGTGTACCGCCACGGTTGACGGCGCTGCTGGACCTGGGGCAGTTGGCGACCCTGACCGGTGGCCAGCCGGCCCTGGAGCGCCGCCTGTTGCAACAGGTACTGGAGAGCTGCGCGCAGGATCGCCAGGCCGTGCTGGGGGCTACCAGCCCCCCTGCCTTGAGCGAACTGGCCCACCGCATAAAGGGCGCAGCGAAAATTGTCGCGGCCACCGCGCTGATCCAGGCCTGCGAGGCTCTGGAACAGGCCTGCGAGGCTGGCAACCCACAGCTGTGGACCAACGCCGTGGTCCATGCCATGGCGCAACTGGAACACGCGGTGCGACAGCACCTGGACACCTTGCCCGCGCCGTGAGGCAAAGGCTTGTCAAGCGCTGAAGCGTTAGCCATTATCAGCCCGCAAGGGCTGCGGTGAAGAGGCTCTGCACGCCGCCACGCCCTGGCTTTGCCGGGCGAGCGGTGAACGCATCCTCAAGGAGTGATTCGCGATGCCCAGGCTCACAGAACACCGCTTTCCCCTGCATGTGCACATCAGCGCCATGTTCACCCTGCTGTTGCTGCTGACCGGCACAGTGCTGGGGCTGTTCAACTACCGGCAGACCTCGCAGATCATCCTGTCCAGCAGCCAGAGCCTGTTTTCGCGCATTGACCAGGACGTGCGCCTGGACATCGACCACACTTACCTGCCCATCCGCCACCTGCTCAGCCTGCTGGCGCTCAACGATGCCGCCCAGGGCGCCGCCCTGGAGCAGCGCCTGGCTTTGCTGGAGCCCATGGCCCAGTCACTGGCCGACAACCCGAACCTGGCATCGCTGTATACCGGCTACGGCAACGGCGATTTCTTCATGGTCCGGCCCTTGCGCACCGACGAGCTCAAGCAGCGCTTCGGGGCCCCCGCGGCCGCGGCCTATCAGGTGTGGAGCATCGAACACGACGCCACTGGCGCGCGCCACGCCCAGTCGCTGATGTTTGACCGCACCCTGAACCTCATCGGCCATCAGGATCTGCCCGACGACCAGTACGACCCGCGCACCCGCGCCTGGTTCAGCCGTGCCCTGACCGACCGCACCCAGGTGACCACCGACCCCTACGTGTTTTTTTCCAGCCATGCGGTCGGCACCACCCTGGCCTTGCGGGTCAGCGACCATGTGGTACTGGGCGCCGACCTGACCCTGGAAGACCTCAGCGCCACCCTGGCCAAGCACCGAGTCACCCCGCACACCCAGATCGCCCTGTTCGACCACAACGACAACGCCGTGGCCTACCCCGATAGCCAGCGCCTGATCAACCCCGATGGCAGCGTGGAGCCAACCAAGGTCGCCGACCTGGCGCCAGCGCTGGCCGCCCTGCTTGCCCGCGGCAACACCGACGCCAACCGCCTGCATGCCGACGGTCGCGATTGGGTAGTGTCACGCAGCAGCATCGACCAGGGCGGCCCGGACGGCCTGCAACTGGCCCTGCTGGTGCCCGAAGACGAACTGCTGGCCGACGCCTACCGGCTGCGCTGGCAAGGCGCGCTGGTGACACTGACCATCCTGCTGCTGTGCCTGCCGGTGGGCTGGCTGACCTCGCGGCTGCTGGTCAAGCCGCTGTACGCGCTGGTCAAGGAAGCCGATGCCATTCGCAGCTTCAATTTCAAACGCCCGGCCAGCCAGCGCTCGCCCGTACTGGAAGTGGACCAGCTGACCGAGTCCATGCAGCGCATGAAGCAGACCCTGGCCAGCTTCTTCGAGATCACCGCCAGCCTGTCGGCCGAGACCCGCTTCGAGCCGCTGCTCAAGCGCGTGCTGCAGGAAACCGTGAGCCTGAGTGATGCCCAGGCCGGCATCATCTACCTGTATGACAGCGATAGCGGCCAGGTGCAGCCCAGCGGCCTGATCATCAACGACAAACTGCGCAATGTGACCCGCTACGGCTTGACCAGCCACGCCCTGAACGCAAGCGACACCCCCGCCTGGCTGAGCGCGCTGAACGGGCAGCAGAACAGCGTGGTGACTTCTATCGGCTTCGACCAGGCCCGTGAACTCAAGCAGATCATGCTCAAGCTCGACAGCCCGCGCCTGGACCTGATTGGCGTGCGCCTGCACAACCGCCGTGGCGAGACCATCGGCGTGCTGGTATTGCTGCACCGTGACACCGGCAGCCGCAGTGACCTGGTCAAGTTCAGCCCCGACCGCATCGCCTTCATCCTGGCCGTGTCCGGCGTGGCCGCCGCCAGCATCGAAGGCCAGCGCCTTCAGGTACGCCAGCAAGCGTTGCTGGACGCCTTCATCCAGATCATCGCTGGCGCCATTGACGCCAAGAGCCCCTACACCGGGGGGCACTGCCAGCGCGTGCCGGTGCTGACCAAGATGCTCGCGCGCGCGGCCGCCGACAGCCAGGCCGCGCCGTTCGCCAGCTACCAGCCCAGTGAGGAAGAGTGGGAGGCCCTGCACATCGCCGCCTGGCTGCATGACTGCGGCAAGGTCACCACCCCCGAATACGTGGTGGACAAGGCCACCAAACTGGAAACCCTCTACGACCGTATCCACGAGATTCGCACGCGGTTTGAAGTACTCAAGCGCGACGCTTGGATCGACTACTGGCAGCGCCTGGCCGAAGGCGGCGACGCGGCGGCCCTGGCCGCCGCCCGCGACGCCCAATTGCAGGCCCTGGACGACGACTTCGCCTTTGTCGCCCGCTGCAACCTGGGCGGCGAATTCATGGACCCCGACAGCCAGCAGCGCCTGGCGCGCATCGCCGAGCGCACCTGGCTGCGCACGCTGGACGACCGCCTGGGGGTGTCCTGGGAAGAGAACCGCCGCCAGGAGCGCAACCCCGCCCCCGCCCTGCCGGTGCGCGAACCGCTGTTGGCCGACCGCCCCGAGCACCTGTTCGAACGCCCTGACTACGAGCGCATGCCCGCGGACAACGCCTGGGGCTTCAACATGAAAGTGCCCGACTACAAATTCAACCGTGGCGAGCTATACAACTTGAGCATCGGCCGCGGCACGCTGACGACCGAAGAGCGCTACATCATCAACCACCACATGGTGCAGACCATCCTGATGCTCAGCCGCCTGCCCTTCCCCAGCCACCTGCAGAACGTCGCGGAAATGGCCGGCGGGCACCACGAAAAAATGGACGGCAGCGGCTACCCCCGCGGCCTCAACCGCGAGCAGATGAGCCTGCCGGCACGGATGATGGCCATCGCCGACATCTTCGAAGCCCTGACTGCCGCCGACCGGCCGTACAAGAAAGGAAAGACGCTCAGCGAAGCGCTGGGGATCATGGCCTTCATGTGCCGCGATGCGCACATTGATGTCGAGCTGTTCGAGCTGTTTCTGCGCAGTGGGGTGTACCTGGAATACGCCCAGCAGTATTTGCCAGCGCAGCAGCTGGATGAGGTGGACATCGAGCAGGTGCTGGTCAAGGCAGGGGTGGCTGCGCAGCCGGCATGAACGTGTGCCTGGTGCTGCGCGGCGCCTGGGACGCGGCCAGGTCCGCTGCGGCGGTTATACCAGGCACAAAAAAGCCGCTGGGGTCAGCGGCTTCTTCGTATGACTCGGATCAGGCGACCGGGTTGATCGGCTTTTCCGGGTACCAGGCGTCCAGCAGCGGGCTGACTTCGATCTTGGTCAGTTCGTCGCGGCCCTTCAGCCAGGCTTCGACGGCTGCGCGCTGCTCTTCGTTGACCGAGCCACGCTCGACGGTGCACACCAGGCCGACGTCATCGGTGCCGACGAAGTCCAGGCCATTGGCGTCCATGGCTTCAGCCAGGAACGCGTCGAGGAATGCGTCGATTGCCTGGTCGTCCAGGTTTTCCTTGAAGTCCAGGTTCAGTTCGAAACCCAGCTCCTGGAATTCATCCACGCAGAGTTTTTTGCGCAGACGGCGGGAACGGTTAGTGGCCATGAAACAATCCTCTTGAGTATTAACGCGCGGCACTTTACCAGTTTCGGCACGCGGCTGCCTGACTGATGCCGATAAACCCGCCCAAGTGTCGAAAAAATCATGAAATGCGCGTCAGCCAGGCCAAAGCGCCAATCCCTTGGGGCATAATGCCGACTCTTTATGTCCGGGGGCTTTCACCTTTTCGCGCCCTCATTTTTTTCACCCCTCGCCCGCAGGGTTTCATTGCTCATGATCAAATCGTTTCGCCCTCTACTGCTCGCCGGCCTGATGCTGCCCCTGGCCCTGCCCGTTCATGCCGCGCCCATCATCACCGCGCTGCCGGCCAAGGTGCAACAAGCCCTCAAGACCAACAAGATCGCCGACAACGCCCTGTCCCTGGTGATGGTGCCGCTCACAGGTCCAGGCACCCCGACGGTGTTCAACGCCGATGTGTCGGTGAACCCGGCCTCGACCATGAAGACCATCACCACTTTCGCCGCCCTGGAGCTGTTGGGCCCCAACTACCAGTGGAAGACCGAGTTCTACACCGACGGCACCCTGAGCAATGGCGTGCTGCACGGCAACCTGTACCTCAAGGGCGGTGGCGACCCCAAACTGAACATGGAAAAGCTCTGGCTGCTGATGCGCGACCTGCGCGCCAACGGTGTGCAGCAGGTCACCGGTGACCTGGTGCTGGACCGCAGCTATTTCATCCAGCCCAACCTGCCTGAGTTCAACGACGACGGCGGCGACGAGAACGCGCCGTTCCTGGTACGCCCGGACGCCCTGATGGTCAACCTCAAGGCCCTGCGCTTCGTGGCGCGCAACGATGGTGGCAAGGTAATGGTCTCGGTGGAACCGCCGATTGCCACCATTCATGTCGACAACCAGATCAAGGCGCTGGCTGGCAAGCAGTGCAGCGGTGACGTGCGCTACAACCCGGTGACCGCGCCGGACGGCAGCATCAGCGTGGTGGTCAGTGGCGGCCTGGCGGATGGTTGCAGTTCCCAGACCTACCTGTCCGTGCTTGACCACCCCACCTATGCCGCGGGGGCGGTACGGGCGATCTGGAACGAACTGGGCGGCACCATCGCCGGCCGCGACCGCGAGGCCGTGGTGCCCAAGGACGCCAAGCTGCTGGCCCGGGCGTTCTCCCCGGACCTGGCGGAGATCATTCGCGACATCAACAAATACAGTAACAACACCATGGCGCAGCAGCTGTTCCTGAGCATCGGCGCCCGTTACCGCACCGACGCCGACACTGACGACGCCAAGGCCGCCCAGCGGGTGATCCGTGCCTGGATGGCACGCAAGGGCATCCCGGCTAGCCATCTGGTACTGGAAAATGGTTCGGGGTTGTCCCGTGACGAGCGTGTCAGCGCCCGGGAGCTGGCGACCATGCTGCAAGTGGCTTGGAAAAGCCCATACGCCGCTGAATTCATGAGTTCGCTGCCGATCATCGGCACCGACGGCACCATGCGCAAACGCCTGAAGACCACGGCGCTGGCCGGTGAAGGCCACGTCAAGACCGGCACCCTGAACAACGTACGCGCCATTGCCGGTTTCAGCCGCGATGACAACGGCAACACCTGGGCGGTGGTCGCCATTTTGAATGACTCCAAGCCATGGGGCGCGTCGTCGGTGCTGGACCAGGCGCTGCTGGACCTGTACCGGCAGCCGAAGGCAGGGGAGCAAGGGGTTTCGTTGAACCCTTGATGGCACGCCGCGACCATCCTCTGCGGGACCGAAGCAGGCGCTGCGGTGTATCAGGCAGACCGCGGGGCGCCCTTCCCGAGCTTCTCCCGGTCCCACAGGGTAATCCCCACCACTGCGGCCAACCTCTGTGGGATCGGGCGCCAGCTCGGGGAGCAGGCGCTGCGGTGTGTCAGGCAGACCGCGGGGCGCCGTTCCCGAGCTTCGCCCGGTCCCACAGGGTAATCCCCATCACCGTGGCCATCCTCTGTGGGACCAGGCGCCAGCTCGGGAAGCAGGCGCTGCGGTGTACCAGGCAGACCGCGGGGCGCCGTTCCCGAGCTTCGCCCGGTCCCACAGGGTAATCCCCACCACTGCGGCCAACCTCTGTGGGACCGGGCGCCAGCTCGGGAAGCAGGCGCTGCGGTGTGTCAGGCAGACCGCGGGGCGCCGTTCCCGAGCTTCGCCCGGTCCCACAGGGTAATCCCCACCACTGCGGCCAACCTCTGTGGGACCGGGCGCCAGCTCGGGAAGCAGGCGCTGGGGTGTATCAGGCAGACCGCGGGGCGCCCTTCCCGAGCTTCGCCCGGTCCCACAGGGTAATCCCCACCACTGCGGCCAACCTCTGTGGGACCGGGCGCCAGCTCGGGAAGCAGGCGCTGGGGTGTATCAGGCAGACCCATGGCGCGACTCAGGGCAGTTCCGGTTCCACGCGGTCCCTGCCCGCCTGCTTGGCCGCATACACGCCGGAATCGGCGCGCAACAGCAGCGCATCGGCGCCTTCCCCCCGGCGCCAGCTGGCTACGCCGAAGCTGGCGGTGACGATGCCGACACCGTCGATAGGCGTGTGCCGCAGCCCTTGCCATAGTTCCAGCGCCAGGGCGTGAGCCTGGTCGCTGCTGCTGCCCGGGCACAACACCATGAATTCCTCACCCCCCAGCCGGCAGAAGACGTCGGTGCGCCGCAGGCGGTGGCCGATCTTTTCGCAGATCCCTTGCAGCACGCGGTCGCCGACAGCATGGCCGAACTGGTCGTTGATCCGCTTGAAATGGTCAATGTCGAGCATGATCACTGCCAGTTGCAAGTGGTCGCGTTCGGCACGGTCCAGCTCGGCTTTCAGGCGTTCCTGAAAGTAGCGGCGGTTGTGAATGCCGGTGAGCACGTCGGTGACCGACAGCGCCCGCAATTCTTCCTCCACGCGCTTGAGGTCAGTGATGTCGGTCAGGTAGCCGTGCCATAGCGTGCCGCCGCCGGCCAACGGCTCAGGCGTGGCTTCCCCGCGCACCCAGCGCAGACCCTGACGTGGCAACTGCACCCGGTACTCTTCGCGCCATGGCGTAAGGTGCTGGGCCGAAAAACGGATGGAATCGAGCACCCGCTGGCCATCGTCCGGGTGAATGCGCTCCATGACTCGCCGCCCGTCATCACGCAAGGTGCTGGGCTCCATTTCGTAGATGTCACGGATGCCCTCGCTGGCCCAGCTGAAACTGGAATGGCCATCCGGGTCCAGGCGGAACTGGTAGATGCCGCCTGGTACTTCGGCACTGAGTTTCTGCAACAGCTGGTCGCGCGCGGCCAATGCCTCGTGCACCCGCTTGCGCTCAGTGATATCGATGCAGATAGCCAGGTGCCCCACCCACAGGCCTTGCTCGTCCAGCAAGGTGGTGGCGAGCATGTTCACCGCCACCGTGCTGCCATCACGCCGTACCAGGGTCCATTCGCGCGCCTGCTGGCTGCCTTCGCCGGGGGTTTCCACCAACATGGCCTGGGCCAGGGGAATGTCCCGCTCGTAATAGGCGCTGAGGGTGCAGGCGCGGGCCACCAGCTCTTCGCTCAGGTGCAGGTTCTGCAAGGTCAGGTGGCCCACCGCGTCGCCGGCACCGTATCCCAGCATGCGCTCGGCACCGGCGTTGAACGTGGTGATCAGGCCATGCAGGTCGGTGGCGATGATCGCCACCTGGGTGGCGGCATTGAGCACGCTGCGCAACTGGTTATGGGTAACGCGCAGGGCCTGTTCGCTGCTGCGCAGCTGCGATGTGCGCTGCTCCACCAGTTTCAGGGCGCGCTGGCGCTGGCTGACCAGGCTGTACAGCAAGGCACTGAGCAGCAGGCTGAGCAAGGCGCCCAAGGTCACGACCACGGTCACCGGCGAGGCATGGTTGGCTTCGACAAACAGGGTGCTGGGGCTGATATCCAACTGGTAATCGCGGTCGGCCAGGTGCAGCAGGTGCGTCGCCGTCAGGGGCTGGGGTACCACGGTGTTGCTGGACTCGTACAGCACCTCGTGGTTGCCGGCCAGCGACAGGTCGAGGATGCGCACATGCAGGTTGTCATCGCTTTGCGCGGGCAGCCCTTCGCCCATCAACTGCCCCAGGCTCACCACTGCCGAAACAAAGCCCAGCGGCGGTTCGCCGGGTTTGCCAGGCACCGGCGCAACCATCAGCACCCCACGGCTGTACCGCGGGCTGACCCCCACCAGGTTGACCGGCGGGGTCACCGCCAATGTACCGGTGTGCAGGGCCCGCATCAGGGTGTCATGGCGCGAGGCCTGGGAGTTGACGTCAAAGCCCAGGGGCAATCGCTGGCGCGTCTGCGACTGGGTATAGAACACCGGGTAATACTCGTCCCGCTGCCCCGCCGGCACCAGGCTGCCATCAGCGGCCTGGTCGCGAATGGAGAAATCCTCGATTCCCTGTTCACGGGCGCGCTGTTCGAACGCAGGGCGTTCGGCGGCCGTGACCCGTGGCAGCCACGAATAGGCCTGGGTACGCATCAACAACGGCCCGGCGTAGCCTTCGTATTCACGCCGGCTGACGTTGTCCGAATAACTGAAAAACCGGCGAAGGCCGTCCAGCCGCTGTGTCTGGTCCTCGAACCGCTCCTCGATGCGGCTGAAGCGTTCGTTGGCAAGCAATTCAAAGCGCTGGCGCAACTGGCGCTGGTACAGCTCGGCGGTGCCCACCGCCAGCAGGCTAGTGACCAGCGCACCGGCGGCAAGGGCCAAGGAGGCTATCAGCCAGGCCGACGCATCTTCACTGATAAAGCCAAGTATTTTGGGGCGAACGGCATGCAACGACATAAGCGGAACTCACAACGCCGGCGTGCTTCGGTTGTCACATTGGCTTTGGCTCAGTTATAGCTATTTGCCAGTAGTTTGCCTAGTGAGCCATCAAGCGAAAATGTTGATCGGTCGTGCAGCAAAAAGGGCTCCTGGGAGCCCTTTTTACAATCTAGCCAAAACTGTACGACAGGCGCGCCTGCCGTGGGCTACCGCTCATCGGGCCTGAATTTTCCAGGCACGGTGGATCTTGCTGTTGCGGGCAAAGTCAGGGTCCAGGGTCTGGGCACTGATTTCCTCTACCTGGTAACGCTCGCCCAGGTGCTCGTCGAGCTGGAACTTGCGGAAGTTGTTGGAGAAATACAGCACCCCGTCCTTGGCCAGGCGTGCGACGGCAAGGTCCAGCAACTCGACATGGTCGCGCTGCACATCGAATACCCCTTCCATGCGCTTGGAGTTGGAAAAGGTCGGCGGGTCGATGAAGATCAGGTCGTACTCGTCGCGGCTGGCTTGCAGCCAGGCCATCACGTCACCCTGCTCCAGGCGGTTCTTGTCGGAGAAACCGTTGAGCGACAGGTTGCGGCGCGCCCAGTCCAGGTAGGTTTTCGACAGGTCGACACTGGTGGTACTGCGCGCACCGCCCTTGGCCGCGTGCACACTGGCCGTGGCCGTATAGCAGAACAGGTTGAGAAAACGCTTGCCCGCAGCCTCCCGCTGAATGCGCAGGCGCATGGGGCGGTGGTCCAGAAACAGACCGGTGTCCAGGTAGTCGGTCAGGTTGACCAGCAGCTTGACGCCACCTTCCTGCACCTCGGTGAACTGCCCCTGGGCAGCCTGGCGCTCGTACTGTTTGGTACCGCTCTGGCGCTCGCGACGTTTGATGATGACGCGGCTCTTGTCAATGTTCAGCGCCTGGGGAATGGCGGCCAGGGCATCGAACAGGCGGGCCTGGGCCTTTTCCGGGTCAATGGACTTGGGCGCCGCGTATTCCTGCACGTGCACCCAGTCATGGTACAGGTCGATGGCCAGGGCGTATTCGGGCATGTCGGCATCATAGACGCGGTAGCAATCGACTTTCTCGCGACGGGCCCACCTGCCCAGTTGCTTGAGGTTCTTCTGCAAGCGGTTGGCGAACATCTGCCCGCCTTCGCTCAGGCGCGCCTGCTCGACCACCACGGGCGCCGGCTTGATCGGGTTGCCGTTCTTGTTGACCCGTGCGTACGGATCGGCGGCAGGCGCGGAGGCCTGCTCCTGGGCCTGCTCGCGCTCCACCTGGCGCTGCTCGGGGGTGCGACGCTCGCCGGTGACAAACTGGTCAGGCAGCACCTTGATCAGCAGCAGTTTGCACGGCAACGCACCGTTCCAGAAGGCGTACTGTTTGTGGCTGCGAATACCCATGCGCTTGCCCAGGTCCGGGGCACCGGTGAACACCGCGGCTTCCCAGTTCAGGCAGGCCTGGCGCAGACGCTCGCCCAGGTTCTGGTAGAGGTAGAGCAGGCTGGCTTCGTCCCCCAGACGCTCTCCGTAGGGAGGGTTGCAGATCACCAGGCCTTTCTGGTTCTGGTCCGGGCGCGGCTCGAAGGTGGCGACCTCGCCCTGGTAGATCTTGATCCAGTCGCTGAGCCCAGCGCGTTCGACGTTGTTGCGGCCCGGCTGAATCAGGCGTGGGTCGGCTTCATAGCCTCGGATCCACAGCGGCGGCTTGGCCAGGCCGGCTTCCGCACGGGCCAGGGCTTCGTCATGCAGCTTGCGCCACAAGGCCGGCACATGGCCCAGCCAGGCGCTGAAGCCCCAACGGGTACGCTTGAGGTTGGGGGCGATGTCGGCAGCGATCATCGCCGCCTCCACCAGGAAGGTCCCCACACCGCACATCGGGTCGGCCAGCGCGCCGCCCTGAGCGGCGATGCGCGGCCAGCCGGCACGGATCAGTACGGCGGCGGCAAGGTTTTCCTTCAGTGGCGCGGCACCCTGCTGCAGGCGGTAGCCGCGCTGGTGCAGGCTGTGGCCGGACAGGTCCAGGGACAGGATCGCCTCGCCACGGTCCAGGCGCAGGTGCACGCGCAGGTCGGGGTTGAGCTTGTCGACGCTGGGGCGCTCACCCTCGGGGGTGCGCAGCTTGTCGACGATGGCGTCCTTGACTTTCAAGGCACCGAAATGGGTGTTGTCGATACCCGAGCCGTGGCCGCTGAACTCCACCGCCAGGGTGCCGTCGGGCAGAAGGTGGTCTTGCCACTCCACGTCGTGCACGCCGTGGTAGAGGTCTTCGGCGTCCTTCATGGCAAAGCGCTTGAGCACCAGCAGCACGCGGTTGCCCAGGCGCGACCACAGGCACAGGCGGTAAGCCGTTTCCATGTCGGCCATGCCGCGCACGGCAGAGGTATGCTCACGGGCCTCTTCAAGGCCAAGCGCGGTGGCTTCCTCGATCAGCAGGCCTTCGAGGCCCTTGGGGCAGGTGAGGAAGAGTTCGTAACGATCCGACATGGGGTATCCAGGGTCTTGAGCCATAAGTGAAAGGGCAACGCATCACCCTTCCCGAGTTTAACCAGGCGCCTTTCTGAAGAAGCGCCCGTGTGACACCGCCAGGGTGTCGACCGCCGGGACCGATATTGGCATCAAAAAGCCTTTGATCATCCCGGCAGAATAAAATTCTGCAAAAAGACGAGGGTGAAAATGACCCTTCGTCGCCTAATACTGAAAAGCATTTCGCCATCATTTTCGATGGCTTTTTCCTGTCATTCGCGCTGTAGCCCTGATCATAGCGGGCTTTCGCGCGTCGTTGGCCCGGACGCATCCGCTTACTTATGGTTCGCACACCATAATCATTACGTGCTTATGACAAAACGGTCGTTCACACCGGCCAACGCATTGTTTAGAAATCTATACAGGCCGCACCGCAATGGTACGGCACCACTGCTCGCCACGCCGGCAGCGAGCACCAAAACCGGCAGAAAGACTCTGCCCGGCCTCACACGAGGCCGACGGGACATAACAGTCAACAGACGAGGGCAACACCCTATGAGAAGACTTAAGCGTGATCCGTTGGAACGAGCATTTTTACGCGGATACCAATACGGCATCCATGGCAAATCCCGCGAGCTTTGCCCTTTTACTCTACCGTCGGTTCGCCAAGCCTGGATCAATGGCTGGCGCGAAGGACGCGGCGACAACTGGGACGGTATGACCGGCACTGCGGGTATCCACAGACTCAACGAACTTCACGCGGTCGGCTGACGAGGACGATTTTTCTCTTACATTCACATTGCTGATTAACCATGCGCGCCCCAACGGGCGGCGGGCGAGAGCCCAGGGGCCCTTCTAGAGGGCCCCTTTTTAATGCCTTACGTGCGCGGCAGTGCCGCGATGGCATCCACCGCCTCGCGGATCAGCGCCGGGCCCTTGTAGATGAAGCCCGAGTACAACTGCACCAGGCTGGCACCGGCGGCGATCTTCTCGGCCGCGTGCTTGCCTTCGGTGATGCCGCCTGCGGCGATGATCGGCATGCGCCCCGCCAGCTCCCCAGCCAGTACCTTGACGATGTGGGTGCTCTTCTCCCGTACCGGCGCGCCCGACAGGCCGCCCGCCTCGTCACCATGGGCCAACCCTTCCACGCCTTCACGACTCAGGGTGGTGTTGGTGGCGATCACCGCGTCCATGCCTGCGCCCAGCAGCGCCTGAGCCACTTGCACGGTTTCCTCGTCACTCATGTCCGGGGCGATCTTGATCGCCACCGGCACACGCTTGCCATGCAGGCCCACCAGGGCTTCGCGGCGCTCGGCCAAGGCGTCGAGCAACTGCTTGAGCGACTCGCCGAACTGCAGGCTGCGCAGGCCCGGGGTGTTGGGCGAACTGACATTGACGGTGATGTAGCTGGCGTGGGCGTAGACCTTGTCCAGGCAGATCAGGTAGTCGTCCACGGCGCGTTCGACCGGGGTGTCGAAATTCTTGCCGATGTTGATGCCCAGCACGCCCTTGTACTGGGAGGCACGCACGCGGTTGAGCAGGTTGTCGACGCCCAGGTTGTTGAAGCCCATGCGGTTGATGATGGCCGTGGCTTCGGGCAGGCGGAAGATCCGCGGCTTGGGGTTGCCGGGCTGCGGGCGCGGAGTGACGGTGCCGATCTCGACGAAACCGAAACCCAGCTGGGCAAAACCATCGATGGCCGCGCCGTTCTTGTCCAGGCCCGCGGCCAGGCCCACCGGGTTGTCGAACGACAGCCCCATCACCTGCACCGGCAAGCGCGCCGGCGCCTTGGTCAGCAAACCGTTGAGCCCCAGGCGGCCACCTGCGCCGATCAGGTCCAGGGACAGGTCGTGAGAGGTTTCCGGAGAGAGTTTGAACAACAGCTGGCGGGCCAGGTTATACATGGGCGGGCATGACTCGTTGGAAGAACGTGGGGGGCGTGATTATAGGCCCTTTGGGTAGCCGCAAGCTACCGGCGCCGAACGGCAAGGCACGCCCCCCTCGACGTTCGGGCGAAAAAAAACCCGGCCGAGGCCGGGTTTTTTTCAAGCGCTACCCAATTACTTGGATTGAGCTTCTACTTCAGCTTCTACGCGACGGTTAACGGCGCGGCCAGCTTCAGTTTTGTTGTCAGCCACTGGACGGCTTTCGCCGTAACCGATGGAGTCAACACGGTTGCCCTGGATGCCGTACTGGTTGACCAGAACGTTTTTCACAGCAGCAGCGCGACGCTCAGACAGCTTCTGGTTGTAGGCGTCTGGACCGACGTTGTCGGTGTGGCCTTCAACACGAGTAGTGGTCTGTGGGTACTGCTTCATGAAGTCAGCCAGGTTCTTGATGTCAGCATAGCTGTTTGGCTTGACGACCGACTTGTTGAAGTCGAACTTCACGTCCAGCTGAACGCGAACGGTTTCAGCTACTGGAGCTGGAGCCGGTTCTTCAGCCACTGGAGCCGGAGCTGGTTCTGGAGCAGGAGCCGGAGCCTTGCCACCGTTACCACCGAAGTTCACACCCAGGCCAACGGTAGGCGCGTAGTCCCACTTGCCGTTGTCCAGCTTGTAGTCAGCATCGATACCGGCACGAGCGTACAGGTTGTCGGTGATGTACCACTTGGCGCCAGCGCCGATGGTAGCGAAGGTGGAGCTGTCGCGACCGCTGTGGCCGTCAGCTTGCACGTTGCTCAGGCTCTGGTGCGCGAAGCCACCGGAAACGTATGGACGAATGGCATCGCCGACAGTACCGAAGTGGTACATGGCGGTCAGGGAGCCAGTGTCACCGTGGATTTTCTGGCTGCCAGTACCATCGTTCGAACGAGTGTAGTTGGTCTTGCCGTAGCCCAGGATGACTTCAACGTCGTCGGTCAGGAAGTAGCCCAGGGAACCGCCGGCGGTGCGGCCGTCTTCCACGTGCTTGACGCTGTCGTTGTAGTTCTTCTGGTAGAAGGCTTCACCTTCGACCGCGCCTTGGCCTTGTGCCAAAGCGCCGAAAGAAGTTGCGGCAACAAGAGAACCAATGGCAATGCCTAAGGTGTTTTTCAGTTTCATCCGTTAAATCCCCATCTGGTGATTGTTAAGCAGTACCCCGTTACACGGGGACAACTCGGCGGCAAGTCTAGCAGAACTCGCCCCACGTTTAGAGATATTTGCACCGAACTAAGTTTCGGCAATGCCTGCAAATTTCTCACGTAGCTTGTCGAGCGCGCGTTTGTATCGCATTTTCGTCGCGCTCAAGCCCATGTGCATGATGTCCGCAATCTCTTGAAATTCAAGCTCTGCGACGAATCGAAGCACAAGTATTTCTCGGTCGATCGGGTTGACATGTATCAGCCAACGATCCAATCCACCACGCTCCTCCGGTTTCGGCGCCTTCTCTTCGGAAGCCTCCTCGAGCGGATCAAGGCTCAGGGCATCCATGAGGCGGCGCTTGCGCCGTTCCTTTCGGTACTGCGTGATACATTCGTTGTACGTGATGCTGTAGAGCCAGGTCTTGAACTTCGATTTTCCCTCGAAGTTTTTCAGGCCGTAGAGGACCTTCAGCATCACCTCCTGACAGACATCGTCAGCGTCACGATCGTTCCCTAAATAACGTGCACAGACGTTGAAGAGGGTGCGCTGATAGCGCCGCATCAGCTCCTCATAGGCGCGCGTGACGTGGAAAAGTTCCACATGCGAACGCGCCACCAGCTCCTCGTCTGTGAGCGTGCGGGGGTCGTAACGCAGGGGCAACGAATGAACTTTATTCAAAACAGGTCGGGCCGGCAGTCAGGTCGATATCCACCATGGCCCGACACCCGGGCCATTTTGCGGCGGCATACAGTAGCAGAAATCGCCGGCTCAGCGGCTACTTACCCGCTGTTCCAGAAGGATCCGATTGGACAGGGAAACCAGTTCCCCATCGTCGGTCAGCAGCGTCGTCTTGACCGTGCCGATCTCTTCGATCTGGCCTTCAACCTCTCCAACCCGCACTTGTTGCCCCACTTGATACAATTCCCGCACGTAAATTCCTGCCAGGATCTGCCCGGCGATTTCCCGACTTCCCAGGCCCATGGCCAATGCCACGGCCAGACCAACGGTAATCAGAACAATGACAATCACATGGTTCAGCAGGTCGGTCTTGACCTCGAGCTGGCTGATGGCCACCGAGATACTGATGATAATGACCATCCACTGCGCCACTCGCCCGAGGCCGGCCGAATAGTCCAGGCCCACCCCTTCGGCGGCGCCCCGCACCAGGCCGTTGACCACCTGCGCCAGCAGCACACCCACGAGCAGCACCAGCGCGGCACCAAAAACCTTGGGCAAATAGAGCGCCAGCATGTCGAGCGTAGCTGAAACTCGCTGCAAGCCAAGGGATTCGGCAGCGGACACCAGAAAAATCAGCAACACGAACCAGTAGACGATCTTGCCCACCAGGGTCGAGATCGGTACCTGAATGCCGCCGCGGCTCATCAGCTTGGTCAGGCCGGTACCCGCCATCAGGCGGTCCAGGCCCAGCTTGGCCAGCAATTTGGACAGCAGGGTGTCGAGCAGCTTGGCGACCACGAAGCCCAGCAGCAGCACCACCAACGCACCGAACAGGTTGGGAATGAAATTCGCGACCTTAGTCCAGAGTGCGGTCATGGCCGTCACCAGGCTCTGAGTCCAGAGATCAAGTTGCATAGTCAATCAGCCTTATCAGCAGTACGAGGTTTGCGTCGCGAGACCGGTGCCACATGGCCAGATCCGTTGTCCACGGCGATCATGAAGGCCTGCAACCAGCGGCCCATCAAGCTGAACAGATCCCCCGCGCCCACCTGCCGGTTGGCGGTCTTGAGCACCCGACCCAGGCATGCATCGTCGTCCCGCTCCACGGAGGAGGACGCCTTGAGCATGTCACGCAATGATTCTTCAAACGGATCGTGCATTCGGCACCTCACGAATTATCCTTCAAAGACGAGAGCTTCCCGGGACGGGTCACATAAGGCACTGAGGGTTATGCAACCATATGTGTCCTGAACGGCAGCTAAACCCAGCGCAATCGACGGAATAGCCACCACTGCCCCAGCGCCACCACCACCATCAGCCCGCAGGCCACGATGAAGCCATAGGGGTTGGTGGACAACGGAATACCGCCGACGTTGATGCCCAGCAACCCGGTGAGAAAGCTCATGGGCAGGAACACCCCGGTAATGATGCCGAACCGGTACATGGTGCGGTTCATGCGCTCGTTCAGGCGCCGGTCCTCGGCCTCCAGCACCAGCCCCACGCGCTCGCGGGTCAGTTCCAGCTCTTCCAGGTAACGGGTCAGGCTGTTGTTGAGTTCGTTCCAGTAGTCGGCATCGTCGTCCACGAACCAGGGCAACTTGTTGCGCGACAGCTGCGCGAATATCTCCCGCTGCGGCGCCAGGAAACGGCGCAGGCCAGCGGCTCGACGGCGAATCTGCAGAATGCTGCCGTGTTCGGGCGCATACCGTTCGTCGGCATCGATCTTGTCTTCTTCGTTGTCGATGATTTCGCCCAGGTCGCTGACCAGCGTCTGGACCTTTTCGGTAAGGTACTGGGCCAGGTAGAGGATCAGTTCCGACGCGGTGCGCGGCCCCCTGCCCTGCTGCAGCAGCACCATCAACTCGTCGGTGGCGCGCAACGGGCGCAGGCGCAGGGAAATGACCCGCTGGGCTTCGGCGAAGATGCGCACCGAGACCATGTCTTCGGGCTCGGCGCCGGGGTTGAGGTTGACGCCACGCAGGAACAGCAGCAATTGGTCATCGGGCAGCGGCAACAGGCGCGGGCGGGTATTCTCCTCCAGCAACAGGTCGCAACTGAACTCGTTCAGGCCGCTGTCTTCGCGCAACCAGGCCTGTGTCAGCGGGTGGCCGCGATCCCAGTGCAGCCACAGGCTCTGCTGTGGCTCCAGCACCAGGTCGTCGATCTCGTCACGGGCAAGCAAACGCGCGCCACCTTTACCATCCAGCACCAGGGCATGTACCAGCCCCCGCTGCGCGTTTTCTTCCTCGTACATCCAAACCCCATCAACCAATTGCAAAAAGAATCACTCTGGCATCTTCAATGCGCTGGGCGACACGATAACCCCATTGTTGTCGGCGTAAATGAATTCTCCCGGCTTGAACGTGACACCGGCGAAGGTCACCGGCACGTTCAGGTCACCGATCCCGTGCTTCTCGGTGCGCAGCGGGTGGCTGGCCAGCGCCTGCACCCCCAGGTCAACCTGGGCGATGACGTCCACGTCGCGAATGCAGCCATAGATGACAATGCCTTCCCAGCCGCTTTTGGCGGCCTTTTCGGCCAGCATGTCACCCAGCAGCGCGCAGCGCAGCGAGCCACCACCATCGACCACCAGCACCTTGCCCTTGCCGTCCTTGTCGACCTGCTCCTTGACCAGCGAATTGTCTTCGAAGCATTTGATGGTGACGATCTGGCCACCGAAGGAATCGCGGCCACCGAAGTTGCTGAACATGGGCTCCAGCACCTTGACCAGCTCGGGGTAGGCGTCGCACAAATCGGGGGTGAGGTAATGCATGGGGTAACTCCTGTCAGCTGAGGACAACGACGATCGAAGTGGCGACCGGTCATTGATTGACGAGCCGATACGCCGCGCATTTACCCTGCGCCGACCAGCAGCGGCCGGCGCAATCGTCACAGCTTAGCCTTCCCACCGCTGACCGTGAAGTCACGCGCCCAGGGGGAGCGCCGATGCCTGTGGCAGCAGCGGTGCCAACGGGTCGTTCAACCAACGCCCCACCAACGGCCAGACCTCGGCCTGGGCCGGCTTGCTGACCAGCATCTCGACATGGCCGAAGTTGTCGGCGAAGCCGTGGTCGCGCCCCAACTGCACGAATTGACGGTGCTCGCCGCCAAAGGCGTCGAACAGCTTGCGGCAGGCCCATGGCGGGTCCTGGTGGTCACCGCTGGCCGCCACGGCCAGCAGGGGTACCTGCACCTCGGCCAGCCCCGCCCACCAGTCCTGCTTGCCCTCGCCGAAGCGGCCGAACAGGCCATGCCAGCGCATGGCCTCCAGGGCAAGGCCGATCGGCTCGTCCTCGGGGCCGCGCTTGAGCCGCGAACCGGAAATATGCGCGAAGCGCTTGAGCAACAACCGCGCGCTCCACTCCACTGGCGGCATTTTCAGCGGCCAGTAGGTGCGGCTGACCTGGCAGCCGAACAGCGCGGCCGAAGCCACGTTGTCCTGGGCCAGGTAACCACCACCCAGGCCAGCCGCCAGGCTGATGCCACCCAGGGAATGGCCAACCCAATGGGGCGCCTGGCCACTCTGTTCCTGAACGAAGGCACCGATGGCCGGCAGGTCGAAGCGTGCATAGTCAGCGACACGGTTCTTGCGGTAAGCCAGGTTGCGCGGCGACAGGCCGTGGCCGCGCATTTCCGGGATCCACACATCGAACCCGGCCCGCGCCAGCCAGGCGCCCAGGCCGATGCCCCGGGGCGAGACCCAGAACCTGCGGTTGGAAAAACTGCCATGGAGCAGGATGACCGGCACGCCACCGGGCTGTGCCTGATCGGCCATGCCCAGGCGGGTCACTGCCAGTTCCACGCTGGCATCAGGGCTGTTGGCGGCCTTGATGCGGTAAACGTCTTCGCTCAGGTCACCACGCCGCTCGGCGCTGAGCAAGGCGACCGGGAAGAGATTGCTGCTGCTTTGCATAGGGTGCTTTTACAGAAAGGGTTAACAGAAACACATCGGGGTGCAGGATACAGAAATGCCGTGGGAGCTGGCTTGCCAGCGAGCTTTCGTTCAGTAAAAAGCTCGCTGGCAAGCCAGCTCCCACAGAAAAACAGCCCCTGCCAGGCAGGGGCTGGAAGCTTACGCGGCGCCTTGGCCTTCGGCCAGGAAGAACCACGTCTCCAGGACCGAGTCCGGGTTCAGCGACACGCTTTCGATGCCCTGCTCCATCAGCCATTTGGCCAGGTCAGGGTGGTCGGAAGGGCCCTGGCCACAGATGCCGATGTACTTGCCGGCCTTGTTGCACGCGGCGATGGCACTGGCCAACAGCTTCTTGACCGCCGGGTTACGCTCATCGAACAGGTGCGCGATGATGCCCGAGTCGCGGTCCAGGCCCAGGGTCAGCTGGGTCATGTCGTTGGAACCGATGGAGAAGCCATCGAAGAATTCCAGGAATTCATCGGCCATCAGCGCGTTGGACGGCAGCTCGCACATCATGATCACACGCAGGCCGTTGACGCCACGGCCCAGGCCGTTCTCGGCCAGCAGGTCAACCACTTGGCTCGCCTCGCCCAGGGTGCGCACGAACGGCACCATGATCTCGACGTTGGTCAGGCCCATCTCGTTGCGCACGCGCTTGAGCGCACGGCATTCAAGCTCGAAGCACTCGCGAAACGACTCGCTGATGTAGCGCGAGGCACCGCGGAAGCCCAGCATCGGGTTCTCTTCTTCCGGCTCGTAGAGCTTGCCACCGATCAGGTTGGCGTACTCGTTGGACTTGAAGTCCGACAGGCGCACGATGACCTTTTTCGGCCAGAACGCCGCGGCCAGGGTACTGATGCCTTCCACCAGCTTGTCGACGTAGAAGTCCACCGGCGCGCTGTAGCCCGCGATGCGCTTGTCGACGCTGTCCTTGATGTCGGCGGGCAGGCCGTCGTAGTTCAGCAGTGCCTTGGGGTGCACGCCGATCATGCGGTTGATGATGAACTCCAGGCGCGCCAGGCCGACACCGGCGTTGGGCAACTGAGCGAAGTCAAAGGCACGGTCCGGGTTGCCAACGTTCATCATGATCTTGAACGGCAGGTCGGGCATGGCGTCCACCGAGTTCTTCTTGATGTCGAAGCCCAGTTCGCCCTCGAAGATGTACCCGGTGTCCCCTTCGGCGCATGAAACGGTCACGCCCTGGCCATCGACCAGCAGTTGGGTGGCGTTGCCACAACCGACCACGGCCGGGATGCCCAGCTCGCGCGCAATGATGGCCGCGTGGCAGGTACGCCCGCCGCGGTTGGTGACGATGGCGCTGGCGCGCTTCATCACCGGCTCCCAGTCCGGGTCGGTCATGTCGGAGACCAGCACGTCGCCAGGCTGCACCTTGTCCATCTCGGACACGTCCTTGATGATGCGGACCTTGCCGGCGCCGATGCGCTGGCCGATAGCGCGGCCTTCAACCAGTACGGTGCCCTTCTCCTTGAGCAGGTAGCGCTCCATGACGTTGGCCTGGGAACGGCTTTTCACGGTTTCCGGGCGGGCCTGCACGATGTACAGCTTGCCGTCATCGCCGTCCTTGGCCCATTCGATGTCCATCGGGCACTGGTAGTGCTTCTCGATGATCATCGCCTGCTTGGCCAGTTCACTGACTTCGGCGTCGGTGAGGCAGAAGCGCGCGCGGTCGGCCTTGTCCACATCGACGGTCTGCACCGACTTGCCGGCCTTGGCCTCGGCGCCGTAGATCATCTTGATGGCCTTGCTGCCCAGGTTGCGGCGCAGGATGGCCGGGCGACCGGACTCCAGGGTGTGCTTGTGCACGTAGAACTCGTCGGGGTTGACGGCGCCCTGTACCACGGTTTCACCCAGGCCATAGGCGCCGGTGATGAACACCACGTCACGGAAGCCCGACTCGGTGTCCAGGGTGAACATCACGCCAGCCGTACCGGTTTCCGAACGCACCATGCGCTGCACACCAGCCGACAGGGCCACCAGCTTGTGGTCGAAGCCCTGGTGCACGCGGTAGGAAATGGCGCGGTCGTTGAACAGCGAGGCGAACACTTCCTTGGCCGCACGGATGACGTTATCCACGCCGCGAATGTTCAGGAAGGTTTCCTGCTGGCCGGCGAACGAGGCGTCCGGCAGGTCTTCGGCGGTAGCCGAGGAACGCACGGCCACGGCGATGTCCGGGTTGCCCTTGGACAGTTCGGCGAAGTGGGTGCGGATTTCGGCGTTCAGTTGCTCGGGAAACTCGGCGTCCATGATCCATTGGCGGATCTGCGCGCCGGTCCTGGCCAGGGCATTGACGTCATCCACGTCCAGGGCGTCGAGCGCCTTGTGGATCTGGTCGTTAAGACCACTTTGCTCGAGAAAATCGCGGTAAGCCTGAGCCGTAGTGGCGAAGCCACCGGGTACCGATACACCGGCACCGGCAAGGTTGCTGATCATCTCGCCAAGGGATGCGTTCTTGCCCCCTACATGCTCAACATCGTGTTTGCCGAGCTTATCGAGGGAAACTACGTACTCTACCAAGGTGATCTCTCCACTGACGTTGTTGGAATAGCTCAGGGTGCTGCGGCTGCCTTTGAAGGCGCGTGAGCGACCATGGCCTGGACCTGGAAAATAAGTGAGAATGCCAGACACTCAGGGCCGGCAAATCGGGCCTATCATATCCAAGAATCGTCACCAGCTTAAGGCCCAGGGCGCAAATGAAACGATCTGCTTTCTTTATTTCCGACGGCACCGGTATCACCGCCGAGACACTGGGCCAGAGCCTCCTGGCACAATTTGAAAACATTACGTTCAACAAGTTCACGCGCCCCTACATCGACAGCGTAGACAAAGCGCGCAACATGGTTCGGCAAATAAACGATTCAGCCGAGCGAGATGGCGTACGTCCGATCATTTTCGACACTATTGTGAACCAGGACATTCGTGAAATCCTGGCCACTTCCAATGGTTTCATGATCGATATCTTTTCCACCTTCCTGGCTCCGCTTGAGCAGGAACTGAGTGCCCACTCGTCGTATTCGGTGGGCAAGTCCCACTCCATCGGGCACAACTCCAACTACATGGAGCGTATCGAGGCGGTGAATTTCGCCCTGGACAATGATGACGGCGCCCGTACCCACTATTACGACAAGGCCGATCTGATTCTGGTCGGTGTTTCCCGTTGCGGCAAGACGCCCACCTGCCTGTACATGGCCATGCAGTTCGGCATCCGCGCGGCCAATTACCCGCTGACCGAGGACGACATGGAGCGCCTGGAGCTGCCCGCGGCCCTCAAGGCCCACCGGCAAAAACTGTTCGGCCTGACCATCGACCCCGACCGGCTGACCGCCATCCGCCATGAGCGCAAACCCAACAGCCGCTATTCCAGCTTCGCCCAGTGCGAATTCGAGGTGCGCGAAGTGGAGAACCTGTTCCGCCGCGAAAACATCCCCAACATCAATTCCACGCACTTTTCCGTGGAAGAAATATCGGCCAAGATCCTGGTTGAAAAAGGCGTCGAGCGCCGCTTCAAATAGCGCAACCCAGCCCCACGCGGGCTAAGGCACAAACAGGTCGATAAACCGCTGCACCGCCATTTCCTCCAGTTTGTCCTGGTCCCGGCACGCTTCTAGAATCTTCAGGCAGCGCTGCCCCACGAAACGGGTCGCCAGGTGGGTGCGGAACTTGTCCAGCAACAGCGGCATGCCCTCCGCCCGCCGACGCCGATGGCCGATGGGGAAATGCACCTCGACCTTCTCGGTACTGCTGCCATCGCGGTAGAACACCTGCACGGCATTGGCGATCGACCGCTTGTCCGGCTCCAGGTATTCACGGCTGTACACCGGGTTTTCGACGATCTGCATCTTGTCGCGCAACTGGTCGATGATCGGGTGGGCGGCATGAAAGGCGTCTTCGTACTGCTCGGCCACCAAGGTACCGAACGCCAGGGGCACGGCGACCATGTATTGCAGGCAATGGTCGCGGTCGGCCGCGTTGGCCAGCGGCCCGACCTTGGAAATGATGCGGATCGCCGATTCATGGGTGGTAATGACAATGCGGTCGATCTCGCTCAGCCGGCCTCGCACCTGCGGGTGCAGGGCCACCGCGGCCTCGCACGCGGTCTGCGCATGGAACTCGGCAGGAAAACTGATCTTGAACAGCACGTTTTCCATCACGTAGCTGCCCAGGGGCCGCGCCAGGCGCAGGTGCCGGTCGCCTTCGGGCTTGAGCGCCAAGTCCTTGTTGGTGTGGCTGAACAGTACGTCGTTGAAGCCCCACTGCGGCGCTCCCAGCACCCCGGGGATGCCCATTTCACCGCGCAGGGCGATGTCTGCCAGGCGCACCCCACGGCTGCTGGCATCGCCTGCCGCCCAGGACTTGCGCGAGCCGGCATTGGGCGCGTGGCGGTAAGTGCGCAGGGCCTGGCCATCCACGAAGGCGTGGGACAGGGCCGATAGCAACTGGTCGCGGCTGGCCCCCATCAGCCAGGCGCTGACCGCGGTGCTGGCGACCTTGACCAGCAGCACATGATCGAGGCCCACGCGGTTGAAGGCATTCTCCAGCGCCAGCACACCCTGGATCTCGTGCGCCATGATCATGGCTTCCAGCACCCGGCGCATGGGCAGCGGGGGCTCGCCTTCGGCCACCCGGCGCTGTGACAGGTGGTCGGCCACCGCCAGGATGGCCCCCAGGTTGTCCGAAGGGTGGCCCCACTCCGCCGCCAGCCAGGTGTCGTTGTAATCCAGCCAACGCACGATGCAGCCGATGTCCCAGGCCGCCTTGGCCGGGTCCAGGCGCCAGGCCGTGCCCGGCACCCGCGCGCCGTTTGGCACCACCGTGCCCTCCACCAGCGGCCCCAGGTGCTTGGTGCATTCGGGAAACCGCAGGGCCAGCAGGCCGCAGCCCAGGGTGTCCATCAGGCAGTAGCGGGCCGTGACCAGGGCTTCGGCAGAGTCGACGGCATACCCCAGCACGTAGTCGGCAATGTCCTGCAACAAAGGCTCGTAATCGGGGCGATTGTTGCTGTCGGCGTTGAGACTCATGGGTGTACTCCTGGGCGATCAACCTGATCGTATCGGGGCCTGCGCTTTCCTGAGCGCGCGCAGTGCCTGGGACGTGGCCTCACAGCCGCGGCTACAGGTTGAGCTGCCACGAAAACGCGTCGGCGGCTCACCACAGCCTAGTAAAAACCCCACCCCACGCAACCTTCCGCCTTGGCACCGGTCAACATTGCGCCCCGCCCCCCTGCGGTGGCGTCATAAAACCATCATGCTAGAATGCGCGGCCCGCCATGTGGGGCCAACCACCGGGAACCATGACCATCAAGCCACTGCATAGCCTTTTCTGCCTGTTTTTCGTGCCGGGCCTGGCCACGGCCGCGGAAAAGACCACCTACGGCCTCAACGAATACGCCCGTCTTGACGACATCGACCTGCAAGTGGCGGCCAAGCTCGACACCGGCGCCAAGACCGCTTCACTCAGCGCCCGCGACATCAAGCGCTTCAAGCGCAATGGCGAGCACTGGGTGCGCTTCTACCTGGCCATCGATTCGGCCCACAGCCACCCCATCGAACGCCCGCTGGCCCGCGTCAGCCACATCAAGCGCCGGGCCGGCGACTATGACCCCGAGCAGGGCGAGCATTACACCGCTCGCCCGGTGATCAACCTGGACGTGTGCATGGGCACCGAGCTGCGCGCCATCGAAGTCAACCTTACCGACCGCAGCGCCTTTCAGTACCCGCTGCTGATCGGCAGCGATGCGCTCCGGCATTTCAACGCCCTGGTCGACCCCAGTCTAAAATACGCAGCCGGCAAGCCTGCCTGCAGCAACGACGCTCATACCGCAGAGTAACCCGAATGCGCTCGCTTACCCTCCACCTGAAAGTCCTCATCGCCGTCCTGGTCACCCTGGGCCTGGCGATCACGGCCTATCAGATTTTCGTGCTCGGCATTCCCATGACCGAAGACGAGACCGACGACCTGTGGAACATCGACGCCAAGGTCGAGTTCGTCGCCAGCACCAAGGACCCGGTCAAGATCCAGATGTTCGTGCCGCCGCTGACCCGCGACTTCGTCAGCCTCAACGAAAGCTTCATTTCCAACAACTACGGGGTGAACGTCAACCGCGTGGACGGCAACCGCAAGGTCACCTGGTCGGCGCGCCGGGCCAGCGGCAACCAGACCCTGTACTACCGCCTGGTGCTGACCAAGCGCTACAGCAGCGAAAAACCCAAGGTCAAGGGGCCGACCTTCCGTGACAGCATGGCCATCGAAGGCCCGGAAAAGATTGCCGCCGAGGCGCTGCTGGCACCCATTCGCCAGCATTCGGCCGACGTCGAGACCTTCGTCAGCGAAACCATCAAGCGGGTCAACAACCTCAGCGACGACAACGTCAAGCTGCTGCTGGCCGGTGACCCTTCCACACCGCACAAGGCTGCCATCGTCGACCTGCTGCTGTCTATCGCCCATGTGCCCCTGGAAAAGGTGCACACCATTCGCCTGGTGGCGGACCAGCCCCAGGCGCCGGAGCTGTGGCTGCGCAGCTTCAACGGCAGCCAGTGGCTGTACTTCAACCCCGACACGGGCGAGCAGGGGCTGCCCAGCGACCGCCTGCTATGGTGGACCGGCGATGAAAACCTGATCAGCGTGGAGGGTGGCAAAAAGGCCCTGGTGACGTTCACCCTGAACAACAGCGAGATGAACGCCATTCGCCTGGCCAAGCTGACGGACGAGAACACCGACGCCGACTTCCTCGAATATTCGCTGTACAGCCTGCCGCTGCAGACCCAGCAGACCTTCATGATCATGGTGATGATCCCCATCGGCGTGCTGGTCATCCTGATCCTGCGCAACCTGATCGGCCTGCAGACCCTGGGCACCTTTACCCCGGTACTGATCGCCCTGGCCTTCCGCGAAACCCAGCTGGGCTTTGGCATCGCCCTGTTCACGGTGATCACGGCGCTGGGCCTGACCCTGCGCTCCTACCTAGAGCACCTGAAACTGCAGATGCTGCCCCGCCTGTCGGTGGTACTGACGTTCGTGGTGGTGCTGATCGCCGCCATCAGCCTGTTCAGCCACAAACTGGGGCTTGAACGCGGCCTGTCGGTGGCGCTGTTCCCCATGGTGATCCTGACCATGACCATCGAGCGCCTGTCCATCACCTGGGAAGAGCGCGGCGCCAGCCATGCCATGAAGGTCGCCATCGGCACCCTGTTCGCCGCGTCCCTGGCGCACCTGCTGATGACCGTGCCGGACCTGGTGTACTTCGTGTTCACCTTCCCGGCCATCCTGCTGATCATGGTCGGTTTCATGCTGGCCATGGGGCGCTACCGTGGCTACCGCCTGACCGAATTGCTGCGCTTTCGTGCATTCCTCAAGGCGGACAGCTGAATGTTCGGCCTGATCAAGACCTGGAAGGCCCTGCAGGCGCGGGGCATCATGGGCATCAACCGGCGCAACGCCGACTATGTGCTCAAGTACAACAAGCGCAGCCTGTACCCCATCGTCGATGACAAGATCATCACCAAGGAGCGGGCCATCGCCGCGGGCATCCATGTGCCGGAAATGTACGGGGTGATTTCCACCGAGAAAGAAATCGCCGGGCTCAAAGGCATCATCGGCGGGCGCAGCGACTTCGTCATCAAGCCGGCCCAGGGCGCAGGCGGTGACGGCATCCTGGTGGTGGCCGACCGTTTCGAGGACCGCTACCGCACGGTGTCGGGGCGCCTGATCAGCCACGACGAGATCGAGCATCAGATTTCCAGCATCCTCACCGGCCTGTATTCCCTGGGTGGCCACCGTGACCGCGCCCTGATCGAGTACCGCGTCACCCCGGACCAGATCTTTCGCAGCATCAGCTATGAAGGCGTGCCGGATATCCGCATCATCGTATTGATGGGCTACCCGGTGATGGCCATGCTGCGCCTGCCCACTCGCCAGTCCAACGGCAAGGCCAACCTGCACCAGGGGGCCATTGGCGTGGGCGTGGACCTGGCCACCGGTGTGACCCTGCGCGGCACCTGGCTGAACACCATCATCAGCAAGCACCCCGACACCACCAACGCGGTGGACGGCGTACAACTGCCCAACTGGGACGGCTTCATGAAGCTGGCCGCCGGTTGCTTCGAACTGTGCGGCCTGGGCTACATCGGGGTGGACATGGTGCTGGACCAGGAAAAGGGCCCACTGATCCTGGAACTCAACGCCCGCCCGGGGCTGAACATCCAGATCGCCAACGACTGCGGCCTGACCCACCGTACCCAGGCCGTGGAAGCACGGCTGGCGGAACTGGCCCGCGAAGGTCGGGTGGAAACCCCCGAAGAGCGGGTGCGCTTTACCCAAGGATTGTTCGGGCATGTGCCCACGGCATAAAACTGTCTGGCCCTCTGTGAGACCGGGCGAAGCGCGGTCCCACAGGTAGCCGCCGCTACCCAGTTTGTGACGACAGGACTACAATCGCCCCCCTCGCCTGCTTGGTGTCGTATCAGCCACATGTCCATCTGTTTTGTACACCCCCTGCCCTACCACCCCGACCCCGCCGCCTGGTTCGCCACCCTTCGCCACGCCCCGGGGGCGATTCTGCTCGACAGCGCCAAACCTGCCGCCGAGCGCGGGCGTTTCGATATTCTCAGCGCCTGGCCCCAGGCGGTGTTGCGCGCCGAACCCGAAGAGACCGGCGAAGCCTTCCTGCAACGCTTGCGCGCCGCCCTGGCTACCCTGGGCGAAGCGCAGCTGCCCGACGGCCTGGAACTGCCCTTCGCCGGCGGCCTGCTCGGCTACCTGAGCTACGACTTCGGCCGCCGCCTGGAGCACTTGCCCAGTACTGCCACGGACGACCTGCATCTGCCCGACGCGCACCTGGGCCTGTATGCCTGGGCGCTGATCAGCGACCACCAGTGCAAGACCAGTCAGTTGGTCCTGCACCCCAGCGTGACAGCCGACGAACAGCAACGCCTGATCGACCGGTTCAGCCAACCGGGCACTGACACCCCCGGCGCATTCAGACTCGACGCCCCCATGGCCCCGGACCTGACCCCCGAGCAATACCGCCAGGCGTTCGAACGCATCCAGGCCTACATCAGCGCGGGCGACTGCTACCAGGTCAACCAGACCCAGCGTTTCCGCGCACCTTGCCACGGCGACCCCTGGGCCGCCTACCAGGCCTTGCGCCTGGCCTGCCCGACGCCGTTCTCCGGCTACCTGACGCTGGAAGACGGCAGCGCCATTCTCAGCCTGTCGCCGGAACGCTTCATTCAGGTGCATGACGGGCACGTGGAAACCCGCCCCATCAAGGGCACCCGCCTGCGCGACAGCGACCCCGAACGTGATGCCGCCAACGGCCGCGAACTGTTGGCCAGCCTCAAGGACCGCGCTGAAAACCTGATGATCGTCGACCTGCTGCGCAACGACCTGGGACGCACCTGCCGCATCGGCTCGGTGCGCGTGCCCGAGCTGTTCGCTCTGGAAAGCTACCCCAACGTCCACCATATGGTCAGCGCCGTGGTCGGCGAACTGGCCGAGGGCAAGGACTGCCTGGACCTGATTGCCGGCAGCTTCCCCGGCGGCTCCATCACCGGCGCACCGAAGATCCGCTCGATGCAGATCATCGACGAACTGGAGCCGACCCGCCGCGCCTTGTATTGCGGTTCGCTGCTGTACCTGGACGTGCGCGGGCACATGGACAGCTCCATCGCCATCCGCAGCCTGCTGGTCAAGGATGGACAAGTGAGTTGCTGGGGTGGCGGCGCGATCGTCGCCGATTCGCGCTGGGAAGATGAATATGCCGAATCGGTGTTCAAGGTTCAGGTGTTGATGGATACCCTGAAGACGCTGTAAGCCGAAAGCGGCAAGCTGAAACGCGGAGGCAGTCTTCCGGCAGCTCAAAGCTTGAAGCTTGCCGCTGCCCATTTTGTTACCATCGGCCACAAATGAGCGCCCAAGCGCCGAATGAACTAGGAAGCCGCCTGATGAGCCTGAACCTCGACGTCGCCGAACTCGCCGCGACTTATGCCAACAAGTCCGCCCAGGACATCCTGAAGCTTGCCTTCGAGCACTTCGGTGACGACCTGTGGATCTCCTTCAGCGGTGCCGAAGACGTGGTGCTGGTGGACATGGCCTGGAAGCTGAACAAGAACGTCAAGGTGTTCAGCCTCGACACCGGCCGCCTGCACCCGGAAACCTACCGGTTCATCGACCAGGTGCGCGACCACTACAAGATCGCCATCGAACTGGTGTCGCCCGACCACACCAGGCTGGAGCCGTTCGTCAAGGAAAAGGGCCTGTTCAGTTTCTACAAGGACGGTCATGGCGAATGTTGCGGCATCCGCAAGATCGAACCCCTGCGTCGCAAACTCTCTACCGTCAGCGCCTGGGCCACCGGCCAGCGCCGCGACCAGAGCCCAGGGACCCGCAGCCAGGTGTCGGTGATGGAAGTCGACGGCGCGTTCTCCACCCCGGAGCGCACGTTGTACAAGTTCAACCCCTTGGCACAGATGAGCAGCGAGGAAATCTGGGGCTATATCCGCATGCTCGAACTGCCTTACAACAGCTTGCACGAGCGCGGTTTCATCAGCATCGGCTGCGAGCCCTGCACCCGCCCCGTGCTGCCGAACCAGCACGAGCGCGAAGGCCGCTGGTGGTGGGAGGAAGCCACCCAGAAGGAATGCGGGCTGCATGCCGGCAACCTGATCCAGAAAGCCTGAACAGAAAAACCGGCCAGATTGGCCGGTTTTTTTGTGAGTTCCCGCACGTATAACCGTGGCTGCAAGGCAACGTCAACCGTCATGCGTTGCGCCTGAACCCAGCAGGTGCAGGGCCCCGACCGTTTAGTGAATGGGCAGCTCCACGCCGTCGAACAATTCTTCCAGTTCTTGCTTGTTGTGGCACTGGATAGCCTTGGCCATGACATCACGCGTCAGGTGCGGGGCGAACTTCTCGATGAAGTCGCACATGAAGCCACGCAGGAACGTGCCACGGCGGAAGCCGATCTTGGTGATGCTCGACTCGAACAGATGGTCGGCGTCCAGCACAACGAGGTCGTTGTCCAGCTTGGTGTCCACCGCCATCTTGGCAACGATGCCAACGCCCAGGCCCAGGCGCACATAGGTCTTGATCACGTCGGCGTCGGCCGCGGTGAAGACCACCTTGGGGGTCAGGCCGCGGTGGCTGAAAGCCTCGTCCAGCTTGGAACGGCCGGTAAAACCGAACACGTAGGTGACGATGGGGTATTCGGCCAGCACTTCCAGGGTGAGCTTGGGCAGCTTGGTCAGCGGGTGGCCCTGGGGCACGACCACGCAACGGTTCCAGCGGTAGCACGGCATCATGATCAGGTCACCGAACAGCTCCAGGGCCTCGGTGGCGATGGCGAAGTCGACGGTGCCGTCGGCAGCCATCTCGGCGATCTGCATGGGCGAGCCCTGGTGCATGTGCAGGGCCACGTCAGGGTATTGCTTGATGAAGTTGCTGATCACCGGCGGCAGGGCGTAGCGCGCCTGAGTGTGGGTGGTGGCGATCGACAGGGTACCCTTCTTCTCGTTGGAGAACTCCTGGGCGATCTGCTTGATGCTTTCCACCTTGCGCAGGATTTCCCCGGCGGTGGTGATGATGCGCTCCCCTGCCGGCGTGACGCGGGTCAGGTGCTTGCCGCTACGGGCAAAGACTTCGACGCCCAGCTCGTCTTCCAGCAGGCGGATCTGCTTGCTGATGCCAGGCTGGGAGGTGTAGAGGCTTTGTGCTGTCGCGGAGACGTTGAGGTCGTGGTGCGCTACTTCCCAGATGTAGCGCAGTTGTTGAAGCTTCATATGTATCCCTCAAAGCAAGTAGACGCCAACAGCGACGATTTATAACTATATTAATGGTCTAGGGGAGAAATCTAGAACTTTTTATCAAATTTTGTACGTGAGCGCACCTTTGTCGTGCAGTCAGGCCTTGCGCCGCCCCAACTGCTGGGAAAGGGGCACCATGTAGACGGGCACTGGCGAGAGCTGCAACACCCTGGCTGCGGTGCGGCCCAGGGGTATGTCCGTACCGGCGCCCTGGCTATGGCTGCCCACGATCAGCAGGTCTACCGCCAGGCGCTGGGCCTGGTCCAGGATGACCTGGGCGGGATCGCCCTGGCGGACCCGCACGGCGGTGATCAACGCCAGGTCCTGCTGGCCCTCGCCCAATTCCTCGCGAAAGCCGTCGAGCACCTTGTGCTCGATGCCAGCCATCATGGTACTCAGGCCTTCGGTGTGCAGTTCATTGAGGGTGGGCTCATCCAGGTAGCTCTGCAGCACCGACTCGGCGAACAGCCCCATCGGCTCCACGGCATGGATGACATACAGGTCGGCCTTGAACGTGCGCGCCAGGGCCAGGGCGTGTTGCATGACGTAAGGGGCATACAGGCCCAGATCAGTGGCATACAGCATCGAACGGATCATATGATCTCCTCGACTGCCAAAACGGCAGAGCTTGCCCAAGCTTAGCAGCGCCGCTCACAGTCCGGGGCCCCGCTCATAACCTGAGCGATGGTCGACAGCCCCTGTGATTGCTAGCTTTTCAGGGCAATTCGTCAGGTTCCCGGCGCAACGCCTCCACCAGCCGATGATTGATTTCCCCCGCCAGCAGCCGCGCCTGCAAGGGGCCGTGAAATTCGCCATCGCGCACCACAAAGATTGCGGGCAAGTGAAAGACCTCGTACCTTTGCACCGCCCCGCCATTGTCACCGGCGTCCACCCAGCACAGCCGGTCCACCGCCAGGGGCATGGCGGGCAGCTCGCGACGGGCCACCCGGCAACTGGCGCAGCCCACGCTGGTGAACACCAGCAAGGAAGTGCCCGGCGCGTCGAGCAGCACGTGATCTATAGTCAAATCAGTCAGTTCCAGTTCCTGCAGGGCATCGCGGGAAATATCGTCAACCAACCGGCACTCGGAGCCTGTGTTCATGGGTCGTTTCCTGCCTCATCCTGTCGATGTTCCCGTGGAGTTGCGCCTGTGCCATCGCCCGTATCTGTCTGCCCGCCGCCTGCACCGCGTCAGCCTGGGCGGCGTCGCGTGCCGGCATCATCGGCGCTACCCGGTGGGCACCGCCATCGAGCTGAACATGCCCACGCTGGGCAATGGCACCCAGTACCCTGGCTATGTGGCCTGGTGTCGCAAAGAGGCCCAAGGCTACCTGATTGGCGTGGCCTTTACCGATGAACAGACACTGTTCGGCGCGCGGATGGGTGAACAGGTGTGCCAGATTCAGCGATACTGTGAAACCCATTCGCCGTTTTCCGACAATGTGGAAAGTATCGACGCCCTGGCGCGTCAATGGGTAGAGCAGCACGCGGCCGAGTTTTCCCGTGCCAGCCTGGGCGAGGCGGTGTCCGCCGCAACCGCGCACCTGTAACCTGCGGTCATGGGTTGATCCCCGTCATTTACACAGCGGCCCATTGTCGCGCCACCGGTATCGCGCTAAGGTTCGGCTCCCCGCTGCGCCTAAAACAAGCTGTGCTCCGCCGCGCGGGGATCGCTGGCGGCCGGCACCCGTGACCTGACGAGTAACACGATGGCTGATTTACCGATCGACGACCTCAATGTCGCCTCCAACGACACCCTGATCACCCCTGACCAGCTCAAGCGGGAGATCCCCCTGAGCGCCAGCGCCCTGAAGACCATCTCTGCAGGCCGCCAGGTGGTACGCGACATTCTCGACGGCAAGGACCACCGCCTGTTCGTGGTGATAGGCCCGTGCTCGATCCATGACATCAAGGCTGCCCACGAGTACGCCGAGCGCCTGAAGGCCCTGGCTGCGGAAGTCAGCGACACCCTGTACCTGGTGATGCGCGTGTATTTCGAGAAGCCACGCACCACCGTGGGCTGGAAGGGCCTGATCAACGACCCGTACCTGGACGACTCCTTCAAGATCCAGGATGGCCTGCACATCGGCCGCCAGTTGCTGCTGGACCTGGCGGAAATGGGCCTGCCCACCGCCACCGAGGCCCTGGACCCGATCTCGCCGCAGTACCTGCAGGACCTGATCAGCTGGTCGGCCATCGGCGCGCGCACCACCGAATCCCAGACCCACCGGGAAATGGCCTCCGGCCTGTCCTCGGCGGTCGGCTTCAAGAACGGCACCGACGGCGGCCTGACCGTGGCCATCAACGCCCTGCAGTCGGTGTCCAGCCCCCACCGCTTTCTGGGCATCAACCAGGAAGGTGGCGTGTCCATCGTCACCACCAAGGGCAATGCCTACGGGCACGTGGTATTGCGTGGCGGCAACGGCAAGCCCAACTATGACTCGGTCAGCGTCGCCCTGTGCGAGCAAGCCCTGGCCAAGGCCAACATCCGCGCCAACATCATGGTCGACTGCAGCCACGCCAACTCCAACAAGGACCCGGCCCTGCAGCCCCTGGTGATGGACAACGTGGCCAACCAGATCGTGGAAGGCAACAACTCGATCATCGGCCTGATGGTAGAGAGCCATCTGAACTGGGGCTGCCAAGCCATTCCCAAGGACCTGGCCGACCTGCAGTACGGTGTGTCGATCACCGATGCGTGCATCGACTGGACCAGCACCGAAACCACCCTGCGCAACATGCACGCCAAGCTCAAGGACGTGCTGCCCAAGCGCGCCCGCGGCTAAGGCTGCCCGCAGAAACAGAAACGCCGGGGCATGCCCCGGCGTTTCTGTTCATGTGTGGTCAGATCTTGGCTGCGCGCCGCTGGTGCCGTTCCATGTAGCGCTCCACATAGGAGCACGACGGGATCACGGTGTAGCCCATGCGCTCGGCGTACGCCAGCGCCTGTTCGGTAAGGGCCGCGGCGATGCCGCGCCCGCGTAGCGCGTTGGGCACGAAGGTACGGTAGATATCCAGTGTCTGCTTACCCAGGTCCATGTAGGTCAGGTAAGCACGATGACCGTCCACATTGGTCTCGAACTGATGACCGGCCTGGTCATGGTGGATGGACAACGCCTCGCTCATCACAACTCCTCGCGGGTCTTGGAATTTGACCCTTACCTTACCGATGTTTTTCCGGCGAAGGAACCTCTACGCCACCCCGTGCCTGTTTCGACACCGAGACGAGCCGTGTCGTTCTCTTTTCAAATGAGCACGTACTCAATAGTAGGCGCCGTTGCCACCGACACTCAAGACACCTGCCCGGTTGCGCACTGAAATAGCGCGACCGAACATCTGAAGGCAGCCACGACTGAACATTGCCGAATGTTAAAGCTTGAGACGACTGCCGACACTTTTAGTCACTATTAGTTCAGTAAAAACACTTTAGCAGGCTTTGTGAAACGGGTATGGCAAAGCCATGTTGTTTCATTACCGCGACATTGAACAGTGACGCGGATCACCCGCAACGGGTAGTGGCCATACGCCTTTCGGCGAACTTGCACAGCAGTGGCGAAGCCGCCCGCCCCCAAGGGCACAGCGCTTCGAATGGGCGCCAAGATTTTTTTTTGGTTCTTGCGTTAGGTCATTTTACTTACTACAAGTAATGGGTACTATGTATGCCGGCTATTTTCTCACTCACGAGAGATGGCTTTAAATAGAAAGTCCTTCAAGGGGATCACGATGAACAACGTTCTGAAATTCTCTGCTCTGGCCCTGGCCGCAGTTCTGGCCACAGGTTGCAGCAGCGCCTCCAAAGAAACCGACGCTCGCCTGACCGCTACCGAAGACGCTTCGGCCCGCGCTCAAGCTCGTGCTGATGAAGCTTATCGCAAGGCTGACGAAGCTCTGGCTGCTGCCCAGAAAGCTCAACAGACTGCTGACGAAGCCAACGAGCGCGCTCTGCGCATGCTGGACAAGGCAAGCCGCAAGTAATAATCCCCTCGGGATTGTTGCCAGGCCAGCCCACCTCAGGTGGGCTGGCTTTTTTATGCCCGCAGGAAACACCGGGCCTGAAAAAAGCCCAGGTGCAAAAAAGGGAAGCCGAAGCTTCCCTTTTTGATCGGCTGCCGATCAATCCATCGGCTGTACCGGCACCTGCGGTGTCGTCTTCACCGGCGCGGTGGAGATGATGGCATCGCTGGAAGAACCCGCGACGCCAGGCGCGGCGATTTCAACGGGCATACCGTCTTCGGCGGCCACCACGTCACGCACGGTGTCCCAGTTCATCTGCATGTTGCCGTTGAGGTCCGGGCGGTTGAGCATGGCGTTGATCACCGAGGTGTGCTTGTCCACGGCCGACGGGTCGCCCTTGGCATCCAGCGGGGTATGCGCCTCGATGTAGACCTTGCCGCCGCTCACGCCGAACTTGTAGGGCTCGTTGATGATGCGCACTGGCGTGCCCACCGGCACCATTTTGGAAAGTTCCAGCACGTTGAAGTTGTACATGCGGAAGCAACCGTGGCTGGTGCGCATGCCAATGCCGAACTTCTTGTTGGAACCGTGAATCAGGTAACCCGGCAGGCCAAGGGTGAACTTGAACGGCCCCAGGGGGTTGTCCGGGCCGGCCGGTACCACGTTGGGCAACGGGTCGCCGTCGGCGGCGTGCTCGGCCTTGATCGAAGCCGGCGGAGTCCAGGTGGGGTTGGGGATCTTGCCGGTGACCTTGGTCTGGGAAATGGGCGACCCCCAGCCCTCACGGCCAATGCCGATGGGGTAGGTGTACACCACGTTCTGGCCCTTGGGGAAGTAGTACATGCGGTACTCGGGCAGGTTGATCACGATGCCTTCGCGCGGGCCCGGGGGCAGAATGAAACGCGTGGGCAACACGATCTCGGTGCCGGCGCCCGGCAACCAGGCATCGACGCCAGGGTTGGCGGCGATCATTTCCAGGTAGCCCAGGTCGTTGGCCTCGCCCAGGTCGGCAAAGGTGTCTTCGTACTTGGCCTTGATCACCTGGACCTGGCCGACGATGTCTTCGCCTGGCGGCGGCAGCGGGTATTCGGTGGCGCCAGCCGAGCCGGCAGCGATCGCGGCAGTCAGGGCCAGGCAACGGGTGACGACGGAAAAGCGCGGCAACATCCGAGGATCCTTTGCAAAACGGGAGGGATAATCGGCCGATTGTACACTGGCGTTCCGCCGACCGGGAGGCATCCCGGCGGTTGATGGATGAGCAGTTGTTCAGGAATGCCTAGAGCTGGGGCCACACTGGCCGGGTGCCCTGTTTTTGCGCATGAAGGATGGCCTTGCACAGGGGGCACAGGCGCTTGTCGCGAAAGATCGAGGGCGCCACCCCGGACCAGCGCGGTTGCGCGGGCAACAGGGTGCCGCACAGGGTACGGTCGGCGGAGCCACCGAGTTCCAGTTGGCGTGCGATCAGGTGCACACGAATTTCCTGGCACGCGAACAGATCGAGCTGCTCATCGGGCTCGATAAGTTGGTAGGCAAACAGGGACCAGGCAGGACGCGGCATTGGGGGCTCCAGATCGGGGGGCGCCACATTAGCCGAAAGGCGGTCACTAGAAAAGCGTCAAAGCAGCGGTTTGAGCTGCGGCCAGACATTTTCCAGCAACTTGCCCTGGGCATTCACCGCCGGGTGAATGCCATCAGCCTGCATCAGCGACGGCACACCCCCTACCCCTTCGAGGAAAAACGGCACCAGCGGCACCTGTTTCTGCTCGCCCAACTGGCTATAGACCTGGGCAAAGGCATTGGTGTAGCGCGCACCGTAGTTGGGGGGCAGCTTCATCCCCAGCAACAGTACCTTGGCACCGGCTGCGCGGGACGCGTCGATCATCGCCGCAAGATTTTGTTGCATTTGCGCCGGAGGGTGCCCCTGCAAGCCGTCATTGCCGCCCAGCTCCACGATCACCACGCTTGGCTTGTTGGCTGCAAGCAGCGCCGGCAGCCGCGCCTGGCCGTTCGCGGTGGTGTCGCCGGAGATCGAGGCATTGACCACCGAATCCTTGAAACCCTCGTGCTCAAGCCGTTGTCGCAGTAACGACACCCACCCCTTGCTGGTATCCAGGCCCAAACCGGCGCTGATACTATCGCCCACGACCAGCACGGTACCCGCCGCTGCGTTTTGCGCCATCAGCATCAGCGCCAGACCAGCACTCAACCACCACACTCGCATCGGATTCTCCATGGGCCCAAGCATCCTCAAAGCTCAGAACCTTAGCAAAGTGGTTCCCAGCGCGGAAGGTGAACTCACCATCCTTCATGAATTGTCACTGGACCTGAACAAGGGCGACAGCCTGGCCATCGTCGGCGCTTCGGGCTCTGGCAAATCCACCTTGCTGGGCTTGCTGGCCGGCTTGGACCTGCCCAGCGGCGGCAACGTGACCCTGGCCGGGCGCGACCTCAGCCAACTGGATGAAGACCAGCGCGCCCGGGTGCGGGCCGAGCACGTGGGCTTCGTGTTCCAGTCCTTCCAGTTGCTGGACAGCCTCAACGCACTGGAAAACGTCATGCTGCCGCTGGAGCTCGACGGCCGTGCCGACGCTCGCGACATTGCCCGCGGCTTGCTGGAGCGAGTGGGCCTGGGCCAGCGCCTGAGCCACGCCCCCCGCCAACTGTCCGGCGGTGAGCAGCAACGGGTAGCCATTGCCCGTGCCTTCGCGGCCGAACCTGACGTGCTGTTCGCCGATGAGCCTACCGGCAACCTCGACAGCCACACCGGGGAGCGCATCAGCGACCTGCTGTTCGAACTGAACAAGGAACGCGGTACCACCCTGGTGCTGGTGACCCACGATGAACGCCTGGCACACCGCTGTCGGCGCCTGATCCGCCTCGATGCCGGCCGCCTGGTCGGCCCCCTGGAGCCATGATGGCTGGTTTGCCACTCCCGCGCCTGATGGCGCTGTCGGTGCGCCAGTTGCTGCGCGATGCCCGCGCCGGTGAATTGCGCGTGCTGTTTTTCGCCCTGCTGGTGGCCGTGGCCGCCAGCACTGCCATCGGCTATTTCGGTGCTCGCCTGAACGCCGCGATGCTGCTGCGCGCCACCGAGTTTCTCGGTGCCGACCTGGTGCTGCAAGGCACGACGCCTGCGCGCCCGGAGCAAATACGCCTGGGCCGCGAGCAAGCCCTGAACCATGCGCGGGTCGTGGAGTTCGCCAGCGTGGTGGCCACCGACAACGGTATCCAGCTGTCGAGCATCAAGGCGGTGGATGACAATTACCCCCTGCGCGGCCAGCTCAAGAGCGCTGCCCAGCCCTATGGCGAAGAAGCCGCCGGTGGGCGCCCCGAGCCCGGGCAGGCCTGGGTGGAGTCGCGGTTGCTGGCGGCACTGAACCTGAAGATCGGTGACAGCATCGATGTAGGCAACAAGACCCTGCGCCTGGCGCGGGTGCTGACCTATGAGCCTGACCGCGCCGGCAACTTCTACAGCCTGACCCCTCGGGTCATGATCAACGAGGCTGACCTGGCGGCCACCGGCGTGATCCAGCCCGGCAGCCGCGTCACCTTCCGTGAACTGTGGAGCGGCAAGCCCACGGCCCTGGCCGCCTACGCCCAGACCGTGCACGCGGGCCTGGCACCCAACCAGCGGCTGCAGGATGCGCGGGACGGCAACCAGCAGATCGGCGGCGCCCTGAGCAAGGCTGAGCGCTACCTGAACATGGCCAGCCTGGTGGCGGTGCTGTTGTCCGGCGTGGCAGTGGCCCTGTCGGCCAGCCGCTTTGCCAGCCGGCGCTTCGATGCCAGCGCGTTGCTGCGCTGCCTGGGCCTGTCGCGTGGGGAAGTGCTGCTGTCGTTCTGCATTCAACTGACCGTGCTTGGCGTGCTGGCCTGCGTCAGTGGCGCAGTACTGGGCTGGCTGGCGCAGCTGGGGCTGTTCAAACTGCTCCAGGGCCTGCTGCCCAGCCTGGTGCCAGGCGGCGGCGTGCTGCCGGCACTGGCCGGTATCGGTACCGGGCTGGTGGCCCTGGCCGGCTTCGCCTTGCCGCCGCTGGCCGCCCTGGGCCGGGTGCCGCCGCTGCGGGTACTGCGCCGCGACCTGCTGCCCGTTCCCCCAAGCACCTGGTTGGTGTACGGCTTGGCGGTACTGGCCCTGGGCCTGATCATGTGGCGCTTGAGCCTGGACCTGCTGCTGACCTTCGCGCTGCTGGCCGGCGGCCTGGTGGCGGCGGTACTGCTGGGCGGCGTGTTGCTGCTGGGACTGCAAAGCCTGCGGCGGTTGCTGGCGGGCGCCACCCTGCCCTGGCGCCTGGGCCTGGGGCAGCTGTTGCGTCACCCCCTGGCGGCGGCGGGTCAGTCCCTGGCGTTCGGCCTGATTCTACTGTCCATGGCCCTGATCGCCCTGCTGCGCGGCGAACTGCTGGACACCTGGCAGAACCAATTGCCCAAGGACGCCCCGAACTATTTCGCGCTCAATATCCTGCCAGCCGAAAAGGACAGTTTCGCCCAGCGCCTGAGTAGCTACTCCGCCCGCTCGGCGCCCCTTTACCCGGTGATCCCAGGGCGCCTGACCGCCGTCAACGGCGAAGCGGTGCGTCAACTGGTGACCAGGGACTCACGCGGCGAGCAGGCCACGGAACGCGACCTGAGCCTGACCTGGTCGGCCGACGTGCCGCCGGGCAACAGCCTCAGCCTGGGCCAATGGTGGGGCGCCAGCCCGGAAGCCGGCCTGCCGGGCGTATCAGTGGAGGCCAAGCTGGCCGACAGCCTGAAACTCAAACTGGGCGACACCCTGACCTTCAACATCGGCGGCAGCGAGCGCCAGGCCAAAGTCACCAGCCTGCGGGACGTGCATTGGGACAGCTTTCAGCCCAACTTCTACATGATTTTCCAGCCTGGCACCCTTACCGACCTGCCCACCACCTACCTGACCAGCTTCTACCTGGCCCCAGGGCACGACCAGCAGGTAGTGGAACTGGCCCGAGCCTTCCCCGCCGTGACCTTGCTGCAGGTCGAGGCGTTGCTGGAGCAACTGCGTAGCATTCTCGCCCAGGTCACCCTGGCGGTGGAGTATGTGCTGCTGTTCGTGCTGGCCGCGGGCATGGCCGTGCTGTTCTCCGGCCTGCAGGCCACGCTGGACGAACGCATCCGTCAAGGCGCCCTGCTGCGCGCCCTGGGCGCCGAGCGCCGGCTGCTGGTCAAGGCGCGGCGCATCGAATTCGGGCTGCTGGGGGCGGCCAGCGGCTTGCTGGCGGCGGTAGGCACCGAACTGATCAGCCTGGTGCTGTACCGCTATGCCTTCAATCTGCAGTGGCACCCGCACCCCTGGTTGCTGCTGCTACCGCTGGTGGGGGCGCTGCTGATTGGTGGTGCGGGGGTATTTGGGACCCGCCGTGCCTTGAACGCCAGCCCGCTGGCCGTGTTGCGCGACAGTTGAGCCAGCGCCCGTGCTGGGCCAGCCGGTATTTATCACAGTCAGGAGAAAGCGTTGGCCACCAACATCATCACCCGCAAAGGCCATGAGGCGCTCAAGAGCGAACTTGACCACCTGTGGCGCGTGTACCGTCCGGAAATTACCCAGAAGGTGGCGTGGGCAGCGTCGCTGGGTGACCGTAGCGAGAACGCCGATTACCAGTACAACAAAAAACTGCTGCGCGAGATCGACCGCCGGGTGCGTTACCTGCGCAAGCGCCTGGAGGACGTCAAGGTGGTCGACTACGCCCCCGAGCAAGAGGGCAAGGTGTTCTTTGGCGCGTGGGTCGAGATTGAAAACGAGGAAGGGGAAACGAAAAAATTCCGCATCGTGGGCTACGACGAGATCTACGGCCGCAACGACTACATTTCCATCGACTCGCCCATGGCGCGCGCCCTTCTGAAGAAAGAGCAGGATGATGAAGTACGCGTCCAGACCCCCTCGGGTGAAGCCACCTGGTACGTGAACAGCATCACTTACGAAGGGTGACTCTGCAGGCCGCGTCGGCAGTCCGGGCACCCTTCGAGGAAGCGCCACCCATCGGATTGAGGCTGATGCAGCCTGTGGGAGCACAGCTTGCTGGCGAAGGGCACAACACGGTCCATCAGGTACACCGCGCTGCCTTTTTCGCTAGCAAGCTACGCTCCCACCAGGACACCAAGGACCGCCAGGCTGACGCAACCTGTAGGAGCACAGCTCGCTGGCGAAGGGCACAACACGGCCCATCAGGTACACCGCGCTGCCTTTTTCGCTAGCAAGCTACGCTCTTACCAGGACACCAAGGAGCGCCAGGTGACGCAACCTGTAGGAGCACAGCTTGCTGGCGAAGGGCATAACACGGCCCATCAGGTACACCGCGCTGCCTTTTTCGCTAGCAAGCTACGCTCCCACCAGGACACCAAGGAGCGCCAGGTGCCGCAACCTGTAGGAGCACAGCTTGCTGGCGAAGGGAACAACACGGCCCATCAGGTACACCGCGCTGCCTTTTTCGCTAGCAAGCTACGCTCCCACCAGGACACCAAGGACCGCCAGGCTGACGCGGGCCTATGGGAGCACAGCTTGCTGGCGAAGGGCACAACACGGCCCATCAGGTACACCGCGCTGCCTTTTTCGCTAGCAAGCTACGCTCCCACCAGGACACCAAGGAGCGCCAGGTGCCGCAACCTGTAGGACCACAGCTTGCTGGCGAAGGGAACAACACGGCCCATCAGGTACACCGCGCTGCCTTTTTCGCTAGCAAGCTACGCTCCCACCAGGACACCAAGGACCGCCAGGCTGACGCAACCTGTAGGAGCACAGCTTGCTGGCGAAGGGCACAACACGGCCCATCAGGTACACCGCGCTGCCTTTTTCGCTAGCAAGCTACGCTCCCACCAGGACACCAAGGAGCGCCAGGTGCCGCAACCTGTAGGAGCACAGCTTGCTGGCGAAGGGAACAACACGGCCCATCAGGTACACCGCGCTGCCTTTTTCGCTAGCAAGCTACGCTCCCACCAGGACACCAAGGACCGCCAGGCTGACGCGGGCCTATGGGAGCACAGCTTGCTGGCGAAGGGCACAACACGGCCCATCAGGTACACCGCGCTGCCTTTTTCGCTAGCAAGCTACGCTCCCACCAGGACACCAAGGAGCGCCAGGTGCCGCAACCTGTAGGAGCACAGCTTGCTGGCGAAGGGAACAACACGGCCCATCAGGTACACCGCGCTGCCTTTTTCGCTAGCAAGCTACGCTCCCACCAGGACACCAAGGACCGCCAGGCTGACGCAACCTGTAGGAGCACAGCTTGCTGGCGAAGGGCACAACACGGCCCATCAGGTACACCGCGCTGCCTTTTTCGCTAGCAAGCTACGCTCCCACCAGGACACCAAGGACCGCCAGGCTGACGCGGGCCTATGGGAGCACAGCTTGCTGGCGAAGGGTGCAACGCGGTCCATCAGGTACACCGCGCTGCCTTTTTCGCTAGCAAGCTACGCTCCCACCAGGACACCAAGGACCGCCAGGCTGATGCAGCCTGTGGGAGCACAGCTTGCTGGCGAAGGACACAACACGGCCCATCAGGTACACCGCGCTGCCGTTTTCGCTAGCAAGCTACGCTCCCACCAGGACACCAAGGAGCGCCAGGTGACGCAACCTGTAGGAGCAAAGCTTGCTGGCGAAGGGTGCAACGCGGTCCATCAGGTACACCGCGCTGCCTTTTTCGCTAGCAAGCTACGCTCCCACCAGAACGTGCAAGCGGCACTCCTGGCGCTTTGCTTCAAGCCAGCAATGAATGCCGGACAAAGCGGGCGGTATTGTCCAGGGCCAGGCCGATGTCCGGGTGGCGCAGCGCGTAGCGGCGGTCCAATCGCCGCGTGTTGCTCATGTCGAAACGCGTGGTCTGAATGAAGTCCAGCGATTCGGGGCTGGTCTTGAGCAAAGCTGACACACCCGGCACCCTCAACAACCCCCTGAGCACCCCCAACGCGACGTACCGATGCGGCGCCCGCACCCCCAGGGTCGGCGCGACGCGCTCCAGCAAACCGCCCAGGGCGGGGGTATCGGCATCCAGTGCCAGCACCTGCTGGTTGACCATGTCGGGGTCGATGGCCACGGCGCCCATCAAGGCCACCAGGTAATCGACACTGACCAGCGGCAACCAATGGTCAGGGGAACCCGGGATGGCCTTGAGCCGGCCACCGGCCAGGTTGCGCATCAGCGCGACCAGCGGCTGCCCGGCCAGGATGTGCCCCGTGCGGCTGTGACCGCAGACCGTGGCAGGGTGCACAATGGTGTAGTGGCCGCCCACCTGCCGCAGGTACTGAAGCACAGCGAAATGGGCTTCCATCTTGCTGCCTTCGTAACCACCGGCTCGCCGATACACACGAGGCCAATCCGTAGCGTCAACCGACTCGAGGTCGATACCCAATGCATTCATGTGCTCATGGTTTTCCAGCATGTAGCCCCCCACCATGAGCAATCGGCACCCTCGTTCGGCTGCCCAGCGGGCAACGTTCAACGGGCCCTGAACATTCACCGCCCGCGCCTGATCCAGGGTCAGCCCCCAGGCAAACTGCACCGCCAGGTGAAACACCAGCCGCACGCTGGCCATGCCTTGCTGGTCGGCGGTACTTAGGCCCAACCCCGGTTGGCTGATGTCACCCCGCACAAACACCAACCGCGAAGCCTCCCCGCCCAGCAAACCCACCTGCTCGGCTAACCGCCCCTGGGCCTGGGCCGAGCGCATCAGCACCTGGCAGCGGTGCCCCCGGGCCGTGAGGTGCGCCAGCAAGTGCTGGCCGATGAAACCGCTGCCGCCGGTGACGAAACATTCCATTTGCATTGTTCATTCCCTGAAAAACGGTGGGTGGAGGGCTTAGGCCCCCCTGCCTGCGCGCAGACTTCACTCTCGCCGCCTACCTCATGGAAGCCGATGCCGGTAGCGTGACGGGAGCGCCAAAGATGATGACATCTGAATCCAGATCATCTTTACATATACAGAACGGTCTGTACAATCGCGGCACTTTATCTTCCGAGATGCTCCACATGGACGTGACATACACCGGCTCCCTCTTGCCCGAGTTGCGCCCGCAGGTACCCGCGCACGCCGGCCAGACCCTCGTCGATGTACTGCGCTGGCGCGCCGTGCAAACACCGGATCGGTTGGCCATGAGCCTGACTACCGACAGGGGGGCGGTGGTGACCTTTACCTATGGCCAACTGGACCGGCATGCGCGAGCACTGGCCCAGCGCTTGCAACAACAGCGGTGCGTGGGCACCCGGGCGGTGATCATGCTCCCCCCAGGCCCTGACTATCTGGTGGCGTTGCTGGGGTGCTGGTACGCCCGCGTCACCGCGGTACCCATCAGCCAGCCCAGCGGCGACCTGTGCCCAGCCGGCACACTGCGCCTGATCGACACGGTGGGCCCCCGGATCCTCATCTGCGCCCATGCTGCCCGCAAGCAGATGCGCCAGGCCGCCTGGCGTGCCGTCAGCCGCACCGCCGCGATGATCGTGAACATTGACCGCCTGCCCCTGACGGATGCCGACGCGTGGCTGGCACCCGATGTTCAGCCCCATACACTGGCCCTGCTGCAATTCGCCCCCACGGCCGCTGACGCCACCCGTGGCGTGCGTATTCAGCACGGCAACCTCATGGCAGGCTTGCAGACGCGCCATCAGGCCATGGCCGTCACGCCTGAAGACATCGCCGTCGCCTGCCTGCCCGCTGACCACCCGATGCACCTGACGCGGGAATTGTTGCAGCCTTTGTACAGTGGCTATCCCGCCCACCTGCTCTGCGCAGGTGCCGTGGCGCAACGCCCATGGCGCTGGCTGGAGACGATCTGCGCACGGCGGGCAACCCTGGCCAGCGCACCCGCCTGGCTCTACGCCCGGTGCAGCACCGAGCATTCTGAACGGTCCGCACCACTGGACCTGTCCTGCTGGCGCCTGGCCGCGACCGGCGACGAACTGCTTCCCCCCGCCGCCATGGCCGCGTTCGACGCATGCTTCACCCCCATGGGGTGGCCGGGCAAGGTCTTCTTCACCGCCTACGAGCCAGGCGAAAGCAGCGGCGCCGTCACCGCCAGCACGCCGCACCGGCCACCCCATCGCCTGGTGGTCGACCGCGACCAACTCGATGCAGGCCGCTTGCAACCCGCTGCCTCAGGCCAGGGCATTGTATTGCTCAGCAGCGGCATGCCAGCGGCGCAGGCAACGCTGTGCATTGTCGACCCGCACACGCGCGAGCCGCTGCGCGAAGGCCAGGTGGGCGAAATCTGGGTGGCGGGTCCCACCGTGGCGGATGGGTACTGGAAAAATCCCGAGGCGACCTGGGAAAACTTCCAGGCCACCCTGCGTGATGGTGAACGCCGCTGGCTGCGCACCGGCGATCGTGGCGCGATGCTGGACCATCACTTGTACACGCTTGGCCGCCTTGCCCCAGGCCCTGCCATCTAGCCGCCGCACGGGTAGGCGGGCCTTGGCCCGCCAGCCCCGTGGCCTGGCAAACGCTGTACTGGCGCCTTACACACTAAAAACAACACTTTCCGCAGCTTCCTGAAGCCGCTGGAAGCTGCACTGTGCGAGAACCGTAATGGACACGATCAATACCCGCTTTCAGCAGATCGACCCCTGGGGCAAGGTCCACCTCGCCCAGGCGGGCAGCGACACGCCGATCATCGAGCTGGTCAGCAAGGGGGTTGCCAATGCCCACCACCGTCGTCGTCGCTGAAGCTGGACCCGGCCATCATCGAGCTTTTCGGCAAGCTGGGGGTGACCATCATGGACATCTACGGCGCCACGGACCCACGCGTGCGGCAAGGCGCAGGGGGCGCCGCAGCCGACGCCTGCCACACAGGCGGTACCTGCCGGGAAATTGGATAATTGAATGCCAGTGCCTGACCATCGGCCGGAATATGCAAGCGCTCGCCCAGGCCGACCTGTTCGGCCCGGGCAGCCAGTTCGCGTCGGGTGACCGGGCAATGATTGAGGGCCTCCAGGTGGTTGGCTACCACCTGGCCGGTAGCCAGCTGAGCGAACTGCAGCGCTTCGTCGATGCCCATGATGATTTCGCTGCCGATGTCCAACTGTGCACCGCCGGCCGGGATCACCGAGACCTGCGGTTGGTGCTGGAGGACGAAATCTCGCACCGTGTCGGTCAACACGGTATCGCCTGCCAGGTACAGGCTGGGTTCGCCCGGCATCTGCAGGAAATAGCCGACACCGTGTTCCATGAACCCGCCGATCAGGCCCACGCCATGGGTACAGCGCACCGTGGTGACCGTACCGCCCAACCACCCTTCGGGCTCACCAGGCACGGCGGCCAATGGCTCGACGTTCAGACCCTGGCGTGCCAGGTAGCGTGCATCGTGTGGGGTGCATATCACCGGGATGCCGCGCTCACGCAGCCATTTGGCACCCGGCCGGTCCAGATGGTCGAAGTGGCCTCGCTGGCAGTGGGTGATCAAGCAGTGCGTCACCGTGTCCAGCAACGCCGCGGCCTCACTGGGCAAGTCGACCACGGGGTTTCGGCTGCAGTGGCTGAAGAGCCGCAAGGGGGGGTGCGCGAACCGCTGCCCCAGCATGGGGTCGACGAGGATTCGATGACCGGCCAGCTCACACACGAGGGTGGCATTTCTGATCTGGTGGATTTTCATCATGACCCTGCAAACGTCCTGTAGACCCTCAGCCTAGCTGAAAACAGAACTGGCATCGGGCCGCTATCGCCGCCGCTACCGGTGTCCGACTGGATCAAGGAGTTTCGATGTTTCCGATCACTTGCCGTCCCTGCAACGGTTATCTCCTGGCGCTGGCAGCAGGCGCACTGATGCCGCTGGCCCTGGCGCCCTTCAATCTCTGGCCCCTGGCGCTGCTGTCCACCGCGCTGTTCTACCATGGCTTGAAAACCCTGCCTGCCCGGCTGGCCTTCCGGCAGGGCTGGTGCTATGGGTTCGGCAGCTTCGGGGCAGGCACCAGTTGGGTCTACGTCAGCATCCGCGATTTCGGTGATGCGCCCCTGCCGCTGGCCCTCGCGCTGACCGTTGGGTTTTGCGCGGGGCTAGCGTTGCTTTTTGCCGTGCACGCTTATCTGTGGACGCGCTACTTCAGGCGCGACCAGGCCCCTGTGGCTGATGCCCTGGCCTTCGCGGCGCTATGGCTGGCCATGGAAGTGCTGCGCAGTGTGCTGCTGGGCGGTTTCCCCTGGCTGCTGCTGGGCTATTCACAGCTGGACGGCCCCCTCGCCGCGCTGGCTCCGCTGGGCGGGGTGTGGCTGATTTCGACCGCGCTGGCGCTGACGGCCGCCCTGCTCGCCAGCGCCCGCGCCTGGCACCGCCGCCCTCGTCAAGCGCTGGCGGCGGTGGCCTTGCTGGTCGCACCCTGGGCCACGGGCTTGCTGGCCAACGGCTACGCCTGGACCCGACCGGCAGGCCCGGCACTGAAAATAGCGGCAGTGCAAGGCAATGTGGCGCAGCAACTCAAACGGGACCCGGCCTATGCACGTTCGACGCTTGACCATTATCGCCAATTGACGGCGCCCCATGGCGACGCCGACTTGGTGGTGTGGCCGGAAAACGCCATCGCACTGCTGCGCGAGGACGTGGGGCCACCGTTGCGTGCGATGGATGAAGCGTTCAAGGGCCGCCATCAGGCGTTGATCACCGGCATTCCGGTGAGCCAAGCCGATGGCCACGGGGGCCAGCGTTTCTATAACAGCCTGATGGTGATCGGCGCCGGCACCGGCACCTACTTCAAGCAAAAGCTGGTGCCCTTTGGTGAATATGTGCCGCTGCAGCAATACCTGAGGGCAGTAATGGGGTTGTTCGACCTGCCCATGTCGAACTTCAGCCCAGGGCCGCCCCGGCAACCGCCGCTGCTGGCCAAAGGCATCACCGTCGCTCCGCTGATCTGTTATGAAGGGGTGTTCCCGCAATTGTCGGCCGAGCAGGCCAGCCATGGCCAACTCATCGTCACGGTCAGCAACGATACCTGGTTCGGCCGCTCGATCGGGCCGGCCCAGCACCTGCAGATAGCCAGAATGCGCGCGCTGGAAAGCGGGCGGTGGATGGTCAGGGCCACCAACAGCGGCATCACCGTGCTGGTCGACCCATTGGGGCATGTACAGGCCCGCCTCGCGTCATTCCAGAGCGGTGTACTGCGTGGCGATGTCGTGCCCATGACAGGCTCGCCCCCTTACCTCAGGTGGCGCCTCTGGCCCCTGGGCAGTGGCTGCGCGCTGGTGCTGGCGTGGGCCGCGGTCCTTGGACGCTCAAGCCGACGCCGCCACCGCCACGCGGTGATGCTGCAATAGCACGGTCAGTACCTGGGTGGCGGCATCCAGGGAGTCGCCGGTGATGCCGATCGCGGAGAGATTGCGCGCGCCTTCGAACAGAATCAGGCACTGCAGCGCCAGCGCCTGAGGGTTGGCATAGCCGAACATCTGCAGTAACCGGGAGAAGAGCTCGATCAAGGTCTGCTTGTGCAGTTGGCACACCTGATGAATAGGGTGCTCGGGCTCGCTGTACAGGTTGGCGGCACTGACGAAAAGGCAGCCGCGCACAGAGGTGTCGATGAATTTGGCCCGGTACCACGCCAGCAGCCCTGCTATCTGTGGTTCCATGACTAACGGCGACTGAGCAACCCGCTGCTGGATCTCCGCGATGATCTCGGCGTGATAACGCTTGAGGCACTCTTCGATCAGGTCGTCCTTCGAAGAGAAATACTTGTACAGCGTCATTTTACTGATGCCGGAACACTTGATGACACGATCTACGCCGACGGATTGGAAACCTTCATACAGAAAAAGCTCCAAGGCCGTGGTCAACAGCTTTTCTCTCGCCAAGGACATTAAGCGCTCACTTATCCGATCTTCCATTTAGGCCGCACTGCCCACCCGCCCTGCATCTTCAGGGCAAACGCCGGACCCCTGTCCTTGGATGCAGCCCCGCAGAGGTCCGGGGGTGCAGGGCCGCGCATGTGCGCTGGGCAGCCTGTACACGGGGTAGACAGCGACCCGCGCCAGTGTGCTAGCACATTATCAAACCTGGGCGCGATCAGCGAGCCTGACGCAAGGTCACCAACCCCTGACGTGCTACCCGGGTCAGGTGGCCAATGACGTGGGCCGCCTGATCGGGGCGCGGCGAATGCACCACGGCCAGGTCGAACCGATCGTTTGCCAGATGCGCCAGCGACTCGCCGGGCGAGACAAACTGGATCAGTGATGCACAGGCCTTGCCTGCACGCCGCGGCCAGCCATCGAGGTAACGCAGCAACGTGGGTTGGTGCTGGCCAACCAGCAGAATGCGTGGGGTACGCGCTGCACCGTTTGCCGGAAGCGGCGCCAGGCACACGATAGGACGGGGGCAACTCATGGTGGTGTTTTTCCAAGCCTCGCAAGTCCCGCTGGGCTGCGGTGGGAGGCAACACCGAACCAGCGTTTTAGCGGTATTTCGGCGTTTCCCTGGGAAACACCTGCGCCCCGCAAGTAGCTGTCTTAAATCGGCGCTTGAATGCCATCCTAGTGAAGCGATGGCATTTGTGTCAATCACACCAAGGCAAAATTGCCATCACGGCCCGGGGGGCAAGCTTTCCGGCTCGGCCCGCAACCACCCCAGCCTTAGCATGGTCGGGTATCGCGCATCGATACGCCACTCACGAGCATTGCCAAGGAAGGGTCATCATGAGAGTCAACAATCAAGACCGTCTGCACGCCTGGATGGGCAACAACGCCATCATCGGCAACCTGTCCATCGACAACCTGGTGTTGCCCGGCAGCCATGATTCGGGCAGCAACAAAGAACACTACGTCCAGATGCAACTGCCCCACGAGGTTACTCAGGACGTGTCGCTGATCAAGCAGATTCGCGGGGGCATCCGGGTACTGGACCTGCGCGTGCAGTGCTGTGAACAGTTCCGGGTCGGCGACCCCAGGCGCTTCCAACTGACGCATTTCACCACCACCGGCGTGAGCCTGGAAGCCGACCTCCTCGGGCCGTTGCTGGACTTCTACAGCGCCGCCGATACCCAAAAGGAAATCATCGTCCTCGATTTCCACGAGCTGCACGGCTTCACACCCGCCATACACCAGGAGTTCCAGGCCATGCTCATGGACCGCCTGGGGCACCGCTGCCTGCCAGCCGATGTACTGGGCAAAAACCTCGTCCACCTGTGGTTGAACCACCCAGGCAAGAACCTGGTGCTGGCCTATGACGGCCCCGCCTGGCACCCGCCGTTCTGCGAACGCGTGAAGCAGTGCTGGAGCGGCAGCAACACCAACACCGCCGCCACCCTCAAGACCTTCATGGACGACGTCGCCGAAGAGTACAAGCCCGGCGGCCAGCTGCGTGCCATTCAGTGTGCCAAGTACGCGCTGCCGCTGTTCGTGCCAGACGACTTCAGCGACAAGATCGACCAGTGGTTCCACTCCGAGGACGAGAACAGCTATATCCAGAAGTTCTACATCATCAATACCGACTGGAGCCTGCGCAGCCGTATCGTCGCCAACTGCATTCATGCCAGCGTTGTCCGTGCCATGAATGCATGAGCCCCGGCGGGGTGGCGTTGAGGCGACCCGGCGAAATGGCCCTTACCGCCCTGGCGGGTTCTCGCCCAGCGGCACCACGGCCACGGTCAGCCGCGAGATGCAGTTGAGCTTGCCACGCTCGTCGCTCAGGCGAATGTCCCACACGTGGGTGGTACGGCCGATGTGAACCGCCCGCGCCACGCCGGTGACCCGGCCACTGCGCACACCGCGTACATGGTTGGCGTTCACCTCCAGCCCCACGCAGTAATGGGTGCTGGGGTCGATGCACAGGTAGCTGGCCATGGAGCCCAGGGTTTCGGCCAGCACCACCGAGGCACCGCCATGCAGCAGGCCGTAGGGCTGATGAGTGCGATGGTCGACGGCCATGCTGGCGGTGAGCGACTCGGCGTCGACGGCTTCGAAGCGAATGTCGAGTACTTCGCCGATGGTGTTTTTCTGCGCCTCGTTGAACTGCGCGAGGTTGGGTTCGGTGCGCCATAGGGTCATGGAAGTGTCCTTGTACCGGAATATTCATGGCGGCCCTGGCGCCCGGCGATGCCGGGGTCTGGGCTGCCGCAATCAACCGCCCCACTATCTTTGCCGCCCACGGGGGTGGCAAGCGACGGGGCGGTTCCAGGCGGGCATTTGGCCGTTCCGCCATCAGTCTCAGGCGTGATGCACGGCCTTGACGCTGAGCAGGCCGGCCAGCGGCCACTCCCCTTCCAGGACCGCCAGGCTGGCGGTGTCCATACCTCGTGGGGTTTTCAGGTGGCCATTCTCCAGCAAGCCCACCAGGGCACCTACCAACGGCTGATGGCTGACCAGCAGTACGTTGTCCTGGGCCAGCGCATCCAACCGGCTGATCACCTCGGCAGGGTCGGTCTCGGGCGTCAACCACGGCACGGTGACGATGGGCTGCTCCAGGGCCAGGGCTTCATGAACGATACCCGCGGTCTGCTGGGCGCGTACATACGGGCTGGCGTAGAGGGCGGTGACCGGTTCACCCAGCAGGTGCGCGGCGCTGCGCAACACCTGTTCACGGCCATGGTCGGTCAGTTCGCGCAGGCTGTCACTGGCCGCATGGCCCTGTGCCTCGCCATGGCGCAGGATCCATAGCTTCACAGTTTGGGCTCCTCGTCGCGCGCCGGGTGAGGTGCCGGTGGCACGCTGTGCGGCGCCTCGCCTTCCGGGGCGCGGGCAACGGGCCAATCGGCGAAGGGCCAGGGTTTCTGCTCGGTATGAAAGCTGCCGAAACGACCGATCTGGGCCATGAACTGGCTCAGGCTATCGCCGAAGTTCATCAGGCTCAGGTTCGGCGCGCCATAGACCAGGCGGTAGATCAACTGGATCAGCACCACGGCGCCCAGCAGCAATTGCGCCACTTGCCACACCAGTACATACAGCACCATCCACAGCACCCGCAGCAGGATCGATTCCTGGCTGGGTTTGAGAGGCGAATCACTCATGTCCGTTGCTCCTGCGTATCAGTTGAAACCACTGATGGAAATGAAATCGACGTCGGTCTTGGGTTCGGCGCGCATCAGCAGCTCGATCACCTGGGCCAGGGTACGCCCTTCGAACAGGATCGCGTGCAACCCGGCTACCAGCGGCATGTACACATTCAGTTCCTGGGCCTTGGCCTTGAGCACCTTGAGGGTATTGACGCCCTCGGCGACTTCGCCCAGGCGCGTCACCGCTTCTTCCAGGCTCAACCCCTGCCCCAGCGCATGGCCAACCTGGTAGTTGCGGCTCTTGGGCGAGGAGCAGGTGACGATCAGGTCGCCCACCCCGGCCAGGCCCAGGAAGGTCATGGGGTTGGCGCCCTGGCTCACGGCGAAGCGGGTCATTTCGGCCAGTGCCCGGGTGATCAGCATGCTCTTGGTGTTCTCGCCCATGCCCAGTGCCACCGCCATGCCGGCGATGATGGCGTAGACGTTCTTCAGCGCCCCGCCCAGCTCGACGCCGAAGCGGTCACTGCTGGCGTACACGCGAAACGTAGGCCCGTGCAGCGCGGCCTGCACCTCGGCGCACAGCGCCTCGTCCTCGCTGGCCACCACCGTGGCGGTCAGCGCATGCTCGGCCACTTCGCGGGCCAGGTTCGGCCCCGACAGCACGCCGATGCGCGCAGCGGGGGCGATATCGGTGAGGATCTCGCTCATCAGCTTGAACGTCTGGGCTTCGATGCCCTTGGTCAGGCTGACCAGCATGCGCCCGGCCAGCAACTGCGCGTGGGGCGCCAGCACACTGCGCAAGGCGCTGGAAGGCAGGGCCACGAAGATCAGCTGGCTGCCTTGCAGGGTGGCCAGCAGGTCGGTGACCGGCTCGACATTGGGGTGGATCCTGATGCCCTTGAGGTAGCGCGGATTCTCGCGCTGGGTGCGGATGGCCTCGGCCTGCTGCGGGTCGCGCATCCATTGGCGCACGGCATGGCCATTCTCGGCCAGCAAGTTCGCCACGGCGGTGCCGAAACTCCCGCCCCCCAGCACTGCGACAGGCTGCTGTTCAGTCATATCCAATCCATCAAAACCAAAAAAGTGGGCGACGCCTGCATTATACGGAGCATGGCCGCCGCGGCCAGTCCCACGGGCGAACCCGTGCAGGCAAAGCGTAGCCGCGTGTGTAGACATCACTGGAAATGTTGACACATGCGGTTAAAATGTCCGGCTTTTGCTTACCCACCAAGGCCGCACCGTGCGAGATAGCCCCCAATGAAATGGCGTCCCGGCTGGGATATCCATAGCCGCACCCAAGTGATCTGCCTGGGCCCCGCCTTGCTGTTGACGCTGCTGCTGACTGGTTTTTTCACCTTCGTGCGCCTTCATGACCTGCATGAGGAAATGACCCGCACTGGCCAGTTGATCGCCAACCAACTGGCGCCGGCGGCCGAATTCGGCGTCATCAGCAACAACACCACCGTGCTCGACAGCCTGCTGCGCGCCACCCTGGAAATTCCCCACGTGCGCTTCCTGGAAGTTCAGGACAGCAACGACCGGGTGGTGCTGTACGTGGAACAGCCGGACGCCAACCAGGACCACGGGGCCAAGGTCCAGGTGTTCCAGGCCAGCATTCGCCTGCAGCGTGCCGACCAGGGCCATGACAACTACCTGCGCGTGGGCCAGCCCGACTGCGTGGGGCGGGTCATCGTCGGCATGTCCAACGACGCGTTCAATCAGCGCCAGCAGGAAATCCTGCTCAAGGCTGCGGTGCTGGCCCTGTTTGCCCTACTGTTCAGTTTTCTGCTGGCACGCCGCCTGGCACTGAGCCTGGCGCGCCCCATCAGCCAGATGGGGCTGGCGGTGAAGGCTATTCAGGAAGGTGATTTCAAGGCGCCGCTGCCCGTCGTCGATGACGCCGAGCTGGGCAGCCTGGCCCAGCATATCAACAATCTGGCCAAGGGCCTGGAAGCGGCCGGCCGCGAACAGCGCCAGACCATCGAGCAACTGGTCAGCACCCGCGAGCAGGCCGAGCGCGCCAACAGTGCCAAGTCGGACTTCCTGGCGATGATGAGCCACGAACTGCGCACGCCCATGAACGGCGTGCTGGGCATGCTGCAATTGCTCGAAACCACGACCATGACCGAGGAGCAGCACGAGTACGCGGCCCTGGCCACCCAGTCCACCGAGCATTTGCTCAAGGTCATCAACGACATTCTCGACTTTTCGCGCATCGAGCGCGCGGCGCTGGAACTGGAGCACATCCCGTTCAACCTCGGCGAACTGGTGGCCAGCTGTGCCCAGGCCTTTCAGCATAACGCCAGCACGCGCAACCTCAGCCTGAACCTGAACCTGCCCCACGGCATCGATCAACTGCTGGTCGAGGGCGACCCCACGCGCATTCGCCAGATCCTGGTGAACCTGATCGGCAATGCCATCAAGTTCACCGAAGTGGGTAGCGTGCAGATCGACGCCCACTGGCAGGTACTGGACCACCAGTTGATCTGGTTGACCTGCACCGTGCGCGATACCGGCATCGGCATCAGCGCCGAGCGCCTGGAAAACATGTTCGTGGCGTTCCAGCAGGCTGATAGCAGCATCAGCCGCCGATATGGCGGCACCGGCCTGGGGCTGCCCATCGCCCGTACCCTGGCCGAACGCATGGGCGGCACGTTGCAGGCCGAAAGCCACGAAGGCAACGGCTCACTCTTCACCTTGCAAATCCCCCTGGCGCTGAGCCAGCGCAGTGCCACGCCGCTGCGTGAGCCACGCCTGGGTGACGATGCCCAGGGGGTGGGCAAACGGGTGCTGCTGGTGGAAGACAACCCGGTCAACCAGACGGTGATCGAAGCCATGCTGCGCAGCCTGGGTTGCGTGGTGTGCGTGGTGGGCGACGGCGCCCAGGCCATCCATGAGGTCGGCCAGCAGCCATTCGACGCTGTTCTGATGGACTGCCGCCTGCCGATCGTCGACGGTTACGAAGCCACTCGGCGCATTCGCCAGTTGCCTGAACATGCGCGCCTGCCCATCATCGCCCTGACCGCCAACGCCTTGCTGGGTGACCGCGAGGCCTGCCTGCACGCCGGCATGAACGATTACCTGGCCAAACCGTTCAAGCGCACTGATCTCAAGCAGATCCTGCAGCGCTGGCTGGCTGCCTAAATGCGCCCCAGAGGCAGCCGGGGCTGGCGATAAATGTTAAAGTGCGGCAGTCTTAGACGTTATGTCAGGCAAAATGAACAGCCTGGATAAAAAATTTCAGTGCACAGGTGTACTTCTTTGTCCCTGGCGCTGTGACTTTCACTACAACGCAATAGTCTATGTGTAGGCTGCCTTGCCAAAGGCGCAATCGCTTTGGCACGGCCGGGAGAATTTGCCCCACTGCCACACGGGACTATTGAGGAGCTCGCATGACCAAACAACACGCCTTTACTCGGGATGAACTACTGAGCTGCAGCCGCGGCGAAATGTTCGGCCCCGGTAACGCGCAATTGCCCGCCGGTAACATGCTGATGGTCGATCGCATCGTCCACATCAGCAACGAAGGCGGCAAGTACGGCAAAGGTGAATTGGTCGCCGAGCTGGATATCAACCCGGACCTGTGGTTCTTCGCCTGCCACTTCGAAGGTGATCCGGTGATGCCAGGTTGCCTGGGCCTCGACGCCATGTGGCAGCTGGTCGGTTTCTTCCTGGGCTGGCAAGGCCTGCCGGGCCGTGGCCGGGCACTGGGTTCGGGCGAAGTGAAGTTCTTCGGCCAGGTGCTGCCAACCGCCAAGAAAGTCACGTACAACATTCAGATCAAGCGCGTCCTCAAGGGCAAGCTGAACCTGGCCATCGCCGACGGTTCCGTCAGCGTTGACGGCAAAGAGATCTACACCGCCGAAGGCCTCCGGGTCGGCGTGTTCACATCCACCGAAAATTTCTAAGGGTTATCCGCATGCGCCGCGTCGTTATCACTGGTCTGGGCATTGTTTCCTGCTTGGGCAATGACAAAGACACCGTCTCCGCAAACCTGCGTGCAAACCGCCCTGGCATCCGCTTCAACCCGGAATATGCCGAAATGGGTCTGCGCAGCCAGGTTTCCGGCTCCATCGACCTCAACCTCGAAGAACTGATCGACCGCAAGGTGTACCGCTTCGTCGGCCACGCCGCCGCCTACGCCTACCTGGCCATGGCTGATGCCATCAAGGACTCGGGCCTGACCGAAGAGCAGGTCTCGAACCCGCGTACCGGCCTGATCGCCGGCTCCGGCGGTGCGTCGACCCTGAACCAGATGGAAGCGCTGGACATCCTGCGCGAGAAAGGCGTCAAGCGCGTCGGCCCCTACCGCGTCACCCGCACCATGAGCAGCACCGTGTCGGCGTGCCTGGCCACCCCCTTCAAGATCAAGGGCCTGAACTACTCCATCGCTTCCGCCTGCGCCACCAGTGCTCACTGCATCGGTACCGCCATGGAACAGATCCAGATGGGCAAGCAGGACATCGTCTTCGCCGGCGGCGGTGAAGAAGAGCACTGGAGCCAGTCGTTCCTGTTCGACGCCATGGGCGCACTGTCCAGCAAGCGCAACGACAGCCCGGAAAAAGCTTCCCGCGCCTACGACAACGACCGTGATGGCTTCGTCATCGCCGGCGGTGGCGGCATGGTGGTGGTCGAGGAGCTGGAACACGCCCTGGCCCGTGGCGCCAAGATCTACGCGGAAATCGTCGGTTACGGCGCCACTTCCGACGGTTACGACATGGTTGCCCCGAGCGGCGAAGGCGCCATCCGCTGCATGCAGCAGGCGCTGTCCACCGTCGACACACCTATCGATTACCTGAACACCCACGGCACCTCGACCCCGGTCGGCGACGTCGCGGAAATGAAAGGTGTTCGCGAAGTGTTCGGTGACAAGGCCCCGGCCATCAGCTCCACCAAGAGCCTGTCGGGTCACTCCCTGGGCGCCGCTGGCGTTCACGAAGCGATCTACTGCATGCTGATGATGGAAGGCAACTTCATTGCCGGTTCCGCCAACATCGACGAGCTGGACCCAGCCGTTGCCGACATGCCGATCCTGCGCCAGACCCAGGAAAACGCCAAGATCGACACCGTGATGAGCAACAGCTTCGGTTTCGGCGGCACCAACGCCACGCTGGTACTCAAGCGCTGGCAGGGCAAGTAAGGGCTCACGCCCTTGCTGCAAGGAACGGCACCTTCGGGTGCCGTTTTTTTTGGTTTTGCGGCGCCTGCTTCCCGGGCAAGCCCGGGAAGCAGGCGACACAACTCCCGAAAAGGTTATGCTGCCTGTTCCCATCACGCCCAAGGACAGCCCGATGACCATCACCCTCAACACCGAATCCGCCGACAGCTACCGCCATAGCCTGCAAATCGACGACCATCAGCTGTTCACCGACCTGCCCCAGGCCTTGGGCGGCGACGACTCCGCACCCTCCCCCCACGACTACTTCGACGCAGCCCTGGGCGCCTGCAAGGCCCTGACGCTCAAGTACTACGCCCGGAAGAAAGGCATTCCCCTGACAGGCGTCTCGGTCGACATACAGCGTGATGACAGCCAGGAGCAGAAAGGCAAATACGCCATCAACGTGACCCTGACCCTCAAGGGCGTGCTCACCGCCGAACAGCGCGCCGAACTGCACCGCGTGGCCGATCGCTGCCCCGTGCACAAACTGATGACCACCACCGAAGTCACCATCACCACCACCCTGGCCGAAGGCGCGTTCAGCCAGTGACAGGAGCCTCGCCATGCCGCACCTGGTGATCAAGCCACCCGCCGAACACGTCGAAGGCCAGCCGATCCTGCGCCCGCTGCCGTCACGCCAATGCCGTGCGGTGGGGCCCTTCGTGTTTTTCGACCACATGCTGGCCACCTCCTACGCACCCGGTGACGGCGTGAACATCCGCCAGCACCCGCATATCGGCCTGTCGACCCTGACCTACCTGTTCGAAGGCGCGCTGCTGCACAAGGACAGCCTGGGTTCGGACCAGCGCGTGGGGCCGGGCGACGTGAGCTGGATGACCGCCGGCAAGGCCATTGCCCATGTGGAACGCACACCGGACGACCTGCGCGCCAGCGGCTCGCGCCTGCACGGCCTGCAAGTGTGGCTGGCATCGCCCCAGCGCCACGAACAGGGCGAGAGCCACTACAGCTACCACCCAGAGGACCGATTGCCCGTCAGCGAAGCCCTGGGGGTTCGGATTCGCTTGATTGCAGGAGCGGGCTTTTGCCTGGCGTCACCGGTGCCGGTGCTCTCCCCCACCCTGTATGCCGAGGTGCACATGGCGGCAGGCAGCACGCTATCGATTCCGGACGAACATCAGGAACGGGCGCTGTATGTACTGGAGGGCGAGGGTGAACTGGAGGACGAAGCGGTGCAGCCGCTGACGCTGCTGGTACTGAACGCGGGCGAAACACCCACGCTGCTGGCACAGACCGATTGCCACCTGGTGCTGCTTGGCGGTGCGCCACTGGACGGGCCACGGCGGATGAACTGGAATTTCGTGGCCAGCGACGTAAAGCTGATCGAGCAGGCGCGTAGCCGGTGGGCGGCACGGGACTGGCCCACGGTCCCCGGCGAAACCGAGCGCATCGAATTGCCCGGATGACGCGGCTAGCGACCGCTGCCACCCGCAGCGGACCTGGCCGCGTCACGAACGCCGCGCAGCATCAGGAAAACCCCATGCACCGGCGACGCGCCCAGGTCCGCTACAGCGAAGCGTGGCGCACCGATCAGACGGCTGGCTTGAACACTTCTTCCAGCAGGTTCTGCATGGCCTTGAACGCGCGGTCGGCCACAGTCTTGTTGTACATCTGCACGCCCGGGTTGTTGGCTTCCACGTCGGTGAACGAGTGGTAGGCACCCCCGTAGCTGGTCAACTGCCAATCCACGCCGGCGGCATTCATTTCTTCTTCGAACGCCGGCAGCTGCTCTTTCGGGACCAGTGGGTCGCTGGCGCCATGCAGCACCAGCACCTTGCCCTTGATGTTCTTGCCATCAGCCGGGTTCGGGGTGTCCAGAGTACCGTGGAACGACACGGCAGCTTTCAGCGGCGCCCCCGTGCGGGCCAGCTCCAGGGAGCAGCAACCACCGAAGCAGAAACCGAAGGTAGCCAGTTGGTCCTTGTCCACCGACGCAGTGGTCTGCGCCTGCAACTGCTCGAACGCCACCTGCATGCGCTTGCGCAGCTCGGCGCGGTCGTTCTTGAGCGGCAACATCGCCGCCAGGCATTCCTCGTTGCCTTTCGGGCGCACGGCCTGGCCATACAGGTCGGCCAGCAGCACCACATAACCCTGGGCCGCCACCGACTGGGCGATACGCTCGGCGCCCTCGCTGACGCCCACCCAGTTGGGTGCCATCAGCAGGCCAGGACGCGGGGATACCACCGCATCGTCATACACCAGACGGCTTTCATACGGCTTGCCATCGATCTGATAGACCACGGATTGAACGGTAACAGTCATGTGATTTCCCCAATACAAAGAGATAGGACTTAAACGCAAAAACCCGCCGAAGCGGGCTTTTGCTGCAACAGATTAAACGGACAACTCAACCAACAGCTTGTTCAGGCGGCGCACGTAGGCGGCCGGGTCCTTGAGGCTGTCGCCAGCGGCCAGTGCCGCCTGGTCGAAGAGGATGTGCGAGAAGTCGGCGAAACGGTCTTCGCTCTGCTCGTGGTCCAGCTTCTCGATCAGCGGGTGGCTTGGGTTGAATTCGAAGATGGGCTTGGAGTCCGGTACTTTCTGGCCGCTGGCCTCCAGGATCTGGCGCATCTGCAGGCCCAGGTCCTGCTCTCCGATGGCCAGGATCGCTGGCGAATCGGTCAGTCGGTGCGAGACCCGGACTTCGCTGACGCTATCCCCCAGGGCGGCTTTCAGGCGCTCGATCAGGCCTTCTTTATCCTTGGCGATTTCTTCCTGGGCTTTCTTGTCTTCTTCCGAATCCAGTTTGCCCAGGTCCAGGTCGCCACGGGCGACGTCGACAAAACCCTTGCCATCGAAGTCGGTCAGGTAGCTCATCAGCCACTCGTCGATGCGGTCGGTCAGCAGCAGCACTTCGATGCCTTTCTTGCGGAAGACCTCCAGGTGCGGGCTGTTCTTGACCTGCGCATACGACTCGCCGGTGAGGAAGTAGATCTTGTCCTGACCTTCTTTCGCGCGGCCCAGGTAGTCGGCCAGCGATACCGTCTGCTCGCCACTGTCGTCGTGGGTGGAAGCAAAGCGCAGCAGGCCGGCGATTTTTTCCTTGTTGGCGAAATCTTCGGCCGGGCCTTCCTTCAGCACCTGGCCGAAGTTTTTCCAGAAGCCCTTGTACTGCTCAGGTTCGTTCTTGGCCAGCTTCTCCAGCATGTCCAGCACGCGCTTGGTCAGGGCGGTCTTCATCGAGTCGATGATCGGGTCTTTCTGCAGGATCTCGCGCGACACGTTAAGGGACAGGTCGTTGGAATCGACCACACCCTTGATGAAGCGCAGGTACAGGGGCAGGAACGACTCGGCCTGGTCCATGACGAACACGCGCTGCACGTACAGCTTCAAGCCGCGTGGCGCTTCGCGCTGGTACAGGTCGAACGGCGCGCGGGCCGGCACGTACAGCAGCGAGTTGTATTCGAGCTTGCCTTCGACCTTGTTGTGGCTCCAGGTCAGCGGGTTCTCGTAATCGTGAGCGATGTGCTTGTAGAACTCCTGGTATTCCTCGTCCTTGACCTCGGTACGCGGACGGGTCCACAGGGCGCTGGCACGGTTGACGGTTTCCCACTCGACGGCTGGCGTCTCCTCGCCTTCGGCGGCTTCCTGTTCTTTGGGCAGCTCGATCGGCAGGGCGATGTGGTCGGAGTACTTCTTGATGATGTTGCGCAGGCGCCAGCCATCAGCGAACTCGCTTTCAGCGGCCTTCAGGTGCAGGACAATGCGGGTGCCACGGTCGGCCTTGTCGAGGGTCGCGACTTCGAAGTCACCCTCGCCCTTGGAGGACCAGTGAACGCCTTCGCTGGCGGCGGTGCCGGCACGACGGCTGTACACGTCGACCTGGTCGGCGACGATGAACGCGGAGTAGAAGCCCACGCCGAACTGGCCGATCAGGTGCGAGTCTTTCTTCTGGTCACCGGTCAGGTTCTTCATGAAGTCGGCGGTGCCGGACTTGGCGATGGTACCCAGGTGGGTGATCACGTCGTCACGGTTCATGCCGATGCCGTTGTCTTCGAGGGTGACGGTGTTGGCCGCCTTGTCGAAGCTCACACGGATTTTCAGTTCTGCGCCGCCTTCCAGCAGCTCTGGCTTGGCCAGGGCTTCGAAGCGCAGCTTGTCGACAGCGTCGGATGCGTTGGAGATCAATTCGCGAAGGAAGATTTCCTTGTTGGAATACAGCGAATGGATCATGAGGTGCAGCAGTTGCTTCACCTCGGTCTGGAAGCCCAGGGTTTCTTTTTGAGTTTCCACACTCATGGTCATCAAACTCCAATCAGATGGCACAGGCCGCGGGCTCAAGCGCATTTGCGGCGGGATGACAACGAGATGGGGGCACGGGAAGTGATTTCAAGGGGCAGTACGTTCATCAATTTTGAAATGCGCCCGCGCGGTGGCGATCGGCTCATCGGCACTGACCTGCCAGGCCGTGATGGCCACGTTGGTCACCCGTCGGCCCTGGCGCCACAGCTGACAGCGCGCATAGGTGTCGCGGTAGAGCCCGGCGCGCAGATAATCGATGGAGAAGTCGATGATTTTGGGCACCTGCCCGGTGTCGGTGAACAGCATCAGTTGCAAGGCGGCAGCCAACTCCATGAACCCGGCGATCACCCCACCATGAATGGCCGGCAACAAGGGGTTGCCGATGTTGCCGCGCTTGGCCGGCAGGCAATAGAGCACGCCCTCCTCCTCGCGACGGCATTGAATGCCGATCAATGTCGCGTAGGGGATCAGCGCCAGCAGCGCCGCGTAATCGTTCTGCGCGTGGGCCACGCGCAGCTGTTCGCGCAGTGCCGGGTCGATCATGGCTGCCCTCCTCGGCCCAAGACCCCGGCGAATGCGGCACCACCCTTGATCCCGGCGCCCAGGCGCATGAACGTGCCCATGACCTGGGCGATGGGTTGTTCGGGGTCGTCCTGGTAAGCGAAGCCTCGGGTAAAGATGACATCGCGGGTCACCCGGTAGCACTGGGCATGGCCATGAATGGCCTTGTGCGCCTCGGCAGGGTGAATGTAGTCGATGCGCAGGTCCAGCGTGGGGCACACTTCGAACGTGGGCAGCACACATAGCGTGGCGATACCGCACGTGGTGTCCATCAGCGTGGTCACCGCCCCGCCGTGAATCACGCCCGTAAAAGGGTTGCCGACAATAGCTGAAGAATAAGGCAGCATCAGCGTCACGCCCTGGGCATCAATAGCCATGACACTCAGGCCGATGGCCTGACAGTGGGGCAAGGCACCGAGAAACCGTCGAGCCTGCTGTAACAACGGTGTTTCAGTCATGTGTCAGGCCTTGGTTATTATTTTTCGAAACAGCATACCGCGTACGAAAAGTCTATATGGATCCATCACTTATATATCGTGCTGAGCGATGGAACTTAAATTGAACGGCAACGCTCGAAGGGGGAGTAGATATCTTCAATAAGGAGAAACACCCCATGCGTAAAACTTTAGCTTATGCCCTGATGCTGGCTGCCTCCCTCGGCCTGGCCGCTTGCGACAAGAAATCCGAAGATAAAGCCCAGGATGCGCAGCAACATGCCGAGCAAGCACAACAGAAGATGGACGACGCTCAGGATAAAATGAACGACGCCGCTAAAGAAAACGCCGAAGCCGCCAAATCCAACGACGAAGCCAACCAGGCACGCGCCAAGGAGAACTCCGACGGTGCTTCCAACGTGCAACAGCCGGCGCCACAGGCCACCACGCCTAGCGAGCCTGCCAAGAACTGAGTTGCCTCTGGCGTCAAACAAAGCCCGGCCAATTGCCGGGCTTTTTCATGGGCGCTGGTTGCTTATTGAAGCGTCGACAATACCCAATACCGATACACCGGCGTCAACATCAACAACAATGAACACACCAGCCCCACCGTCCACACCAGCGAACGCGTCGACGCCTTGTCATTCAGGTACAAGTACAGATAAACAATGCGCGCAATGATGAACACAATCGCCAACAGGTCGACGAACCAACCCTGGGTCTGGGTGGTATGGGCCATCAATACACCCACGGCAAACAGGATGAACGCCTCGAAGCTGTTCTGATGGGCCGCCACGGCCCTGGCGCCCAACCCGGTGAGGCGCGCCTGCTGGGCACGGGGGTTGTGGTTGTCATAGCCGCCCTGCTCTTTCATGGCTTTGGAAACAGGAACGCGGGCGACGTAGATCAGGATGGCGGCGATGAACACGCACCAGAATGGGATACTCATGGAGGGATTCCTGCAGGGGTTCGCGGCGCGAACGATCAGGAGGGGTATAGCACTCCTTGCGGGAACTGGCATGCCAGCGAGCCTGGGGGATCGAGCAGCTCGCTGGCAAGCCAGCACCAGGCCGCAAGGCGCCCATGAAAAATGCCCTGCATCCGTCGATGCAGGGCATTGGGTGTGTGGCCTGGCTTTTGGCCTGGCCGCACCGGTTCAGCGTTGAATCAGGCGACCGCTTCGGCAGGCTTGCCGATCATGCGATCCACGACCACGGCGGCCGCCAGGGCAACGACCGACGGCACCAGCCAGGCCAGGCCCTGGTCGCTCAGCGGCAGGTGGGCCAGGGAAGCTGGCAACCAGTCACCGAACCCCGCGCCTTTCAGGGCGTCTACCAGGCCGAAGGCCAGGGAAACAGCCATCACCGGGGCAAACACGCGGGCCGGCGAGCGGAAGAACTCCTTGCAGAAGCTCAGGGCTACCAGCGCGATGCACGGCGGGTAAATGGCCGTCAGCACCGGAATCGAGAAGGCGATCAGCTTGGTCAGGCCCAGGTTCGACACCAGCAGCGAGAAGCCGGCCAGCAATACGACCAGGGTCTTGTACGACAGCGGCAGGCAGCGGCTGAAGTACTCGGCACACGCGCAGGTCAGGCCCACGGCGGTGACCAGGCAGGCCAGGGAAATCAGCACGGCCAGGAAACCGCTGCCCAGGGAGCCAAAGGTGTGTTGCACGTAGGCGTGCAGCACCATGGCGCCGTTGGTGGCGTCGGCGGCGATGACATGGCTGCCCTCGCCCAGGCGGAACAGGCTGACGTACACCAGGGCCAGGCCCACACCGGCGATCAGGCCGGCGATGATGGCGTACCGGGTGATCAGCTTCGGCGACTCCACGCCACGCGAGCGAATGGCGTTGACGATGACGATACCGAATACCAGCGCGCCCAGGGTATCCATGGTCAGGTAACCATTGATGAAGCCTTGGGAGAACGGCGCTGCCTGGTACACCGGCTGTGCATCACCCACCGGGCCGGCAGGCAGCGCGAACGCGGCGATACCCAACGCTGCCAGGGCGATGATCTTCAGCGGCGCCAGGAAGCGGCCCACGGTGTCCAGCAGTTTGCCCGGGTACATCGACACCGCCAGCACGACGATGAAGTACACCAGGCTGTAGCAGAACAGTGCGGTAGGGCTGTCACCGGTCAGCGGCGCCAGGCCCACCTCGAACGACACGGTGGCCGTACGCGGCGTGGCGAACAGCGGGCCCACGGCCAGGTAGCTGACCGCCGCCAGCAAGCCGCCGGCGACCTTGCCGATGGGGCTGCTGAGCGCGTCCATGCCGCCACCGACCTTCGCCAGGGCAACCACGGTGACCACGGGCAGGCCCACCGCGGTGATCAGGAAGCCAAAGGCAGCCATCCACGCGTGGGGGCCGGCCTGCAAACCGACGATGGGTGGGAAGATGATGTTGCCAGCACCTACGAACAACGCGAACGTCATGAAACCAAGTGCCAGGATGTCCTGGCCTTTCAACACTTTCATTAAGGAATCCACACTACTGAATCGGAATTTAGAGAGGGATCTCCCCATGGGTCAGGGAAATGCGGCCAGGCGGGATAAAGCCGGGCCCTTGCAGCGTGCGGCTACCCCTTTTGAGGGCAAATCGCAGAGATGGCGGGTAGCGTATCGGATTCGGGCGATAAACGCACTGTTATTGCACGTACCGTCCGATGAACGCGCGGTAATGTCGCAGAAAAGACATTTTCTGCCTGTTTCGTCAGGTGAAACGCTTCATCTCCAGGCCAGCCATTCCCATGAGCAGAAACGACAAAGGCCACCCGAAGGTGGCCTTTGTGGGGTTCAGCTAATCAGGAAAGGCTCAGGCCTTCTTGATTTCCCAACCGGTCAGCTCGGCCAGGGCCTTGCCGATGTCGGCCAGCGAACGCACGGTTTTCACGCCAGCGTCCTGCAGGGCAGCGAACTTCTCGTCCGCAGTGCCCTTGCCGCCGGAGATGATTGCGCCAGCATGGCCCATGCGCTTGCCTGGAGGGGCAGTCACACCAGCAATGTAGGAAACAACCGGCTTGGTCACGTTGGCCTTGATGTAGGCCGCTGCTTCTTCTTCAGCCGAACCGCCGATCTCGCCGATCATCACGATCGCCTCGGTCTTCGGGTCTTCCTGGAACAGCTTCAGGATGTCGATGAAGTTGGAGCCTGGGATCGGGTCACCACCGATGCCGACGCAGGTCGACTGGCCGAAGCCGGCGTCGGTGGTCTGCTTCACGGCTTCGTAGGTCAGGGTGCCGGAACGCGACACGATGCCTACCTTGCCTGGCAAGTGGATGTGGCCTGGCATGATGCCGATCTTGCACTCGCCCGGGGTGATGACGCCTGGGCAGTTCGGGCCGATCAGGGTGACACCCAGCTCGTCGCACTTGACCTTGGCATCCAGCATGTCCAGGGTAGGAATGCCTTCGGTGATGCAGATGATCAGCTTGATGCCGCCGAACGCCGCTTCAAGGATGGAGTCCTTGCAGAACGGGGCCGGAACGTAGATCACGCTGGCGGTGGCGCCGGTAGCTTTCACAGCCTCGGCGACAGTGTTGAACACTGGCAGGTTCAGGTGGGTGGTGCCACCCTTGCCTGGGGTCACGCCGCCAACCATCTTGGTGCCGTAGGCGATGGCTTGTTCGGAGTGGAAAGTACCCTGCGAGCCGGTGAAGCCCTGGCAGATGACTTTGGTATCTTTATTGATCAGGACGCTCATTACTTGCCCTCCGCAGCTTTAACGACTTGTTGAGCAGCGTCGGTCAGGCTGGTGGCCGCGATGATGTTCAGACCGCTTTCTGCCAGTACTTTGGCGCCCAGGTCAGCGTTGTTGCCTTCAAGGCGAACAACAACCGGGATTTTCACGCCGACTTCTTTCACGGCGCCGATGATGCCTTCGGCAATCATGTCGCAGCGAACGATGCCGCCGAAGATGTTGACCAGTACTGCGGCGACGTTGGAGTCGGACAGGATGATCTTGAACGCTTCAGTCACGCGTTCCTTGGTTGCACCACCACCTACGTCGAGGAAGTTGGCAGGCTTGCCGCCGTGCAGGTTGACGATGTCCATGGTACCCATGGCCAGGCCGGCACCGTTGACCATGCAGCCGATGTTGCCTTCCAGGGCCACGTAGTTCAGTTCGAACTTGGCGGCATGGGCTTCACGGGCGTCGTCTTGCGACGGGTCATGGAACGTCTTCAGCTTGGGCTGACGGTACATGGCGTTGGCGTCGATGTTGATCTTGGCATCGAGGCAATGCAGATCGCCGTCGGCCTTGATCACCAGCGGGTTGACTTCCAGCAGGGCCAGGTCGTGGTCCTGGAACAGCTTGGCCAGGCCAACGAAGATCTTGGCGAACTGGGCAACCTGCTTGCCTTCCAGACCCAGCTGGAACGCCAGGTCGCGACCCTGGAACGGCTGTGCGCCGACCAGTGGGTCGATGGTAGCTTTCAGAATCTTTTCAGGAGTGTCGTGAGCGATCTTCTCGATGTCCACGCCACCTTCGGTGGAGGCCATGAACACGATGCGACGGCTGGAGCGGTCCACGACTGCGCCCAGGTACAGCTCTTTGGCGATATCGGTGCAGGATTCGACCAGGATCTTGGTAACAGGCTGACCGTTGGCGTCAGTCTGGTAGGTCACCAGGCGCTTGCCCAGCCACTGCTGTGCGAAGGCCTTGGCGTCTTCCTTGCTGCGAACCAGCTTGACGCCGCCCGCTTTACCGCGACCACCGGCGTGGACCTGAGCCTTGACGACCCATTCGGACCCGCCGATTTTTTCGCAAGCTTCTGCTGCTGCTTCCGGGGTGTCGACTGCGTAACCCTTGGATACTGGCAGGCCGTATTCAGCGAACAGCTGCTTACCCTGATACTCGTGAAGATTCATGCTTATTACCGTCTTCGTTAGGTACTGCGCTTCGGCGCTGCGCTCTCTGTGGAGTGCCGCGCCACCTGTGACTGCTGCTCGTGGAGCTTCAGAGGATGCGTGGTCCCTTGAAGCCCCGAGAGGTGAGTCCGACGAACTTTCCGCGGTGAGTCGTGCACGCAAGACTCACGACGGGCGGCCCGTCGTGGTTTCTTATTGTGTAACTTAACGCTTCTTACGGTTGGCAACGTGGATGGCACCGCCATTCACGGCCAGCGCTGCTTCATGCAGTGCTTCGGACAGCGTCGGGTGGGAGAAGACCATCATTCCCAGGTCTTCGGCACTGGTGCCGAATTCCATGCCGATCGCGCCCTGCTGAACCAGTTCTGCTGCGCTAGGGCCGATTACATGCACACCCAGTACGCGGTCAGTCTTGGCGTCAGCGATAACTTTTACAAAACCGCCGGTATCGTTGGCTGCCATGGCACGGCCACTGGCGGCGAACGGGAAGGTGCCCACGTTAACGTCAACGCCTTCAGCCTTCAAGGCCTGTTCGGTCTTGCCTACCCACGCGATTTCCGGGTGGGTGTAGATGACCGACGGGATCAGGTCGTAGTTCATCTGGGTCTTGTGACCCTTGATGCGCTCGACGACCATGATGCCCTCTTCCGAAGCCTTGTGGGCCAGCATCATGCCACGTACCACGTCGCCGATGGCGTAGACGCCTGGCACGCTGGTGGCGCAGTAGTCGTCAACGAAGACGAAGCCGCGCTCGTCGATGTTGACACCGCTATCGGCGGCCAGCAGGTCGGTGGTCACCGGGCGACGGCCCACGGCCACGATCAGCTTGTCGAAGGTGATCTTCTGTTCGCCGTTGGCGTCGGTGTAGGTGACTTCGACTTCTTCGCCGTTGACCTTGGAACCGGTGACGCGCGCGCCCAGCTTGATGTCCAGACCCTGCTTGGTCAGCGTCTTGTAGGCTTCCTTGGAGACGGCGGCGTCAGCAGCCATCAGGAAGGTGTCCAGGGCTTCCAGGACAGTCACCTGGGCACCCAGGCGCGACCATACCGAACCCAGTTCCAGGCCGATGACGCCAGCGCCGATCACGCCCAGGCGTTTTGGCACGGCCTGGAATTCCAGGGCGCCGGTGGAATCGACGATGACCTTGTTGTCGACCGGGGCTGGCGGAATGTCGATAGGACGCGAGCCAGAGGCCAGGATGACGTTCTCGGCTTCGATGACTTCGGTGGTACCGTCAGGCTTGGTGACTTCGACTTTCTTGCCTGCCAGCAGCTTGCCGTGGCCCTGGATCGACGTGACGCCATTGGCCTTGAACAGGGTGGCGACGCCGGAGGTCAGGCCTTTGACGATGTTGGCCTTGCGGCCGACCATCGCCGGCACGTCCATGGACACGCCGCTGTGGCTGATGCCGTGGATGGCGAAGCCGTCCTGGGCTTCGTGGAACTTCCAGGAACTGTCCAGCAGCGCCTTGGACGGAATGCAGCCGACGTTCAGGCAGGTACCGCCCAGGGCCAGTTTGCCTTCCTTGTCGGTGTACTTCTCGATGCAGGCAGTCGAAAGACCGAGCTGTGCTGCCTTGATGGCCGCTACGTAGCCGCCAGGGCCCGCGCCGATCACTACCACGTCGAATTTCTGAGTCATAAATAGGTTCCTATTAGCTTCAAGCTTCAAGCCGCAAGCTGCAGGCCAGAGCCCCACCGCGGACGGCTTGAGGCTGGTAGCTTACAGCTTTCGGCTGCTTTGTCAGATGTCCAGCAGCAGACGAGCTGGATCTTCGAGCAGGTTCTTGATGGTCACCAGGAAGGTCACGGCTTCTTTACCGTCGATCAGGCGGTGGTCATAGGACAGTGCCAGGTACATCATCGGACGAATCACCACCTGGCCATTGACGGCCATCGGGCGCTGGATGATGTTGTGCATGCCCAGGATAGCGGCCTGTGGCGGGTTGACGATCGGGGTCGACATCATCGAACCGAAGGTACCACCGTTGGTGATGGTGAAGGTGCCACCGGTCATTTCTTCCATCGACAGCTTGCCGTCGCGGGCTTTCTTGCCGAAGGTGGCGATGCCGTTCTCGATCTCGGCCAGGCTCATCAGCTCGGCGTTGCGCAGTACCGGTACCACCAGGCCACGGTCGCTGGACACGGCCACGCCGACGTCAGCGTAGCCGTGGTAGACGATGTCGGCACCGTCGATCGAGGCGTTGACGGCCGGGAAGCGTTTCAGCGCTTCGGTGGCAGCCTTGACGAAGAACGACATGAAGCCCAGGCGCACGCCGTTGTGGGTCTTCTCGAAGAGGTCCTTGTACTTCGAACGCAAGGCCATGACTTCGGTCATGTCCACTTCGTTGAAGGTCGTCAGCATGGCCATGTTCGACTGGGCTTCGACCAGACGCTCGGCGACCTTGGCACGCAGACGGGTCATCGGCACGCGCTTCTCGACGCGGTCACCGGCAGCCAGCACCGGGGCGGCAGCGGCAGGCGCAGCAGGCTTGGCGGCAGGCGCGGCAGCCGGGGCGGATTTCTTCGCTTCGATGGCGGCAACCACGTCTTCCTTGGTGACACGGCCGTCCTTGCCGGTGCCCTTGATGCTGCCCAGGGCAATGCCGTTTTCTTCAGCCAGCTTGCGCGCGGCCGGGGCGCCGATGGCGTCCTCGTCGGCGGCAGCCGGGGCTGCGGCAGGGGCTGCGGCGCCAGCGGCCGGTGCGGCAGCCGGAGCAGCGGCGGCAGCGCCGCCTTCAACGATGGAGCCCAGGACTTCGTCGGACAGCACGGTTTCGCCTTCGCCCTTGACGATGTCGCCCAGGACGCCATCAGCGGTGGCCAGTACTTCCAGCACTACTTTGTCGGTTTCGATGTCGACGATCAGTTCGTCGCGCTTGACCGCTTCGCCCGGTTGCTTGTGCCAGGTGGCAACGGTGCCATCGGCAACCGATTCCGGGAAAGTAGGGGCTTTGATCTCGATAGCCATTATCAGTGGTTCCTTAAATTCGGTTTCTTGTGCGCGATGGCATCAAACGGTAAATGCGTCTTTCAGCAGTTTTTCCTGCTGCTCGGCGTGCATCGAAGCGTAACCACAGGCTGGCGCGGCCGAAGCATCGCGACCGGCGTACTCCAGGACCAGGCCCTTCTTGTGGTTGTTGAAGCTGCGACGCATGTGGTGCTGGCTGCTGTACCAGGCGCCCTGGTTCATCGGCTCTTCCTGGCACCACACCACGTTCTCGAGGTTGGTGTAGGGGGCGAGCGTTTCCATCAGGTCGTCTTCAGGGAACGGGTACAGTTGCTCCAGACGCACGATCGCGATGTCATCACGGCCTTCGGCACGGCGTTTCTCCAGCAGGTCGTAGTAGACCTTGCCGCTGCACAGCACCAGCCGCTTGACCTTGGCCGGTTCCAGCACGTCGATTTCCGGGATCACGGTCTGGAACGAGCCTTCGGCCAGATCTTCCAGGGTCGAGACCGCCAGCTTGTGACGCAACAGCGACTTGGGTGTCAGCACGATCAGCGGCTTGCGCAGCGGACGGATGACCTGGCGACGCAGCAGATGGTAGATCTGTGCCGGCGTGGTCGGTACGCAGACCTGGATGTTGTGCTCGGCGCACAGCTGCAGGTAACGCTCCAGACGTGCCGAGGAGTGCTCAGGCCCCTGCCCTTCATAACCGTGCGGCAGCAGCATGGTCAGACCGCACAGGCGGCCCCACTTGTGCTCGCCGCTGGTGATGAACTGGTCGATCACCACTTGGGCGCCGTTGGCGAAGTCGCCGAACTGGGCCTCCCAGATCACCAGCGCATTCGGCATGGTGGTGGAATAGCCGTATTCGAACGCCAGCACCGCTTCTTCCGACAGGAACGAATCGTACAGGTCGAAACGTGGCTGGCCGGCGTACAGGTTCTGCAGCGGCACGTAGGTCGAGGCGTCTTTCTGGTTGTGCAGCACGGCATGACGGTGCGAGAACGTACCGCGGCCGATGTCCTGGCCGGTCATGCGCACAGGGTGACCTTCGAACGCCAGGGTCGCGTACGCCATGGTTTCAGCGTAACCCCAGTTGATCGGCAGGCCGCCGGCTTGCATCTTCTGACGGTCTTCGTAGATCTTGGCGACCTGACGCTGAACCACGAAGCCTTCCGGAATTTCCAGCAGCTTGGCGGACAGTTCCTGCAGGGTCTTGAGGTCGAACCGCGTATCGTGGCGCGCGGTCCAGGCGTGGCCCAGGTAGGGACGCCAGTCCACGAACAATTCCTTGTTCGGCTCCTTGACCAGGCTTTTCACCACGTGCAGGCCGTTGTCCAGCGCGTTGCGGTACTCGTCGACCTGGGCCTGGACGGCATCGGCGTTCAGGCTGCCGGCCTGGATCAGGCGCTCGGCGTACAGCTCGCGGGTGGTACGCTGCTTGGTGATCTGCTGGTACATCAGCGGCTGGGTGCCACTCGGCTCGTCCGCCTCGTTGTGGCCGCGGCGGCGGTAGCAGACCAGGTCGATGACGATGTCACGCTTGAACTGCATGCGGTAGTCGACGGCCAGCTGGGTGATGAACAGCACTGCTTCCGGGTCATCGCCGTTCACGTGCAGGATCGGCGCCTGGATCATCTTGGCAACGTCGGTGGCGTACTCGGTGGAACGCGAGTCCAGCGGGTTGCTGATGGTGAAGCCGACCTGGTTGTTGATGACGATGTGTACCGTGCCGCCGGTCTTGAAACCGCGGGTCTGGGACATCTGGAAGGTTTCCATGACCACGCCCTGACCGGCGAATGCCGCGTCACCGTGGATGGAAATCGGCAGTACCTTGTCGCCGACCGCGTCGTTGCGGCGGTCCTGACGGGCGCGCACGGAACCCTCGACCACCGGGGAAACGATTTCCAGGTGGGACGGGTTGAACGCCATGGCCAGGTGCACTTCGCCACCTGTGGTCATCACGTTGGACGAGAAGCCCTGGTGGTATTTCACGTCACCGGAGCCCAGTTCGACCTTCTTCTTGCCTTCGAACTCGTCGAACAGCTCGCGCGGGTTCTTGCCGAAGGTGTTCACCAGTACGTTCAGGCGGCCACGGTGGGCCATGCCGATGACGACTTCCTTGGTGCCGTAGGAGCCGGAACGCTGGATCATCTCGTCCAGCATCGGGATCAGGCTCTCGCCGCCTTCCAGGCCGAAACGCTTGGTGCCCGGGTATTTGGTGCCCAGGTATTTTTCCAGGCCCTCTGCCGCGGTCACACGCTCCAGCACATGGCCCTTGACGTCAGCGGAGTACACCGGACGGCCACGTACGCTTTCCAGCCGCTGCTGGAACCACTGGCGCTGCTCGGAATCGACGATGTGGGTGAACTCGGCGCCGATGGTGCGACAATATGTCTGCTGCAGCGCTTCGAGAATTTCGCGTAGGCTCGCTTCCTCCTTGCCGATATACAGGTCGCCGGCACGGAAGGTTGTATCGAGATCGGCATTGGTCATGCCGTAATGATTGATTGACAGGTCTGCCGGTGCAGGTCGCTGCCACAGCCCCAGCGGGTCCAGCTGGGCCGCCTGATGGCCGCGCATGCGGTAGGCCTGGATCAGTCGCAGCACTTCAACTTGCTTCTTCTCGTGCTCGCTGCTCACGCTTCCGGCGGAAACCGGTTGGGCGCGACGCTGGTTTTTGGCCAGCAGCACGAAATGATCGCGAATGGTGGAGTGCGAAACGTCGGTCGCTGCGCCGCCATCGGCAGGCAGCTTCTGGAAGTAGGTGCGCCACTCTTCTGGCACAGCGTTAGGGTCGTGCAGGTAGAGTTCGTAGAGCTCTTCCACATAGGCAGCGTTACCACCGGAAAGGTAGGCACTGCTCCACATGCGCTGCATCACGCTTTCTTGCATGCTTGGTCACCCTCGTTTGGGGACTCCACCGGCGTTGACGCCACAGCAAGCTTGGATAAGTCCGAATGCAGCGACTACAACAAGCCACCGAGTATCACGCAAGTAGTCCGGGTACCAGCCCGGATGCCCCTGCTGGTCTCATTGCTTCAAAGTAAAAGCGACAGCCTTGTGGGCCACGCTCGGGTTGTCACCTGAGGCACAGGTTGAAGAAGACCTGTGCCCCAGGGGTTTACGGTGTTGCGGTCAATCAGACGCCGCTTTGCAGCAGCATGTTACGTACATGGCCGATTGCCTTGGTCGGGTTCAGACCCTTGGGGCAAACGTTCACGCAGTTCATGATGCCCCGGCAACGGAACACGCTGAACGGGTCATCCAGGGACGCCAGACGCTCGTTGGTCTTGGTGTCACGGCTGTCAGCCAGGAAACGGTAGGCTTGCAGCAGTGCAGCAGGGCCCAGGAACTTGTCCGGGTTCCACCAGAAGGACGGGCAGGAAGTCGAGCAGCAAGCGCACAGGATGCACTCGTACAGACCGTCCAGCTTCTCGCGCTCTTCCGGCGACTGCAGACGCTCGATGGCCGGAGCCGGCGTGTCGTTCTGCAGGAAAGGCTTCACCTTCTCGTACTGCTTGTAGAAGATGCTCATGTCGACGACCAGGTCACGGATAACCGGCAAACCTGGCAGCGGACGCACCACCAACTTGTTACCTTTTACAACAGAAGACAGCGGCGTGATGCACGCCAGGCCGTTCTTGCCGTTGATGTTCATGCCGTCGGAGCCGCAAACGCCCTCACGGCAGGAGCGACGGTACGAGAAACCCTCGTCCTGCTCCTTGATCAGCGCCAGGACGTCCAGGACCATCAGGTCCTTGCCGCCGGTATCGACCTGAAAGGTCTGCATGGACGGTGCGGTGTCAACGTCCGGGTTGTAGCGATAAACACTGACTTGCAACATGGCGGCCACCCTTAGTAAGTCCGGACTTTCGGTTCGAACATGGGAACGGTTTTCGGCGCGAAGTTCACAGCGCGCTTGGCGACGCGTTTCTCACCCGGGAAGTACAGGGTGTGGCACAGCCAGTTTTCGTCGTCGCGGTCTTCGTAGTCTTCACGGGCGTGGGCACCGCGGGACTCTTTGCGATGCTCGGCGGCGATCGCCGTGGCCTCGGCCACTTCCAGCAGGTTCTGCAGCTCAAGCGCTTCGATGCGAGCCGTGTTGAAACCCTGGCTCTTGTCGTTGATCTTGACGTTGGCGATACGCTCGCGCAGGGTCGCCAGCTGGGCGATGCCCTTCTGCATGTATTCACCGGTACGGAACACGCCGAAGTAGTTCTGCATGCACTGCTGCAGCTCTTTGCGCAGGGTAGCGACGTCTTCGCCGGTAGTACGGGTGTTCAGGCCATTCAGGCGAGCCAGGGCGACCTCGATGTCGGTGTCGCTGGCGCGGCTGTATTCGACGCCTTCGCTCAGGGCCTGCTCCAGGTGCAGACCTGCGGCGCGACCGAATACCACCAGGTCGAGCAGCGAGTTGCCGCCCAGGCGGTTGGCACCGTGAACCGATACGCACGCCACTTCACCAACCGCGAACAGGCCAGGGATGATGGTGTCGTTGCCGTCGGCGTCCTGGGTGATGGCCTGGCCATGGATGTTGGTGGCGATGCCGCCCATCATGTAGTGGCAGGTTGGAACGACCGGCACCGGCGCGACCACCGGGTCGACGTGGGCGAAGGTCTTGGACAGCTCGCAGATACCAGGCAGGCGGCTGTGCAGCACTTCCTCGCCCAGGTGGTCGAGCTTGAGCATCACGTGGTCGCCGTCAGGGCCGCAACCGTTGCCCGCGATGATTTCCTTCACCATCGAACGGGCAACCACGTCACGACCTGCCAGGTCTTTCGCGTTCGGAGCATAACGCTCCATGAAACGCTCGCCGTGCTTGTTGATGAGGTAACCACCTTCACCACGGCAACCTTCGGTCACCAGTACACCGGCGCCGGCGATGCCGGTGGGGTGGAACTGCCACATCTCGATGTCCTGCACCGGCACGCCGGCACGCAGGGCCATGCCCACGCCGTCGCCGGTGTTGATCAGGGCGTTGGTGGTGGAGGAGTAGATACGGCCGGCACCACCGGTAGCCAGTACGGTCGCGTCGGCGCGGATGTACGAGGTTTCACCGGTTTCGATGCAGATGGCGATCACGCCGACGAACTGGCCGTCGGCGTTCTTCACCAGGTCAACGGCATAGTATTCGTTCAGGAACACGGTACCGGCCTTCAGGTTGGCCTGGTACAGGGTGTGCAGCAGCGCGTGACCGGTACGGTCGGCCGCGGCGCAGGTACGGGCAGCCTGGCCACCTTTGCCGAAGTCCTTGGACTGGCCACCGAACGGACGCTGGTAGATGCGGCCCTGCTCGGTACGGGAGAACGGCAGGCCCATGTGTTCCAGCTCGAAGACCGCTTCCGGGCCTACGGAGCACATGTATTCGATAGCGTCCTGGTCGCCGATGTAGTCGGAACCCTTGACGGTATCGTACATGTGCCAGCGCCAGTCATCGTTCGGGTCGGCCGAAGCGATGGCGCAGGTGATGCCGCCCTGGGCGGAAACGGTGTGCGAACGCGTCGGGAACACCTTGGTGACCACGGCAGTCTTGTGACCGCCCTGGGCCAGTTGCAGCGCGGCACGCATGCCGGCGCCGCCGCCACCGATGATGATGGCGTCGAAAGACATTGAATTGATGCTAGCCATGAATCAGATACCCCAAAGAATCTGCACACCCCAGACGAAGTAAGCGAACATTGCTACGCCGCATACTGCCTGGAACAGGAAACGCACTGCTGTCGCGGACTTGCCCAGCGCCATCGGCGTCAGGTAGTCGGTCGCGATCGTCCACATGCCGACCCAGGCGTGAGCACTGAGGGCGACCAGCGCCAGCAAGCTGAAAATGCGCATGGCGTTGTGGGCGAACAGCGCATGCCATTGGTCATAGCCAATGCCAGGATGCGCAACGAGGTATCCGATCAGGAAAATGAAATAAGCCGCGAGAACAACCGCCGACACACGCTGTGCCATCCAGTCGTAGAGGCCCGAACGCGAAAGATTCGTAACGCTGGTTACCATATCCAAACTCCTGCCAGAACAATCAGCACCACGGAAACGCCGATGATGATTTTGGAGCCTCGGCGACCGCCTTCCAGCGTCTCACCGACACCCGCATCCATGATCAGATGGCGCACACCGGCCACCAAGTGATACAGCAGGGAGGACAAAAGACCCCACGCAACGAATTTGGCCAGTGGACTGGTCAAGGTGTCCTTCACGTCGGCAAAACCTTCTTCCGAACCCAGGGATTTGCCCAATGCATAAAGCAGGAAGCCGATACCCAGGAACAGGATGATGCCCGATACGCGATGAAGGAACGACGTTACGCCGGTTATGGGGAGTTTGATGGTCCTTAGGTCTAGGTTTACAGGTCGTTGGCTATTCACGGCTTTTTTTCACACTGAAGAGCCCCTAGCAAGCAGGGCAAGTTGTCGGGAAGTGTACTGGTCAGGTACCCACCACCCAGGGAGTGACGACGCCAGCGGAAACGGGCTGAAAAGCCCCTGACGGTCGGCTGCCGAGTATAGACAGTTAGGATACTAATGACAACGCGCCGGCCTACCCCGAAGAGCTGATTGCGCTATGGGGAAAAAAGGCGTAAATGGCAGGGAACAGCGATGAAAAACCGGGCTAAAAGCCTTGTACAGCCTGACTTTAAGCAAATTGACATTCGGATTTATCACACTATAGTGGTGCGGGCCCTGCGTGGGGGGTCTGTCTGATGATTTCAAGCATTAATAGGAGGCCACATGGCTGACAAAAAAGCGCAGTTGATCATCGAGGGCGCAGCCCCCGTCGAGCTGCCCATTTTAACCGGCACCGTTGGTCCCGATGTTATCGATGTCAGGAGCCTGACTTCCACGGGCCGCTTCACCTTTGACCCCGGCTTCATGTCGACCGCCTCGTGCGAGTCGAAGATCACCTATATCGACGGTGACAACGGCATCCTGCTGCACCGCGGCTATCCGATCGAACAGCTGGCCGAGAAATCCGACTACCTGGAAACCTGCTACCTGCTGCTCAACGGCGAACTGCCGACCGCCGAGCAGAAGGCCCAGTTCGTCAGCACCGTGAAGAACCACACCATGGTGCACGAGCAGTTGAAGACTTTCTTCAACGGCTTTCGCCGCGACGCCCACCCCATGGCCGTGATGTGCGGCGTGGTCGGCGCCCTGTCGGCGTTCTACCATGACTCGCTGGACATCAACAACCCGCAGCACCGCGAGATTTCCGCCGTGCGCCTGGTCGCCAAGATGCCGACCCTGGCGGCGATGGTGTACAAGTACTCCATGGGCCAGCCCATGATGTACCCGCGCAACGACCTGACGTACGCGGAAAACTTCCTGCACATGATGTTCAACACCCCGTGCGAGATCAAACCGATCAGTCCAATCCTGGCCAAGGCCATGGACCGCATCTTCATCCTGCACGCCGACCACGAGCAGAATGCCTCGACGTCCACCGTGCGCCTGGCGGGCTCCTCGGGTGCCAACCCGTTCGCCTGCATCGCCGCCGGCATCGCCGCGCTGTGGGGCCCTGCCCACGGCGGTGCGAACGAAGCCGTGCTGACCATGCTCGACGAAATTGGCGATGTGTCCAACATCGACACCTTCATCGCCAAGGCCAAGGACAAGAACGATCCGTTCAAGCTGATGGGCTTCGGCCACCGCGTGTATAAAAACCGCGACCCGCGCGCCACCGTGATGAAGCAGACCTGCGATGAAGTCCTGAACGAACTGGGCATCAAGAACGACCCGCAGCTGGAACTGGCCATGCGCCTGGAAGAGATCGCGCTCACCGATCCTTACTTCATCGAGCGCTCGCTGTACCCGAACGTCGACTTCTACTCGGGCATCATCCTGAAAGCGATCGGCATTCCCACCAGCATGTTCACCGTGATCTTCGCCCTGGCTCGTACCGTGGGCTGGATCTCGCACTGGAAGGAAATGCTCTCCAGCCCGTACAAGATCGGCCGCCCGCGCCAGCTGTACACCGGCTACGACTCGCGCGACGTGAACAAACTGGAAGACCGCAAGTAAGCTTTCCAGCCAGACAAAAAAACCGCAGCCAATGGCTGCGGTTTTTTTTGCGCCCCGGGGGGGACCTGGAAAGCTCGCTGGCCAACCAGCTCCCGCGGGGCCGGATTACTTCTCGGCTTTTTCGCGCAGGGCCTTGAGGGTATTGAACGGCGCATCCACCACGAATTTGTTGGCCACGAACGATGGCACGCTGCCGCCCGGCTCGGTATGCACCTGGTAGGTCACTTCGGTACTATCGGCACCCTTGGGTACCAGCTTCCAGAAACCGTCCACCTGGGCGACACGCACGAAGCCCTTCTCCTCAGGCACATAAGTGGGTACTTCCTTGAGGTTGCGGGTCAGGCTGCCATCAGCCCCCTGCACGGTGGTGATTTCCATCACGGAGTCCCGCGGCGTCACTGGCCATGGCGTATTGAACTGAGTGTAGGTCCAGCTCTTGTCACCCTCGGTCTTCAGCAGTTTCTGCAACTTGCACTCGTGGATCCAGGCACAGGCGCCGGCCGCGTCTTCCTGCAGTGCCTTGACCTTGGCCAACGGCGCCTTGATGGTGGTCACACCGCGGTAGGCCTTGTAATCGGAGCCTGGGATCGCAGCCAGCGATACCTTGATACCGTCTTGATCCTTGGCAGTCTGCCAGTCTTCGGCTTGCGCCCCGGTGGCAATCAACGCCATCAACCCACCCACAACAGCCAAACGATGCAGCGAACCCATATTTATTTTCCTTATCGTCCTAGAGGCACATCGAATTCATTCGCGGGGTCAGGCTACAGACGTCATTTCTTCCCACCAACCGATCAACTGTATCGCTTGCTCGGCACTTTCACCGCACACCTCGGGATCGGCCTGAAAACCACCGCACACCGCAGGCCGCTCTGGCCGACCAAACAACTGGCAGAGGTTATCGGCGTCAAGCTGCACGCAGCGCTCCCCTGCCGGCTTGCCCTGAGGCATGCCGGGAATGGGCGAGGAAATGGAGGGGGCAATGCAGCAAGCGCCACAGCCTTCACGGCACATCATGACGACAGCAACCTCACGTCGGGCAAATGAATGGAATGAACGGGGATAGTAGCGGCTTAAACAGACGTTTGAAATCGGCCAGCACGGAAATTCGACGGGGCGATCCTGCCAACCGCTCGTCAGATTACTGCTTGAACTCGAAATCCAGGGCCGCGCCTTCGACATCACGGGCATTATCGCCGCGGCGCTGCAATTGCAGCTCGTTGCTCAACAAACGACCATTGAGCTGAAAATCTTCGCTTTTCTTCTCGTCGAAATACGAAGGCAGCAGCGATTTTTCCCGAGCCGGCGCCGCCGCCTGGATTTTTTTCTCCGGTTGCAGCTCATTGACCATGGTCTTGGGCAGGGAAAGATCGAGCTTCGCCTTGGGCAGGTCAGTGGCGATGGCGTCTTCGCGCTTACGGCTTTTGCTCTTGGCAGCCACCGGTTTTTTCACAGGCTTGGCCTTGGCGGCCGGTTTTTTTACCGGCACCACCTGTTTCACCTGCTTTTTCACAGGCGCGCCAGCGGTGTCCGCCTGCGCGACCAGCAGCGGGGTAAAGGCCGGGGGAATCGATTGAGCACAGGCGAGGCCGGATCCCAGGCACAGCACGATCAGTCCAATACAACGCAGCGCATTCATAGACACAGGCAGAAGTGGCAGTACAAGCCTCTATGCTCCCCGTTAGAGGCCTCGCTGGCAAGCCCCCCGCCACGGGCAATAGGTAAAGAGTCAGTAAAACTGGCCGCTGGCCACTTCCTGACATAACTGCCCTGCCAGCATGCCCAGGGTCATCAGCGCCCTTTCCGCCTCTTTGTTCCAGGGAATACCGCAGTTGAGGCGAATGCAATGGTTGAACTGCTCGGTGTTGCTGAAAATCAGCCCCGGGGCGATGCTGATGCCCTGCTCCAGCGCACGCACGTGCAATGCCTGGGTATTGACCCTCCCAGGCAGGCTCACCCACAGAATGAAGCCGCCAAGCGGCCGGGTAATCTGCGTACCCTCCGGAAAGAACTGCTGCACCGCCAGCTGATAGGCGCTGAGGTTCTTGCGGTATTCGTGGCGAATGTAGCGCAGATGCCGGTCATAGCCACCGTTTTCCAGATAACTGGCGATACCCATCTGGGTCACGCTGCAGGCCGAATGGGTACTGAAAGTCTGCAGGCGCTGAATTTCCGCCTGGTACTTGCCAGGAATCATCCAGCCGATGCGCACGCCGGGTGACAGGGTCTTGGAAAAACTGGAGCAATACACCACATGGCCCAGGCGGTCGTAGGCCTTGAGCGCCTTGGTCTTGCCCTGGTCGAACATCAGTTCGCCGTAGATATCGTCCTCGACGATCTGGATATCGAAGTCTGACGCCAGGCGCAGCAACTGCTTCATGCGTTCTTCCGGCATGGTGCCACCCAGGGGGTTGCTCAGGCGCGGGGTCAGCACCAGGGCCTTGATCGACCACTGGTTGGCCGCCAGCTGCAAAGCCTCCAGGCTGATCCCCGTGGAAGGGTCACTGGGGATCTCGATCACCTTCAGGCCCAGCAGGTCGGCCAGTTGCAGCAGCCCGTAATAGGTAGGCGATTCCGCGGCGATCAGGTCCCCGGGGCGGGTCAGTACCCGCAGGGACATCTGCAAGGCGTCCACGCAGCCGTGGGTGATGACCACCTCGGAGGGGTCGACGACCACGCCGGCATCGCGCATGCGAATCGCCACCTGGCGGCGCAGGGGCTCGAAGCCTGGGCTGAACATGTAGCTGAACGCCCGCGGGCTGTGGAAGCGGGTCACCTTGGCGATCTGCTGGTGCAGCGCCCGCACCGGCAGGTAATCAACATGGGGCACCGCCGCCCCCAGGGGAAACACGCCTTCGCGCCGCGACTCCACCAGTACCTGCTGGATGATGCTGGCGCGGGTCACCAGCCCGGGGCGCTCGACACGGGCAATATCCGGGGTGGGCGCGGTCAGCGCCGGCGTCTGGTGCACATAGTAGCCCGACTGCGGCCGGGCGCGGATCAGCCCCTGGTCTTCAAGGTTGGCATAGGCCTGCAGCACCGTGGCATGACTGACGTTGAGCTGCGAACTCATCTTGCGCACCGACGGCACTCGCTCCCCTGGCTGGTAAACGCCACGGCGAATATCCTCGGCCAGTTGCTGGGCGATGCGCTGGTAGAGCAGAAGGCTGGTCATGGCGGGCTTCTCGGCTGATCAGGCGGTGTTGTAATGGTAATACCGGAACAGTTGAAAAGTGTACGGGGACAGTTGCCGGAATGCGAGCGAAGGTGTCGTACTTCATGCAGCGTTTGCAGGACCGGGGTTCGCCCGGCCCTGCACGGTGTCACCCGCCCTGCGGTGGTGATTCAGCGAGCAGCGCCGAGCACGCCCTTTTCGTCGGAAAAGACGATTTCGACCCGACGGTTCATCGCCCTGCCCCGCTCCGAGGCATTGGCTTCCACCGGGTACTGGTCGCCATACCCCTGGACCTGCAGGCGCTTCTCGTCGATGCCCAGGTCCACCAGGGTGTCGGCGACGGTCTGAGCGCGGTCCTTGGACAGCTCCAGGTTGAATTCGCTGTCACCGGTGTTATCGGTATAGCCCTCGATGCGGACCACACGCTTGGGGTTCAACTGCAGAAATTGCACCAGCTTGAGAATCATGCGGTTGGCCGACGGTTTAAGGTCGGCCTCACCGCTGTCGAACAGCACATCGCCCAGGGTCAGTACCAGGCCGCGGTCAGTCTCGGTGGTGGCCATGCTGACGAACTGCTCTTCCAACGCCTTGCCTTGCTGCTGAACGCTGTTGAGCTTGGATTCGCGCAGGGCCAGCTGCAGGCGCTGGCGTTCCAGGTCCTGACGGGCCAGCTTCTCCTTGTTCAGCACCAATTGCGTATGCTCGCGGGCGATTTCACTGTAGCGCTGGCTGAGGTAAGCATACTGGGCCACGTCATCGCGCGTGCCCCAGTAGCTGGCCAGGCGCTCGGCGCGGGACAGCGATTCGCTGGCGCGGATGACGTCACGGGGTGCGCTGCGCAGCACATCGGCATCGTCCTTGACCTTCTGCAGGCTGGCACTGGCCTGCTGCACGGTCACCTGCGGGCTTTCGTGGGCCGCGCAGCCGAACAGGCCCACACAACCCAGGGCAACCAGGCCGCCGCCCAGGCGCGATGACAGGCTCATTGCACTTCTCCCAACTGCTTGTGCAAGCGCACGATACGGGTGTTGACCTGGGTCAGTTGCTGCTGGCTCTTCTCGGTCAGCACCTTGGCTTCCGCCAAGCGTGCGTCGAGTTCAGCCTGCTCGGCCAACAGGCGAGCCTGGCGATACGACTGGCTGCCATTGGCCGCCAGCGCGGCGGCCAGCTTGTCACTGGCCAGTTTCATTTCCGCCACGTCGTCGGTGGCACCCACGGCACGTGCCTGGTCCACTGCCTGTTCAGTCAGGCGCAGTTGCTCGCTGGGCGCCGGGTCGCTGGCGCAACCCGCCAGGGCCAGCAGCGCCGCGACGGCGATAAAAGCTTGAATTCTCACACGGGTTCCCTACTGTTCTGGGGCACTGAGCGGTTGCTTCAGCCGCGCCTTCCACCGTTCGACATTGCGTTGCAACACCGCTTCGGGCTGGCCGGCCGCGGGCAATTCTGTCATCTTTTTCGCCAGTTGTCCGCGCAGCCACGGGTCATTGCAGGCCGAGTTGTGCGACAGGGCCAGGTACAGGCCCGGGCGGTCGAGCGGGGTCTCGTGAGCCACCACGTCGTTGCCCAGTCCCAGGCTCTGTGACACCGCCTGACCGGCGTAGCGGCCGGCCACCACGTATTCAACCTTGCCCAGCATCAGTTGCTGGAACGCCGCCGTCAGCGACTCGGCCGGCACCAGGCCGAGGTTCTCGTCAGCGAAACGCTTGAACGAAGCGCCCAGCCGCGCCCTGGCAGACACCGCCCCCGCATGGCCATGCAGGTCGCCGACGGTGTGGTACACCATCGAGGACCCCGTACGGGTCCACACCAGGTAGTCATTGAGTGCCAGGCGCGGATGGATGTAATCCAGGGTCTCCAGCTCGTCGAACGCCATGGGCGCATCCACCAGCAGGTCCATGCGGCCGCTACGCACTTCGTCCAGTGCCTGGGCACGCTTGCCGCTGTACAGCACTTCGACCTTGATACCCAGCTCGTCGCCGATACGCTTGAGCTGGTCGACATTGGCGCCGATCAGGTGCTGGGGGTCATCGGGATCACGCCAGGAAAAGGGTTGAGCGTCCGGGCTGCCGGTAGCCACCAGGCGCTCGCACTTGCCCGCCGCAGTCGCCAGCGACGGCAACGCTGCCATTATCACCAGTATCCAGGCGCCCATTGTTGCTGGTCGCGTCATGCCTTGTTCCTTATCCACCGCATAAAAAAACCCGGTCACAGGACCGGGCTCTTTTATAAGTGAAGCCGCTGGATCAGACCAGCTTTTCCAACTCGGGTACGGCTTCGAACAGGTCAGCGACCAGGCCGTAGTCAGCCACCTGGAAGATCGGCGCTTCTTCGTCCTTGTTGATCGCGACGATCACCTTGGAGTCTTTCATGCCGGCCAGGTGCTGGATCGCGCCGGAGATACCAACGGCGATGTACAGCTGTGGCGCGACGATCTTGCCGGTCTGGCCAACCTGCATGTCGTTGGGCACGAAGCCTGCATCGACCGCGGCGCGCGAAGCACCCACGGCGGCGCCCAGCTTGTCGGCCAGGGCGTACAGGTGCTTGAAGTTGTCGCCGTTCTGCATGCCGCGGCCGCCGGATACGACGATCTTGGCAGCGGTCAGCTCAGGGCGGTCGGACTTGGCCAGCTCTTCACCCACGAAGGACGATTTGCCTGCGTCATGGGCAGCGCCCACGGCTTCGACAGCGGCCGAGCCACCCTCGGCGGCCACAGCGTCGAAGCCGGTGGCACGCACGGTGATGACCTTGATGGCAGCGCTCGATTGCACGGTAGCAATGGCGTTACCGGCGTAGATCGGGCGCTTGAAGGTGTCAGCCGATTCCACCGAGATGATCTCGGAGATCTGGTCCACGTCCAGTTGGGCAGCCACGCGCGGCAGCACGTTCTTGCCGTTGGAGGTGGCCGGGGCCAGCACGTGGCTGTAGTTGGCGGCCAGTTCGACCACCAGCGGCGCGACGTTTTCCGGCAGGAAGTGCGCGTAGGCAGCGTTGTCGGCGACCAGCACCTTGGCGACGCCCGCGATCTTGGCGGCAGCGTCAGCCACGGCACCCACGCCTTGGCCAGCGACCAGCACATGCACATCACCACCGATTTTCGCGGCAGCTGCGACGGTGTTCAGGGTAGCCGGGGCTACAGCACCCTTCTCGTGTTCAGCGATAACCAGGATAGTCATTCAGATTACCTTCGCTTCGTTTTTCAGTTTCTCGACCAGTTCTGCGACCGACTTGACCTTGATGCCAGCGCTGCGTGCAGCCGGGGCTTCAACCTTGATGGTCTTGTTGGTGGAAGCAACGGAAACACCCAGGGCGTCCGGGGTAACGGTTTCCAGCGGCTTCTTCTTGGCCTTCATGATGTTGGGCAGCGAAGCGTAGCGAGGCTCGTTCAGACGCAGGTCGGTGGTGACGATGGCAGGCAGGTTCAGCGCAACGGTCTGCAGGCCGCCATCGATTTCACGGGTGACATTGACCTTGTCGCCAGCCACTTCAACCTTGGAGGCGAAGGTGCCCTGGCCGAAACCGGTCAGCGCGGCCAGCATCTGGCCGGTCTGGTTGTTGTCGCTGTCGATGGCCTGTTTGCCAAGGATCACCAGCTGTGGCTGTTCCTTGTCGACAACGGCCTTGAGCAACTTGGCCACGGCCAGGGAGTTCAATTCTTCGGCGGCTTCCACCAGGATGGCGCGGTCGGCGCCCAGTGCCAGCGCGGTGCGCAGCTGTTCCTGGGCAGTGCTCGGACCGATGGTGACCACGACGATTTCAGTGGCAACGCCCTTTTCCTTCAGACGCACAGCCTCTTCCACGGCGATTTCGCAGAAAGGGTTCATGGACATCTTGACGTTGGCGAGATCGACGCCGGAGTTGTCCGCTTTGACACGGACCTTGACGTTATAGTCGACCACTCGTTTGACAGCTACAAGAACCTTCATGGATTCCTCGTTACTCTCCGGTGAAAAGAATGTCGCCTGGGCGGGCCAGGCGATGCTCAGTGGGCACAAGGGCACCTTTGAAAACGACGGCGAGCCGGCTGCATTTAGCTTTGACCCCATTTTTCAACGACTTGCGGCAAAACCGGGCAGTCATCGGCGGTGGCGACGTGTAAACTCCACTGCAACTGGGGCCTGGGCATGCCTGCACGGGCTCTGGCCTGGCTTTCAGAGATGCTCTTGGTGCCGCGCACACGCTGCGGCACATGCGGAACCGCCCGTATCTTGACCGCTACGCCCTGACCGGTCAACAACCGGAACTCGTCGGTCATGCACCCGCCGCCCCAGCGATTTTACTGGCCTGGGGCAAATTCAAACAAACGTTTGTATTGGACCCGGCCGGTGGTGTAGATATAATGCGCGGCCAAAGAGATTGCCCTGTAGTGCGTCCGTGACCGCGCTACACCGCACCGGACGCCGACAAGGGCAACGCCCCATCAGAAGAAACCGTGAGCCTTGAGTAGGAGAGAACCTGTGGAACGCGAATACATGGAATTCGACGTGGTCATTGTCGGCGCTGGCCCGGCTGGCCTGTCCGCCGCCTGCCGCCTGAAGCAGAAAGCTGCTGAAGCCGGCCAGGAAATCAGCGTCTGCGTGGTGGAAAAAGGCTCCGAAGTGGGCGCCCACATTCTCTCCGGCGCGGTGTTCGAACCTCGTGCGCTGAATGAATTGTTCCCTGACTGGAAGGAACTCGGCGCACCGTTGAACACCCCGGTCACCGGCGACGATATCTATGTGCTGCGCAGTGCCGACAGCGCTACCAAGGTGCCTGACCTGTTCGTGCCCAAGACCATGCACAACGAGGGCAACTACATTATCTCGCTGGGCAACCTGTGCCGGTGGCTGGCGCAGCAGGCCGAGAACCTGGGGGTGGAAATCTACCCAGGCTTCGCGGCCCAGGAAGCGTTGATCGACGAAGAAGGCGCAGTGCGCGGCATCGTCACCGGCGACATGGGCGTGGACCGTGAAGGCCACCCTAAAGACGGCATGTACACTCCGGGCATGGAACTGCGTGCCAAATACACCCTTTTCGCCGAAGGCTGCCGTGGGCACATTGGCAAGCAATTGATCAAGCGCTTCAATCTGGACAGCGACGCCGACGTACAGCACTACGGCATCGGCCTGAAGGAAATCTGGGAAATCGATCCGGCCAAGCACAAGCCAGGCCTGGTGGTGCATACCGCTGGCTGGCCGCTGGACATCATGAGCACCGAGAACACGGGGGGCTCTTTCCTCTACCACTTGGAAAACAACCAGGTCGTGGTGGGTCTGATTGTCGACCTGTCCTACAGTAATACCTATCTGTCGCCGTTCGACGAATTCCAGCGCCTCAAACATCACCCGGTGCTCAAGCAGTATCTGGAAGGCGGCAAGCGCATCAGCTACGGCGCCCGCGCCCTGGCCAAGGGCGGCCTCAATTCGCTGCCCAAAATGGTCTTCAACGGTGGTGCGCTGATCGGTTGCGACTTGGGCACCATGAACGTGGCCAAGATCAAGGGTAGCCACACCGCCATGAAGTCCGGCATGCTGGCGGCCGAAGCGGTGGCCGACAAACTGTTCGCCGGCGCCCAGGGCGGTGACTTGGTCACTGGCTATGTCGACGCGTTCAAGGCCAGCTGGCTGCATGAAGAGCTGTTCGCCAGCCGCAACTTCGGCCCGGCCATGCACAAGTTCGGCCCCATACTGGGCGCCGGCTTCAACTGGCTGGACCAGAACATCTTCGGCGGCAAGCTGCCCTTCACCCTGCACGACACCAAGCCGGACTATGCCTGCCTGAAACTGGCCAAGGACTCGACGAAGATCGACTACCCCAAGCCGGACGGCAAGCTGAGCTTCGACAAGTTGAGCTCGGTGTTCCTTTCCAGCACCAACCATGAAGAAGAACAGCCGTGCCACCTGAAGCTCACTGACCCGAGCATCCCGATCGGCACCAACCTGCCGCTCTACGATGAACCGGCGCAGCGCTACTGCCCGGCGGGCGTGTATGAGGTGATCACCAAGGAGGACGGCGAGAAGCGCTTCCAGATCAACGCCCAGAACTGCGTGCACTGCAAGACCTGCGACATCAAGGACCCTTCGCAGAACATCACCTGGGTGGCGCCGGAAGGTTCGGGCGGGCCGACTTACCCGAACATGTAAAGGCCACCACAATGGGAGTGGCCGCCTGGCCATTCCCACGCACCTCACGACCCCGCGCAAGATCTGGCTCAAAGCCATCATCGGTATCAGCTCACTGACACTGCTGTAAGGCATCCGATACCCGAAAACACTGGAGAACTCGGCCATCGTGCCGATAGAGAAGCATCAGGCCAGTGAACACCGTTCGCCACGCCCTTTCACTCTCCATCGTCAGTTTCGCGGAACCTTCGCCATGCACATCGAGCGCCTCGGCACCATTCAACACGACCTCGAACACACCGCCGCTCATCTGGAAGCCTTGTCGAGGATGCTGGAAGGCCACGCCCTGTTCCTGCGCCGCTCCACCTACTCGGACAACACCGCCGACATCGCCTTCCTGGAAAACCACATCACCGGCCTGGCCGCTTCGGTCACCGACTTGCGTGGCGTGGCGCAGAACATCGCCAAGGTCGCCTGAACCCGCGTCCTACTCCACCCCCTGTTCCCACAGCACATCCAGTACATGAGCGGTTGCCCGTGCGCTGTCCCCTGCCCTGTGCACGATACCCAACTGCCGCCACAGCGGCGGTTCAAGCGCGCGCATGCCGATGCGCGCATCCGGCAGCGGCGTCGACGCCTCGTGGGGTAGCAGCGTCGCGCCGTAGCCGGCCGCCACCAGGCTCTTGATGGCATCGTTGTAGTTGAGCTGAATACGCGGCGTCGGCTGCTGGCCGTCACTGGCGAACCATTCGGCGGTCAGGCGCGACAGCCGTGTGCTGCTGTCATTCAAGATCAGCGGCTGGTCCGCCAGCCATGCCGGGGTGACTACCGCCGGTGGCTCCCAGCGCGCTGGCAGGAAGGCCATCACCGGATCGCGGCGCCAGGGGTGGATATCCAACCCCTTGACCGGCAACTGAGGCAACGCGATCAGGCCGATATCCAGCGTACCCGCCGCCAGTTGCAGCAGCGTTTCCTGTGAGGTCAGCACGGCCACCTGCACATCGATGCCGGGGTGCCGCTGGCCGAGCCGCTCCAGGGCCTGGGGCAACAACTGGGCGATGACCCCTGTCGATGCCCCCACCCGCACCCGCCCGGCCAGCCCTTGCACCTGGCGCTGCACGTCATCGAGCGCTTGCTGGGCGTCCACCAGCAGGCGCCGCGCACGCTCGACCAGGGTTTCACCAATGGCTGTGGGCGTGATCCGGCCCCGGGCACGGGACAGCAACACACCGCCCACGCGGGCCTCCAGGTCGGCAATGTGCAGGCTCACCGTGGGCGGGGCCAGGTTCAACGCCCGTGCGGCCTCGGCGAACGAACCCAGGTCGGCGATGGCCACCAGGGTGCGCAGGCGGTCCAGGCTGATTTCACGCATGTATGGCTACCTTCAGAAAAACTGAACAAGGCCTTTGCCAAATTCAACTTTCTCTATGCTACGCCGTCCGTGAAGATAGCCGCATCCACTTTCGCGAGCCCCTGCACATGAGCACTCCACTGGTTTTCATCGACGGCGACCAAGGCACCACCGGCCTGCAGATCCACCAGCGCCTGCGGCACCGCGCCGACCTGCAACTGCTGCGCCTGGACCCGCGCTACCGCAAGGACCCGCAGCACCGCGCCGAAGCGATCAATGCGTGCGACATCGCCATTCTGTGCCTGCCTGACGACGCCGCGCGGGAAGCGGTGGCCAGCATCCGCAACCCGAATGTACGGGTGATCGATGCCAGCTCGGCGCACCGCACTCACGCGGACTGGACCTACGGCTTCGCGGAAATGGATACGCAACAGGCTCAACGCATTGCCACGGCCACGCGCGTCAGCAACCCCGGCTGCTACCCTACCGGCGCCATCGGCCTGCTGCGGCCGTTGCTGCAGGCAGGGCTGGTGCCAGCGGACTATCCCGTCAGCGTCAACGCAGTCTCGGGCTATTCAGGCAAAGGCCGCGCCGGGGTTGATCAGTACGAAGGCGAAAACGCCGCGCAGGCGCCCGCGTTTCAGGTCTACGGCCTGGGGCTGACCCACAAGCATGTGCCGGAGATCGCCCAGCACAGCGGGCTGGCCCACCGCCCGTTGTTCGTGCCCGCCTATGGCGCCTTCCGCCAAGGCATCGTGCTGACCATCCCGTTGCAACTGCACCTGCTGGGCAGCGATGCGAGCGGCGAGCGTCTGCACGCCTGCCTGGCCGACCACTATGCCGGCCAGCGTCACGTACAGGTGATGCCGATGGCGCAGAGCAAAGCGCTGACGCTGCTGGACCCGCAGGTGATGAACGACACCGACGATCTGCGCCTGATGGTGTTCGAGCATGGGCAACAGGTGCTGCTGGCGGCGGTGTTCGACAACCTGGGCAAGGGTGCGGCGGGGGCGGCGGTGCAGAACCTCAACCTGATGATCGCTCAGCGCCCGTAACGGCTCCACCAGGCGGCGTGAGGGACGCCGCTTTACACCTATCGGAATTTTCTCCCTACCGTTTAATCGTTCTCCTACATCGTTAGCCCAAAGGCTGGTCCATAGTTACGGTTGTGGCGCACTTTTTGCCCCGACAATCACGATAGGGAACGACCATGTCCGTGCACGAGCAGCAAGCCCGGTATCGACGACTGTTTTCCGAGCACGCCGCTTGGCGACTGCTGCATGCGGACAACGCGCCCATCGTCCTAGCGTTCATCAATGATCTGTTCCACGAAGAAAGGGAAGTGCCGTTCGGCAAGGCTCGGGTGGCGCTGGAAACAGAGTTGCCCATGTGGCAGGAGCTGTATGGCCTGCAGGACAACGCCGGGGGACATTTGCGCAACTGGATTCATGCCGGATGGCTGCGCGAGCACGATGATCAACTGACCCGCACTGACGCCTTCGAATTGGCCATGCGCTTCGCGCAAAGTCTCGAACACCGCGACAGCAGCGCCACCGCATCGCACTTGCGTATCGTGCAGGATGCCGTGCGCGACCTGGCCACGGCGCTGAGCCCTGACCCCAAAGAGCGCATCACCCTGCTGGAAGCACGCCGCCACGACCTGGACCTTCAAATAGAACAACTGCTTCGGGGCGAGCTGACGCAACTCAACGACGTGGAGCAACGCGAGCGTATTCGTGGCCTGTACCATCTGGCCGCCGTGCTGACCGGTGATTTCCGGCGCCTAGAGGACGAGATCCGCCAACTCGACCAAACCCTGCGCGTGCGCATGATCGAATCTGAGTCAGGCCGCGGTGAAGTTGTGGAGGCATTGCTCAAGCACGAAGATCAACTGTTGCAGACAGATGCGGGACGGGCGTTCGATGGCTTCTATCGGCTGTTGTGCGACCAGAATCGTATCGTCGAATTTCGCGAGCAGATCCGCTCGATTCTGGCGCGCCCCGCGGCTCACCACCTGGACCGAGACGAAGCCCGCTACCTCGGCCATCTGGTCCGGGAACTGAGCAAGGAAAGCGAGCGGATATTTCTGGTGCGCCGCCGAACCGAGGAAAGCCTGCGGGCCTTCGTTGAAAGTGGCGCGCAGCAGGAGCGCCGCGCCGTGGAACGCACTTTGCGCCAGCTTGAGCGGCTGGCGGTGGGGCTCAAAGAACTGGACGTCAATTTCCGCCAGCCTGTCGCCCTCCATATTCCCACCGGCAGTTTCAAAGTGCGCTCCCCCTCCAGCCTCCACCTCCGCTTGCCGGAGGAGCGCTTGGACACCCGCAATGTGGCCGCCACCACCAACGCTACCGCAGCAAGCCAGAGCATGCTTGAGCATCTCGACAGCGTGAAAGTGCTGGAACTGGCGGAGGCGCTACGGACCCTGCTTGCCTTGCACGGCCCCCTGTCGGTCGCCCAGGTGGCTGCGCACCGCCCGCTTACCAGCGGCCTGGAGGAATTGGTTGCCTATGTACGAATCGCCAAGGCCACCAAGGCCGTGGAGCTTGATACCTGCGAAAGTGTGGGTGTCACGGACCGGACAGGCCACCAGATCAACGTACGAGTGCCTTACTTATTGATGGCTGCCGACAACTTTCCCGACAAGCCGGAGGACCTGGGTTTATGAGCCAACAAGAAAAAACCCTGCAAGGCTCGTCATTGTTTGACCGCTTCAGACCCGCCGTGGTGGAGGATCGAACAACCCCGGAAGCGGAGGACGAGAGCGCCCCCGCACAGGAGGGACAGAGCCCGGCCGACGGCGAGATGCCATTGGATGCTCGCCGGGCCATGGTTCTGCTGTTGCGCCAGGGTGTGATCATGGCCAGCCAGAAACGCCTGGCCTTTGACGCACTGTGCCTGCATGAGCCTGCCATAACCCGGCATCTGGCGAGCATGTTCCTGCACCTCATCCTGGATCGCCGGGCGGGCATCGCCATCCTCCTGCAGCAAGACGACGATACCGACGACACGGACACTGATGAGCAGTATTCGATGGTGAACAAACGAACCCTGACGCTATACGACACCTTGCTGCTGCTAGTGCTGCGCAAGTACTACCAGGAGCGTGAAACCGCCGGCGAGCAACGCATCATCATAGCCACCGAGCAGATCGAGGCCTTGATGACACCCTTTCTACCCTTGACCCAAAGCACGCGCGGCGAGCGCCGCACGTTGAGTGGGGCGACCAGATTTCTACTCGACAAACGCCTGATCAGCAATGTGCGCGGTGACCTCGACCGATTCGAAGTGACACCGGTTATTCGCTACGTGGTGAATGCCGACTTCCTGGACCGTCTGCTGGCGGAATACCAGCGCCTGACGGGTCCCGATGATGCAGCACCTCCCAAGGAGAATAACGATGAATGAGCAGGAAGCTGCGCAGCCCGGTGATTTGTTTGGAACCGGACAGATCCGCCTGGCTGAGCTATCGGTCTACAACTGGGGCTCGTTCCATGGGTTGCACACCGCGCTGATCAACGCTCACGGGACCTTGATCACCGGAGACAACGGTGCCGGGAAATCCACTTTGATTGACGGCCTGATGGCTTTGCTGCTGCCCCCCAGCAAAGCCTCATTCAATATCGCCGCCGCGCAGGGCGATCGCACCGACCGCACGCTCATGTCATACATTCGCGGCAACTACGGCAAGCTGCACGACGGCAACGAGACCGCTTCGCTGCTCAAGCGTCCAGGCGCAACCGCAAGTGCGCTGCGGGCTTGCTACAAGGGTGATGACGGCTGCGAGATAGTCTTGGCCACGCTGTTCTGGACCACCCAGGCGACGAACGCGGCGGACAGCCTGAAACGCCTGTTCATCATCGGCAAGCGTAATGTCACGCTCGAAGAAATACTGCATCAATTTGGCGAGGGCGATGTTCGGACACTCAAGCAACATGTGGGCGAGGCACAAGGGCTTGATTGGTTCGCGACGTTTACCGAATACCAAGAAGCCTTCACACGATTGCTGCGCATGGAAAACCGCAACGCCCCTGCCCTGCTTTCGCGGGCGCTGGGGCTAAAGAAAATTGATGACCTGACCGGGCTGATCCGTGATCTGGTACTGGAGCCCAGCAGTGTCAGGGAGCATGCGAGCATGGCGGTGCGGGAGTTTGATGACCTGGTGGGCATCCACCATGAACTGAGCGAGGCCCGCAGGCAGCGCGATGCCCTCGCGCGCCTGCCGCAGATCAGCAACGCCTTGGTCGAGGCCAGGCTGCACTTGATCGCCTTGACCAGGGAGTCGGTGGCGCTGCCCATCTATTTCGCAGAGCAATGTCATCGTTTGTGGAGTATTCGCCTTGCTGACCTGGAGGCTAAACTGGCGCCGCTGACCGCGTATCAAGGCGCTCTGGACAGCCGGTTACTGGAAGCCAACGAGCGCGTGGAGATCCTTTATCACGCCTACCAATCCCAAGGCGGTGAGCGGCTTGAAGGGCTGAGGCGGGACGTGCAGCAAGCCCGACAGCGCTTTGGGGACACCCAGCGCAACGCCGTTCATTACCAGGAAACCTTGCGCGCGCTGGGTCAGGCTGATGCCTTGGGCGAAGACGCCTTCCAACAACATCGGGCCAGGGCGCAAGCCTTCGTCATCGACTACCCGGCGCAACGCGAAGCGAGCCAAAATACATTTGCAGACGCGGCCGGCCAGGTGGCGACGGCGCGCGAACAGGCCAGGTCGCTTGCCACACACATCGCCGAACTCAAGGCACGCCCCAACTCCAACATTGACCCTGTGTACCAGATGCTTCGCGACGAACTGGCCGGCAGCTTGCAGTTGGAGGCCACCCGCCTGCCCTTCGTGGGCGAGTTGCTGGACGTGCGTGCGGAACACGCTCCCTGGCGCGGCGCCATCGAGCGGGCCCTGGGCGGCCTGCGCACCACCCTGTTGGTGGACGTCGAGCATTTTCGACTCGTGACCCGTTGGCTTAATAGCCGGCATACCGGGCTGCATGTCCGCGTTCAGGTGGTGGGCCAGGCGGGGACAGCCGCGCCGTTCAAGCCCGATGGCTACCTGCGCAAGTTGGAATGGAGCGCCCACCCCTATCGGGACTGGCTGAAACACCACCTGGCACGCTTCGACCTGCGCTGCCTGGATAGCACGCAACAGCTGGATGACACCCCTTTCTCCATGACCATCCAGGGCCTGGTCCACCTGGACAAGGGAAGGTTCGAGAAGAAAGACCAGCAGGCCATCGACAATCCCCGGAATTGGTGTCTGGGCTTCAACAACCGCGCGCGTCTGCAGGCACTAGAAGCAGATGAAGCAGAACTACAGGCCCAAATGCGAACGCTGAATCAACAGGTTGCCGGCGCACGTGCCGCCATGGATGCCTTGGCTGAAACCAATGCCCGCTGGGAGACGATCGCCGCCACCCCATGGGCCTCCGTTGACGTATGGTCCATCCAGCAGCGCATGGAAACGCTGGCCGCCGACCTGCAAGTACTGGAGGACCCGCAGAGCGACCTCGGGCAAGCCAAGGCGCGGTGGCAGGCGTCGAAGGACGAACGAGACGCCCTTCACGCCGAGAAAACGTCGACTGGCAACGAAATAGGCGGCCTCAGGAGCCAGTGCAGCGACGCAGGACGCCAACTTCTGAACCTGTCGAGTATCGTCCAGGCGGGTATCACCGATGATGTCCGTGACGTCCTCACCCAACGCATCGGCTCGCTGCCGATGGCGTCCCTGGATGACGCCGCTCGCCTTGAGCGAGAGCAGCGCATTGCCCTCGAAAAGGTCAAGGAAAAGACCGCAGCCAGCGAACTGACCGCGTCGAATGAAGCGAGCAGCATCGTCGCCACCTTCAAGAGCCAATGGCCACTCATCTCCAACGACTGGGTCAGCGGTACCGAAGGCCTGGGCGAGTACCTGGAGTACCTCAGCCACCTCGAAAACGAAGGCCTGCCCGAGCTGGTCGAACGCTTTCGGGAACGCCTCAATCGCAACGCCACACAGTCGCTGGCGCAGATACGACAAGCAATCGACGCTGAACGTGAAGATATTCGCGATCGGATCGACACGATCAATAACGTGCTCGAACGTACCGAGTTCAGGCACGGCAGCCACCTGCGCCTGGGCAGCAGAAGCGAAATTTTCGATCATGTGAAGTTATTCAATCAGCAACTCAGCAGCGTCCTGGCGCGCGCTGGCAGTGATGACCACGACACCCGCTTCCGGCAACTGCAAGAATTGATCGTGACGTTGCAGAAAGCGACCCAGCCCGCTACGTCGGGCACCATGGAGAGCCTGCGGTTGCTCGACTCCCGCTACCAACTATCGTTCTTTGCCGAAGAGATCGACAAGTCCAATGGGGCGATCCGCGATGTTCTGGATTCGTCCAGCGGCAAGTCCGGTGGCGAGAAGGAATCGTTCGCTGGGACTATCGTGGCGGCTAGCCTGGCCTACGTCCTTACGCCGGACGGCTGCCAGCAGCCCATCTATTGCACGGTATTCCTCGACGAGGCCTTTTCCAATACGGCCGAGGCCGTGAGCCGCAGAGTGTTGAAGGTGTTCAAGGAGCTGCGCATCCACGTCAACCTGATCACGCCCTATAAAAACCTTAACCTTGCTCGCGAATCGGCACGTTCGCTGTTGATTGCTGAACGCGATCCGCTCAACCATGAAAGCCGACTGTGCGAGATGACGTGGGAAGAGATTGACCAGCAACAAGCCCAACATCAGGTGGCGAAGGCGCAAGCCGACGCCGCTGCGCTTGGCATCGAAACGGAGTTGACTGAATGACTACCTGGGGAAAGATGCCGGAGCAGGTCATCCAGCATTTATCGAGGATGGAATGGCAGCATCCCGCCCGACTGCGAGAGCGGTTGGCAGGCAAGCGCAAGTTTCCGATCGTGTACAACCTCAACCCACCTACTGGCACACTCGCGCTGACAGACATCAAACAATTTCATGCCTACCTCAATGCGTGGCGCAATTGGCCTTGGCCGGCCTTGGTCACCTGGGTGAACCGCAGCTTCCGGGAACTGGGTGAATGTGATATCCCCGTGGAGGTTCGCATTCATACAGTGCAACAGCTGATCACGGTGCTTGGCAATGATGCCATTGCCCGCAGCAAGGCCTGGGAAGCACGCCTTGAACCACTGCTGGCGCTGGATGAAAGCCTTTACCCTGCCCTGCTCAGGCACCTGGCTGCACTAGAACGGCTAACGGTTGAAGATGCGCGGTTGCTGGCAGCGGTCATTCCACAATTGCAGCGTGGGCTTGGTCAGGGGCGTTACCTGCGCGCCATCCCCCTGATGGGCGTCGACACCAAGTTCGTGGAGCTCAATCAAGCGTTGATCGTTGCCTTGCTGGACCAGCGCCATCGGCAGCAGGTGTCTGAAGAGGGCGGCCTGGAAGCATGGCTGGGATGTCGACCTACACCTTCGAACTGGCTCACCGTGAAACCCCTTTGCTCCACGGCCCGGGTCCGGCTGGCTGGGCTCGGCCTGTTGAAATTGCCCTTGGAGCAGTTGCTCGAATACCCGCTGCCTGCCGGCAATATCCTTGTCGTGGAAAACCTGCAAACGGGCTACGAACTGCCTGAGCTCCCCGACACCATCGCCGTATGTGGCGGCGGCGCCAATACCAGGTGGCTTCGGGCGCCCTGGCTTGAGGGCAAACGCATCGGCTATTGGGGCGACCTGGACACCTGGGGCTTCAAGCTGCTGGCTGATGCGCGGCGCCTTCAACCTCACATCCATGCACTATTAATGGACAACGCCACGCTTGCTCGTCATCGCGAGCGTGGCTGCGCGGAACCCAACCCGGCGCAGATGCCTGTCTCGGGCCTGAGCACCGCCGAGCGCGAAACGTTCGACAGCTTGCACAACGGCTTGCTGGGCATTGGCCGGCTGGAACAGGAGCGACTGTCCCAGGATTGGGTAAATCAAGCGCTGAGGGAGTGGGCCGAATCCCCTGAAATGTGATCCAGACTCAATTCGCGTTGGCTTGCGGGAGCACGGTGAACGCCCCACCCTTGCTGCATCCCCGCAGCGGCACGTCAGGTAATGGCCACCGCCCTGCCCGCCATGGGCACTGACGACGGCCAGCATGTCGGCGAAGGAAACGGCCAGCCATCACTCAGCGTTGCCGAACGCCTGCGTAAGCTCAAGGAACGTGGCGTGCGCCGGGGCTACACCATGGACGTAGACCAGAGTGCGACAAGTTCATTGGCGATGACTGCTTCACGTCTGCCTTGTTTGACGTGCCTTTGCAACGGTAGCCGCAATGCCGACGAGCGCCGCGTCTGAATTCAGGCAGAAAGCTCGCGCAATGCCGCCGCGGCCAGGAACCCCGAACGCGATTTATAACGACGGTCGCGGCTGACCGTCTGATCGATGCGATCCAGCAGATGCTCTGGCAATGTCGCGTTAAACCGCACCGACTTACCAAAATACGGCGTGATATCGATTTCAACCACCGCCCAGACCCCACCCGCATAATCCGGATTATTCATATGCTCATCTATGCATTTGGGGTTGGGCAGCACCTCGCCGTCCACAACCAGGCCCTCAAAGTGAAAGGCCAGCGCCTGTTCGACACTCTCAAGTGCCTCGGTGACCGTAGTACCCGCCGAGAAACACCCGGGAACGTCCGGGACGATCACGCCGTATTCCGAGTCTTCATCCTTATGTAGAACGACCGCAAATTTCATCATTGCCACCTGCTTATGACGGCCAGTCCGATCATTTCAAGCCCGCCTGCTTAAGGATGCTGTTGATGGTTCCTTTCGGCAGATCTCCATCCGGATGCTTGATAGTCACCCTTCCTGATTTACGCGGGTGTTTGTATTGGTGATGACTGCCATTGACAGCCACGAGGAACCAACCGTCTTGCATGATCAATCTGATCATTTCGCGACTGCGCATACGCCATGCCTTGTTCCCTTTAACCCGGACCAGAGGATACAGCGCACGCATCACACAATACACACGATACACACAATGTAATTATTTTTAAAGCGAATTACGCTGAGTAGCGACTCACCTCACCACCCCCCCCCACCTCTGCCGATATCCCAGCCGCCGCCTCCTGCACCACCGGCACCAGCGCGTCCATCTTCTCCAGCGACATGTACGGCACCGTGCTGGCCACGCTGATCGCCGCGACGATCCGCTTGCTGGCATCGCGAATCGGTGCCGCCACACAGCGGATCGACGGTTCGTTGTCTTCCAGGTCGAAGGCGTAGCCGCCTTTCACGTAGGTTTGCATACGCGCGTGCACCTGCTCCCAGGTCTGCTCCGGGTGATCGGGCCACAAGGCGTTGTGGCCGGCGGCCGGCAGGCTGATCTGGTACAGGTGGTGCCATTCGGCCGGCGAAGCATCCAGCAACAGCGCCTTGCCGATGCCGGTGCGCGCCAAGGGCATGCGATGGCCGACGCGCGAGCGCATTTCCGGGCCGTTGCGGCCAGGGGTCTTGTGCAGGTACAGGACTTCGTCGCCGTCGCGAATGGCCAGGTGAATGGTGTCGCCGGTCTGGCGCGACAGCTCGTCCAGCCAAGGGCCCGCCAGCATCACCAGCGGCACTTCCTCGCGCGCCTGGAAACCCAGCTCGATCAGCTTGGGACCCAGCAGGTAGCCGACCTGAGGCAACACGCGCAAATAGCGTTCATCCACCAGAGCACTGGCCAGGCGGTGGGTGGTGCTGCGGGTAGTGCCCACACGGCTGGCGATGGCCTTGAGGTCACGGGCGCCGCTGGCCACGGCCTGGATCACGGCAAGGCCGCGCATCAGGGTCTGGGTGCCGGCGGGCGCGGCGTCCTTGGCCGGCGGGGTCAGTTCATCCTGCATGAAGGGTCCTGTTGTGGGTGCGGGGCAGGCGCATTATGTGCGCCCGCCCGCGCGGGTGCCAGTCACAGCTGGATGCGTTCGACCTTGCCGACCAGCACGATGTACGACAGCGCACCCAACAGCGCCATCACGGCGATGTACGTAATGGCCGGCGCGAAGGTGTCACCCGTGGCCAGGAAGCCAATGGCGATGGGCGTGGTGATGGCCGAGAGGTTGCCAATGAAGTTGAACACGCCGCCGGTCAGGCCCAGCAAACGCGCCGGGGCCAGGGTTGAGACCAGCGACCAGGTGATCGACGCCAGGCCATTGCCGAAAAACGCCACGGCCAGGCAGGCGATCACCAGTGCCGTGGAGTCCACATAGTTGGCACCGATGATCGCAGTGCTGATCAGCAGCCCACCAATGATCGGCAGCTTGCGGGCCAGGCCGATGCTGGCGCCACGGCGGATCAGCCAGTCGGAAAAGAAGCCCGAGCACAGCACGCCCACGAAGGCCGCCAGGAATGGCAGCGACGCCAGCAGCCCGGACTTGATGAAGTCCATGCCCCGGTACTTCACCAGGTAGGTGGGGAACCAGGTGAGGAAAAACCACAAGGTCGAGTTCAGGCAGTACTGGCCCAGGTAAATGCCCCATAGCTTGCGTTTGCTGAGCACGATGCCCAGGTCAGCCCAGCTGAAGCCCGGCTTGGCGGCCTTGGCGGCCGACTGCATGTCCACCAGCCCGCCGCCTTCGGTGATCAGCTCGATTTCGGCAGCGTTCGCCCCCTTGAAGCCTCGCGGTTCGCGATACACCGCATACCACACCAGCGCCCAGGCAACGCCCAGCACCCCGGTGGCGACAAACACCATGTGCCAGCCGAAGGCATGCTGCAGCCAGGCCAGCACCGGGGTCAGGAACGCCAGGCCGACGAACTGGCCAGAGGTATAGAAACCAATGGCGGTGGCGCGTTCGCGCTCCGGAAACCAGGTGGTCACCACACGGCTGTTGATCGGGTAGGCCGGCGCCTCCAGGGCCCCGACGGCCATGCGCAGCACGAACAAGGCAACGAAGCTTCCGGCGAAGCCGAGCATGATCGTGGCCACGGACCACAACGCCAGGGCGGCGCTGTAGAGAATGCGGGGCGGCACCCGGTCCACCAGCCAGCCGCCAGGGATCTGCATGGCCGCGTAGGTCCAGCCAAAAGCGGAAAACACCAGGCCAACGTGCACAGGGTCGATGCCCAGGTCACTGGTCAGGGCGGGGGCGGCGATGGACAGGTTGCTGCGGTCCAGGTAGTTGATAACCACGGTGATGAACAGCAGCACCATGATGAAGAAACGCTTGCGGCTGGGCGTGGCCAGCGCCGCATGGGCGTGCAGGGTCTGGGTGTGCATGGGAGCCTCTTGTTGTAATTATGCGAGGACTGTCAGAAGCACTGCACCCTTGTGGGACCGGGCGAAGCTCGGGAATGCCGCGACGCGGTCTCACCGACGGACCGTGCCGCTTCTTTCCCCAGCTTCGCCCGGTCCCACAAGGGCCGGCGAACACTGGGTCAACGGTGCATCACCACTCGGCGAAGCTGCCGTCGGCGTGGCGCCACACCGGGTTGCGCCAGCGGTGGCCGACGGCCGCGCGCTCCTTGACATACTCCTCGTTGATCTCGATGCCCAGGCCAGGGCCATTGGGGATCTTGACGAAGCCGTTGTCGTAGTCGAACACCTCGGGCCGCTTGATGTAGTCCAGCAGGTCGTTGCTTTCGTTGTAGTGAATACCCAGGCTCTGTTCCTGGATGAAGGCGTTGTAGCAGGCCGCGTCCAGCTGCAGGCAGGCCGCCAGCGCGATCGGGCCCAGCGGGCAATGCAGGGCCAGGGCCACGTCATAGGCCTCGGCCATGTTGGCGATCTTGCGGGTTTCGGTGATGCCACCGGAATGGGACGCATCCGGCTGGATGATGTCCACGTAACCCTCGCTGAGCACGCGCTTGAAGTCCCACCGTGAGAACAGCCGTTCACCCAGGGCGATCGGGGTGCTGGTCAGGGGCGCCAGTTCCTTGAGCGCTTCATAATTCTCGCTCAGCACCGGCTCTTCGATGAACATCAGCTTGAAGGGGTCCAGTTCCTTCATCAGCACCTTGGCCATGGGCTTGTGCACCCGGCCATGAAAGTCCACGCCAATGCCGACGTTAGGGCCTACCGCATCACGCACCGCAGCGACGTTTTCCAGGCACAGGCTGACCTTGTCGAACGTGTCGATGAACTGCAGCTCTTCGGTACCGTTCATTTTCACCGCGGTGAAGCCACGCTCCACCGCTTCTTTCGCTGCCCGCGCGGTATCGGCCGGGCGGTCGCCGCCTATCCAGGAATAAACCCGGATACGGTCACGCACCTGGCCACCCAGCAGGTCGCTGACCGATACGCCCAGCGCCTTGCCCTTGATGTCCCACAGGGCCTGGTCGATGCCGGCCAGGGCGCTCATGTGCACGGCGCCACCGCGGTAGAAACCGCCACGGTAGAGCACGGTCCAGATGTCCTCGATGTTGCGTGGGTCTTTGCCGATCAGGTAATCGGACAACTCCTCGACGGCAGCGGCCACGGTGTGGGCACGGCCTTCGACCACGGGTTCGCCCCAGCCGGTCACGCCTTCGTCAGTCTCGACTTTCAGGAAGCACCAGCGCGGCGGAACGATATAGGTGGTCAGTTGGGTGATTTTCATCGTTTGTCTCTCTTGTCGATGTATTCAGTCGGATCAGTGCAGGGCTTTCCAGGCGGCCACGTAGGCCTTGGCCCGGGCGGCCACGTCGTCGGCGCTCATGCCGGGCTTGAACAGCCCTGAACCCAGGCCGAAACCGCTGACCCCGGCGCTGACGAAGGGCGCCATGTTGTCGGGGCTGATGCCGCCCACCGGTACCAGCGCGGTGCCCTTGGGCAATACCGCCAGCAGCGCCTTGACCACACCCGGGTTGAGCATCTCGGCCGGGAACAGCTTCAGCACGTCGGCGCCCTCCTCCAGCGCGGCAAACGCCTCGGTGGGGGTGACCACGCCAGGCGACAGGTACAGGCCGGCCACCTTGGCCGCGCGCAATACCTTGGCATCGCTGTGGGGCATGACGATGACCTGGCCGCCCGCGGCCTTGACCTGTTGCACCTGTTCAGCGGTGAGCACGGTGCCAGCGCCGATCAGGCAATCGGCGGGCAGGCTGTCACGCAGGATACGAATGCTGTCGTAGGGGCTTGGGGAATTGAGCGGTACCTCGATCACGCGAAAACCTTCGTCATACAGCACCTGGCCGATAGCCTGGGCCTCTTCGGGGCAAAGGCCGCGCAGGATGGCGATCAGGCCGTTGGCGGCGAGCGCTTGCTTGAGCATGTCAAACCTCTTCTGGCAGGGGAGCGAGCAGCCCGGCCGCCACGGCCAGGCTCCATAAACCGCGTTCGGTAGCCTGTTCGGCCAGGCCCACCTGGGCAAAACCGCACAAGCGCAGGGCAATCTGGTAACGCTGGCACAGCGCAACGCTGCCAATCAGCACTACCTGGGGCAACCCAGCCTCGCCGCGGCGCTCGCGGCAGGCCTGGGCCAAGGCCCGCAATTCGTGGCCGATCATCAGGCCGGACAGGTAATCGGGTTGCTCGGCACCACTCAGTTGCCCGGTCAGGCCCAGGGTGCGGGCGCTGAACAGGTTCGATAGCAGGCCGAGGGTGGCGTCTGGCGAGAGCGCCACCTGAACACCACGGGTGAACGCGGCATCGTCGAAGCTACCGGTGGGTTGCTGCGTGCGGCCGAGGATGGTGTGGGCACACAGGGCCGCGTACACCTCCCCCGTCATGAAGGTGTCGAACTGCTGGATGCAGCCCTCTTCAAGGCTCACCCACTTGCTATGGCTGCCGGGCAGGCCGATCAGCAGGCTGTCCTGGCGCGTGTCGGCCGGCAAGTCGCACAACAGGCCCAGCACCTGGGTTTCCTCGCCACGCATGACGTTGGGCAAACGGGAATGCTGGACCACCCCGGGCACGATATGCAGCACGGTGCCGCGCAGGGTCTCGACGGTCTGCAGGCTGGCCCCCAGGTCCGCTACCCGTGCCGGCGTTGGGCAGTAGGCCACCTCACGCCAGCCCTGGGCACTGCCGACCATGCCACAGGCGATGACCGGCAGGTGCGGCTCGGCGGCCAGCCAGTCACCGCAGGCATCATCAAAGGCCAGTTCGAAACCGTTGTCGCAATACTGGCCGGCGATTGTGCGTGGCGTGGTGGGGAGTTGCATGATGCCCGAAGCCAGCGCTCGCTGGTCCAGTACCTGACCGCTGCGGCCAAGCTTGTAGGCTCGAAGGGAAGTGGTTCCCCAGTCGAGCGCGATCAAATGCGCCTGCATCGCTTCACCTGAGTTGTTGTTGGAGTGAGGGCGTGGAGCTGATGGGGACTATAGACCGACCGAGGCTGATATCTCAATATATAATTTTACATCCCATATAATGGGATTAACTGATACGTAAGGTGGGTAGCCGCGGCATCGTTGCAAACAATCGGGTTCAGTGAGGTGAGACCACGCTCACCCGCACGCTTGCGCCCCCTCCCCCTGCAACACCCCGCGCCCGGCAAACACCAGCGCGGTCACCATGCCCACCAGGCCCATGACCGCGGCGAAGCCCACGCACACCCACGGGCTCCACGGCATTGCCGCGATCAGGGCCAGCGGCGTGACGCTGGCCCACAGGGCATAGGCGATGTTGTACGTAAAGGAGATGCCCGACACCCGGATGTGCGCCGGAAACAGGCCAACCATCACTGACGGAACCACGCCCACCACGCCGCAGGCCAACCCGGCCAAGGCGTAGCCAAGGCCAGGAAAACCCCAGCCACCCACCAGGTTGGCGTACAGCGCGCCAATGCCCAGCGGCATCAACAGGCTGTAGACCATCAGCGCCCGCCAGGCACCGATGCGGTCGACCAGCAAGCCGGCCAGCACACAGCCCAGGTTGAGAAACACGATGCCCAGGCTACTCAAGGCAAAGGTGTGCCCGGCACTCAGGCCGAAGCGTTGCTGCATTACCGTCGGGGTGATGACCACCAGTACCACTACGGCCGAGGTCAGCACGCACGTCAGGGTCACCGCTGGCAGCAACGCCCGGCGGTAGTCGCGCAGCACTGCCTTGAGGGGCAGTTCCACCACCCCCTCGCGCCGCTCGCGCAGCGCCAGGAACACCGGTGTCTCGCTCAACCAGCGGCGCAGCCATACCCCGATGATGCCGAATACCCCGCCCAACAGGAACGGCAGGCGCCAGGCATAGTCAAGAATTTCCTGGGGCGTGAACAGTTGCGCCAGGGCCGTGGCGGTCAATGCACCGATCAGGTAGCCAAAGGTCAGCCCGGCCTGCAGAAAGCCCAGCGCGTAGCCACGGCGATGCAATGGCGCATGCTCGGCCACGAATACCCAGGCGCTAGGCACTTCGCCACCCACGGCAGCCCCCTGGAGGATACGCAGGCCCAGCAGAATCAGCGGCGCGGCATAGCCGATATGGGCATAGGTGGGCATCACCCCGATCAGCAGGCACGGCAGCGCCATCATCAGGATGCTCAAGCTGAAGACCTTCTTGCGCCCCAGGTGGTCGGCGAAATGCGCCATGAGAATGCCACCCAATGGCCGCGCCAGGTAACCGGTGACAAAGATGCCGAAGCTTTGCAGCAACCGTAGCCATTCCGGCATCTGGGGCGGAAAAAACAGTTGGCTGAGCGTCAGGGCAAAAAACACGAAAATGATGAAATCGTAGATTTCCAGGGCACCGCCCAAGGCCGCCAGGCCCAGGGTCTTGTGGTCGGCACGGGAGAGCAGCAACGGGCCTTGGGTGGGTTTGGCAGTCATGTGGTATCCACGCTATGGGCAGGCGGCGCCTATGCTGGCGCCTGCCAAAGGCGCAGAGGATAGCAAACTGAGCCGGCCTGACCAGCCATGCCGGTGGCCACCGGGCGCGAATACCCGGGCCTGCGGCCCAAACAACACCGATGGACGGGCTTGATATATATTACACTCGTAATATTATCAGGCGTAACACGGCCCATCAGGAGCGTCATCATGCAATCACTGCCCCCAGAGGAACTCATCGCGTTATGGCAAGCGCAGGAACGGGCCATGCGCGCGCGCCTTGCCGGCCCGGGCACGCTCACCTTCGCCCAGGTCAGCGCGTTGACGCCCAGCCAGTTCTTCGAGGGTATCGGCAACGGCGAACTGCCCTCCCCGCCCATCGGCACCTTGATGGATTTCGTGCCGATCGAGTGGGGGCCGGGACTGTTCATTTTCCAGGGCACGCCCGATGAACGCCATTACAACCCGCTGGGTAGCGTCCACGGCGGCTATGCCGCGACCCTGCTGGACTCCTGCATGGGGTGTGCGATTCACACGCGGCTGCAACAGGGGCAAGGCTATACCACCCTGGATTTGCGCATCAGCTATGTGCGGGCATTGAGTGCCAGCACCGGGCCGGTGCGGGCTGAAGGCAAGACGGTGCACGTGGGGCGCTCCACGGCGCTGGCCGAAGGTCGCCTCTACGATGCCGAAGGCCGGCTGTATGCGACGGCCAGTACCACCTGCATGATTCTGGGCAGCCCACGCACACCGTAGCGGCGGCCAGGTCAGGAATGGCGTAGCAGCGCAGGCTCTTTTAGATTGGGGCGCTTGCGTGACGGCCGGCGCTGGTTGGCGACCGAAACGGGCGGCGCGACCAGCACAGGCTCGAAGTCGACGATATCCATCAGGGTCTTGAGGGCTTCGCTGTCGGGCAAACGCGTGAGGCAGACGTTGACAGCCTCGCGCTGCTGGCGGGCAATCGGCGGCACGGTCACGCTTTCGCTTTCGTACAGCAGGGCGTGATGCACCTGGGCGCTGCCCTTGCACAAGCGCGGCAGGTCGACGCCAGCGCGCACGGCCATGTCGGTGTTGGCGATGAGCAGGTCGAAGGGCTCGATGGCACTCTGCACCAGCGCCAACAGCGCCTCGAAGGAATGCACCGGGGCAATTCGGTAATACCCCATGTGATTGAGCATGCGTTCCACATGCATCAATTGGCCAGGGTGCTCATCGGCAATCAGAATTCGCAACGCTTTGTTGATCATGGTCGGTGACCTGCGCCGCAGCGCCAAGGGCATCCTTGACCCGTTCTCCGCCACACGTCTGGCGGCATCCTCGACAGTCTGGGTCGATCTTCTGCCCGATGAGTGGTGAAATCAAGCCTGCCCAGGCAGCATGGGCATTTAACCGATGATCGGACTGGTCCGTGAGCCTCCTACCGATTATTCCTGGGCGTGATCGTTGCTATCCAGGGCCTTGCTCATCGGTGTCAGCAGCAAGCCTGTGAAGCTCAAGGGGCGTCCGGTGGGCCGGTACCCCAGGCACTGATAAAAGCCCTCGGCGGTGCGGGTACTGTACAGCATCGCATGGCTGCGCCCGGCGTTGCGCAGGAACGCTTCCAGCGCCACCATGAGCGCGCGCCCGGCGCCGCGGCGAAAGCTTTCCGGTTGCACGTAGCACAGGCACACCTCGCCACTGGCCAGCGCCATGGCCGCGCCTACCGGCTTGCCTTCCAGCCAGGCCAGGCGCAGGCACAGGGCTTCGTCCTGCAGCCAGCGGCTGACCTGCTCACAGCCTTTGTTGCGGGTCCAGGCCTCGACGAGACAGGCGTTGTTGCGATGGTCCAGCGCGCAGCCACTCCGGATGGAGCGCTGCAGGATACGGCTGACAATACCGGCCTCGTCGGCGGCGGGCTGCTTGATGGCAATGAGCGGGTCCATGCTCGTTCTCCTGTCCGAATGCAAGCGGTAACCCTAACGCCCATGGCCCCTTGCGCCTACCGGCACAGCGTTACAACGGATGTAGCGGCATGCCCAGGTTGACCCGCAGGCCATCGGCACGGCTGTCGAACGCCAGGCTGCACCCACAGCGCTGCACAATCGCCTGGACAATCGCCAGGCCCAGGCCGCAGCCGCCGCTCTGCGGGCTGCGCCAGAAGCGCTGGGTCAGGTTGGGCAAGTCCGCCGCCGCGATGCCTGGGCCATGGTCGCGCACCTCGAAATGCACCCGCCCTGCCTGTTGCCTGACGCTCAAGGCCACCGGCGCCTCGGCAGGACTATGGCGCAAAGCGTTGTCCAGCAGGTTGCGCACGGCCGCCACCGCCAATGCCGACGGTATCTGCAACCGCACCTCGGCCAAGGCCTGCGGCAGTTCAAGGGTGATCCGATGGCGGTCGCCGGCACTGGCATCCTGCACAGCCTGGCGGGCCACCTGCCCGGCGGTGCAGGCGCAGCCATCATCAAACGACAGACTGCCCTCCACCCGGGCCAGCAACAACAACTGCTCAAGGGTTCGGTGCAGCCGGTCGGCGCCCGCTTCAGCGTGCTCCAGGGCAGTTTCCCGGGCACCGCCCTGGGTCATGCGCGCTACCTGCAGGTGGGTCTTGATGGCGGTCAACGGGCTGCGCAGCTCATGGGCCGCATCCCCGGTCAGGCGCCGCTCGCGCTCCAGCGTCTGGCCAATACGCACCAGCAACTGGTTCTGGCTGTCGAGCAATGGCATCAATTCGCGTGGCAATGCCTGCACCTGCAAAGGCTCCAGCGCATCGGCGCCACGCCGCATCAGGGCATCACGGATACGATTGAGCGGCGCCAGCCCCACCCCCACGCATAGCCACAGCACCCCCAGGGTACCCAGCAAAGCCACCAGCACGGGCACCGAGGCCGCCAGCAGGATGGAAGCGTTCAGCGCCTCGCGCTCCTCGTGGCGGTCGGCGGTGGTAATGCGCACGTCGCCGTGCATCAAGGTAAAGCTGCGCCAACGGCCGCCTTCCACGTTCTGGTCATGGAAACCGGTGCTTTGATCATCCAGTGAATCGGTAGCACCGTGGCTGCGGGCCAGGATCTCCCCCCGCAAGGAACTGACCTGGCACGCCATGCCGTCTGGGATGCTCAACTGGTCAGCACTGAACCGCCTGCCCTCGCCCAGGGCGTTAAGCGCTGGCAACTGGTCCACGAGCCCCGCCACCATGCGCGCCGAGGCCACCAGGCGCTGGTCCAGGGAAAACATCATCTGCTGGCGCAGGTCGCGAAACATCCACGCCGCCGCCAGTGCCCAGATCACCAGGAAGGCCGTGCCCAATATCAGGCTCAAGCGCAGGCGCAAGCTCATGGCTGTGCCTTGCCCAGCCGGTAACCAAGCCCGCGTACCGTCTCCACGATGTCATTGCCCAGTTTGCGGCGCAGATGGTGGATATGGACGTTCAGGGCATTGCTCTCCACTTCATCGGAAAAGCCGTAGACGCTGTCCTTGAGCTGTTCGCCGGACAGCACACGGCCGCGGCTATGCAGCAAGGCCTGAAGCAGCGCCTGTTCACGCCGCGACAAATCCACCGGCTCGCCCTTGAGCCAGGCCTGGCAGGTGCTGGGGTCGTAACGCAGCGGGCCATGCTCGATAGCGTTCACCGCACGGCCCGCCACGCGCCGCAACAGGGTATGAAGGCGGGCAGACAACTCGCGCAGGTCGAAGGGCTTGAGCAGGTAATCGTCGGCCCCGGCCTCCAGGCCGGCCACCCGGTCAGTCACCGTATCGCGGGCCGTCAGCACCAGCACGGGCAACAGTTCACCCTGCTGGCGCAACGACTGCAGCATCTGCAACCCGTCCTCGTCAGGCAGGCCCAGGTCCAGCACCATCACGTCGAACTGTGCTGCCCGCAGCAGCGCCCGCGCGGCGCCGGCGCTGGCCACGCGGTCCACGGTCAGGCCCTGGGCCTGCAGGCCGGCCACGACGCCACAGGCGATCAGGTCGTCGTCCTCACAGAGCAGCACATGCATACGGTTACCTTTGGATAAAAGACGGCAGTATCAACGGGGTGCATTAACCAGCGATTATGCCGCGAATCCTCGGCTAGCGCAGGGGTTCACCGGCCTGGCGGTTAATCGCCCGTTAACCTGCGGCACCCACAGTGACGCACCCGCCCCCAAGGAAGTATTCATGCTCAGTTTCGGTTTCGGGCCCTTCGTCCTGGCCATCCACCACCTGATCGTGCTGGCGGCACTGGGCATTGCGCTGGCGAGCGGCGGGTGGGTGGCCCGGCGACGGGGCGTGCCCAGCCCTGAAGCCACACTCTTTCGCGGCTTCCTGGTGGCCCTGCTCGGCGCGCGGCTGGCATTCGTCGCCAGCTACGCACACCAATACCTGGCAACGCCCTGGCAGGTCATCGACCTGCGCGACGGAGGGTTCCTGCTGGGCCCTGGGCTGCTGACGTCAGTGGCGTACGTCACCTGGCGGGGCTGGCGCGATGCGCCGTCGCGCCACCCTCTGGCGGCGGCAATGGCGGCTGGCCTGTTGTGTTGGGGGCTGGCCAGTTGGGCCGTCTACAGGCACCAGGAGGGGCAGCCGATGCCGAGCGTGGTGCTGCACGATGCCCTGGGCCAGCCTGTGACGCTGCCAGGCGGCGACCCACGGCCGCTGGTGGTCAACCTCTGGGCCAGCTGGTGCCCACCGTGCCGGCGTGAACTTCCGGTATTGCTGCAAGCCCAGGCGCAACATCCGGCTATACGTTTCGTCTTCCTGAACCAGGGCGAGCTGCCGCAGACAGTCAGCAATTTCATCGCCACGGCAGGGTTGGCTTCCACCCAGGTGCTGTACGACCCGAATAGCCAGTGGGGCAGGCAGCTAGGCGCCGCCGCCTTGCCCACTACCCTGTTCTACAGTGCCAACGGGGATCTGCTGGGCAGTCATCTGGGCGAACTCTCGGCCGCGAGCCTTGCCGATGGGTTGAACGTGTTCGCTCGGAATATCGCTCCTTGAAGGGCTAGGTAACCCAAGCGCATCAACCTTCGAACAACCGGCGAACATCCTCCGTGAATGGCAACACCGTGACACCTGGGCCACCCAGGTTGAAGTCGCCCTGAACCTCCCCCGAGAGATTGGGAACAGTTAAATGAAAGGTCCCGGAGCCCACGCCCTCGGGCGTCAACCTCACCGAGAACTGACCCTTCTCGGCGAGCACACGGTGTCCCCCCGTAACGAACCGCACTAAAATTTCTTCGACAGGATAGGTACCGGTTCCAGGCCCGGGAAAGGTAAAGAACACCCCGTGCAGCCGGGATCCTGTCCCCGCTATACCCGCTAAATCCCACTGGTCGCCAACTTGACCAAAGTAGATTTGGTCCGCCTGATACTGTTCATTCTGCACTGAAAATCTGAACACCCCTTCGTGGGGCGCCTGCGATGTCTTGACCATGAGATATTCCCACCTGTTCCGGTTGAGTGACCGCCCATATGGCGGGCATCCACAGGCTAACCGAACGAAGGCGCCGCCGAACCTGTCAGAACTGACAGGTCAAGGCTGGGTCGCATCCACCGCGTGGGCCACGACCGATTGCGCAGGCAGGGGCCGCACGGCGATCCGGTAAGGGTCGAACACCTGCAGCATCTCGCCGTTGTCACGCAGGGTCTGCAGCAACTGGCTGAACTGCTCCCCGGTGATGGGCGCCTTGGGCCGCAGCAACGCGAAATGGTGGTAGACCTGGTCGATACGATCGGAGATCAGCAGGTCCTTGGCCACCCCAGGGTTGCGCTTGAGGTAGTCGTACAGATAGGAGCGCGTGACCAGAGCGATGTCGGCACGGTCGCGTAGCACCATCATCAGGTTGCTGTCGTGGGAGTAGGTCAGCGTGGCATTGAAATGCTTGCTCAGGTATTCGGGGTCGGCGTTGAAGTCGGCGAAGGCATAATGGTAACCGCTGAACAAGGCCAGGCTCTTGCCCGACAGGTCGGCGAAATAGGTCTGGTCGCGGTGCTCGCCGCGTTTGGTGACGAAGATTTCCGCATCCTCCAGGCCCATGTCCACGCTGGTGTGCTCGATCTTGCCCCAGCCCCACTCGGGGTTCTCGAAGATCGCCAGGTCGATGCGCCCGTCCTGAAAGTCACGGAAGCGGCGGGGAATGGAGGTGGGCACCAGTACGAAGTGGTATTGGGCCTGGATCTGGTTGAGGTCTTCGACCAATTGCGGCAACAGGCCGGTGTCGATACCGGTCTCGGGACGGACGGTGTACGGCGGGAAGTGTGCCGCCCCCACCCGCACTTCTTGCGCCGCCCAAACTGGCATCGCCGCCAAGCCAATGGCTGCCCAGGTCAGTAACCGCGCGACCACGCGCACAGGGGTAGCAGTCACGGGTTCGCACCTCGAACAAGGGATCATTGGATCCGCATAAAATAGGGGTTTGCGAACCTTTCGACAACCGGTACGCATCATTTCAAGGCGCCTTGAGCAGCAACTGCAGCGCCTGCTCTGCCAACTGCTCCAGGCTCAAGGCGCCCTGGGGGCTGAACCAGGTGCTGGTCCAGGACAGGGCGCCGGTCAGCAGGCGACGGATAATGGCTATATCCCCCTGTATCAGGCCGGCATCCCGGGCCTCACCCAGCACGTGCAGCCATACCCGCTCGTAGTCATCGCGCAGGGTCAGAACCTGGGCCCGCCCTTCGGGGGACAACGAGCGCCACTCATACACCAGCACCGCCATGGCCTCACCGGTGCCGCCCATGATCGACTGCAGTTCGCAACGGATCAGCGCCAGCACACGCTCCCGTGCGCCATCGGTGCCCGCCAGCTCGGCGCGCATCAGGGCCGCGTTATAGCGCAGGGTCTGCTCCATCACCGAGCGCAGGATCTCATCCTTGCTCTTGAAATGGTGGAAAATACTACCCGACTGGATACCCACTGCACTGGCCAGGTCGCGCACGGTAGTGCGTTCGAAGCCCTTGGCCCGGAACAGATGAGCAGCGGCCTGCAGCAGCGCACCCCGCGGGCTGTGCGGATCAATCAGATGCCCCTCGGCGATCAGTTGCCCCATGACCTCGCGGGCCTTGTCATCATCCACGCTGTTTGCTCCCCCGTTGGTACCGCTCGCCCGGGCAATCTAGGCGCTGGCGCTTGCCCGAGCAAGCGCTCGGGCAAATATTACCGTGAGGAACCGAAGGGGGATACCGGAACTCTTTGCACTTCGCTACGCTCTAGGTCTGAATGAGCGCAGCGCATCGGAGCCTGTTATGCCGCATTGGCTGGTGATCGACCTGGAAGCCACCACGGATGAGGGAGGCTGGCCGGTCGCGGAAATGGAAATCATCGAGATCGGCGCCAGCCTGGTGAACCGCGAGGGCCGTGAGGTGGATCATTTCCAGCGCTTCGTGCGCCCGCAACGGCGCCCTCACCTCACGCCGTTCTGCCGCGAGCTGACGCACATCACCCAGGCCAACATCGACGCTGCCGCGTCCTTGACCGAAGTGTGGCCGCAATTCGAGCGCTGGCTGGCCCATCATCGCCCAGGCTTGCAAGGCTGGGTGAGCTGGGGCGACTATGACCGTCAGCAACTGCTGCTCAGTTGGCAGCAACACCAATTGCACAGCCTGCTGGCCGAGGTGCCGCACACCAACCTCAAGCAGCGCTTCGCCAAGGCGCGCAAGTTGCAGCGCCCACTGGGCCTCAATGGCGCCTTGCAACTGGCCGGGCTGACCTTCAACGGCCAACAGCATCGGGCCCTGGAAGATGCACGCAACACGGCGCGGCTGTTGCCCCTGACGCTACCGAACTAGACAGTCAAAAGCGCGTGCACGGCCGGTGCGGCTTCGGCATACTGGCCGCCCTTTTGCCCCTATCCCGAGGATCAGCCCCATGTTTAAAGTCAACGAATACTTCGACGGCACCGTCAAGTCGATTGCCTTCGAAATGAAGGAAGGCCCAGCCACCATCGGCGTCATGGCCCCGGGCGAATACGAATTCGGCACCGCGCAAAGGGAAATCATGCACGTGGTCACCGGCAAGCTGGTCGTGCGCCTGCCCGACAGCACCGAGTGGGAAACCTTCGAAGGCGGCACCCGCTTCAACGTACCGGCCAACAGCAAGTTCCAGCTCAAAGTGGAAGTTGAAACCGCCTACCTGTGCGAATACCGCTGAGTCGTCGACTGATCGCTGTCCCCACAGCGGCTAGGCTGGCTGGGTGTTGAACTGCAACGCCGCCAGCCGGGCATAGAGCGCATTGCTGGCGATCAACTGCCGATGCGTGCCCACCGCCACCACCCTGCCCTGCTCCATCACCGCGATGCGGTCGGCGTTCTGCACCGTCGCCAGGCGGTGGGCGATCACCAGGGTGGTCCGCCCCTGCATCAGGGTCGGCAAGGCCTCCTGAATCAAATGTTCACTCTGGGCATCCAGGGCACTGGTGGCTTCGTCCAGCAGCAGGATAGGTGCGTCCACCAGCAGCGCCCGGGCAATGGCCAGGCGTTGGCGCTGGCCGCCGGAAAGTCCCAGGCCAGCCTCGCCCAGGTGGGTCTGATAGCCTTGGGGCAACTGTTCGATGAAATCATGGGCGTGGGCGATCCGCGCGGCCTGCTGCACCTGCTCGAAGCTGGCGGCGGCCTGGCCGTAGCGCAGGTTGTCCTCCACGGTGCCGAAAAACAGCGCCGGGGTTTGCGACACCAGGGCGAAATGCCGGCGCAGGTCGGCGGGGTCAACCTGGCGCAGGTCCACCCCGTCGATCAGCAGGCAGCCCTGCTGCGGGTCGTAGAAACGCAGCAGCAGGTCGAACAGCGTCGATTTTCCCGCCCCTGAGGGGCCTACCAACGCCAAGGTCTCCCCCGCTTCGACCACCAGGTCCAGGCCATCAATGGCCGGCCGCTCAGGTCTCGATGGGTAAGCAAACCGCACCCCTTCCAGCTTCAACCGGCCACTGACCCGCGCAGGCAGTACCTGCAGGCCGCTGACCGGGGCCTGAATATCGCTGGTGGCCTGCAACAGTTCGCCGATGCGTTCTGCCGCGCCAGCGGCGCGCTGCAGTTCGCCGAGCACTTCACTGAGGGTACCGAAGGCACTGCCCACGATCAGGCTGTAGAACACGAAGGCCGCCAGCTCGCCCCCGGAGATTCGCCCGGCGATCACGTCCATGCCGCCCACCCAGAGCATCACCCCCACCGCCCCCAGCACCAGCACGATCACCAACGTGATCAGCCATGACCGCTGCACGATGCGCTTGCGCGCCGTCTCGAAGGCTTGCTCAACAGTGACACCAAAGCGACGCTGGTCTTCAACCTGGTGGTTGTAGGCCTGCACGGTCTTGATCTGGTTGAGGGTTTCGGCCACATAGCTGCCCACATCGGCAATGCGGTCCTGACTCTGGCGTGACAGGCCGCGCACGCGCCGTCCGAACACCAGGATCGGCGCCAGCACCAACGGCAAGGCGATGACCACGATGCTGGTGAGCTTTGGGTTGGTGATGAACAACAGCACGATGCCGCCAATGACCATCAGCGCGTTGCGCAGAAACAGCGACAGTGACGAGCCGATGACCGATTGCAGCAAGGTGGTGTCGGCGGTCAGCCGCGACTGGATCTCGGAGCTGCGGTTATGCTCGTAGAACCCGGGGTGGAGGTAGATCAGGTGATCGAACACCTGCTGGCGGATGTCCGCCACGCAGCGCTCGCCGATCCACGATACCAGGTAGAACCGCGTGAACGTACCCACCGCCAGCGCCAGCACCAGCAACAGAAACACGCCGATGGAACGGTTGAGCAGCGCCGGCGATTGAGTGAGAAAACCCTGATCCACCAGCAGGCGAATGCCTTGGCCCATGGACAAGGTAATGCCGGCGGTCAGCACCAGCGCCACCAGCGCGGCCAACGCCCGCCAGCGGTACGGGCGCAGGAAATGCAGGGTCAGGCGCAGGGCGCGCCGTTGGCGGGACGAGAGCATCGAGGTCATGGGCAGGCCGTGGCGGACAAAGACGCTCCCAGCGTACACCCAGACGGGTGGTTTAGGCCCGCGGAACTCCACTGCCCCGCCACAGTCAGCTCAATAGAGCCCGCCAGTACCTGTGCTAGACACTTTTGATCTAACGCCGGGGTGGTGATTCGCGGCGCTTTCTGGTGGACTGAAGGGGTCGCCAGGGATGCACAGGGATTGTCACGACGCAGTCATCTGGCGGCTCTAGTCTGAGCACACAACCTGATGAGGAGACGGGCCATGGGCTTGCACAGCAGCCGTAACGAAACCGTGGAAGTACACCGGATCCAGCCGCACCAGGCGGTCGGTGGTTCCATTATCGATGCCAAGGGACACGAGATCCCTATCACCGAAGACATGATCCAGGACGCCTGTCAGAAACTGGAAAAACGTCTGGTCAAACCTGCTCCTGCCAAACAAGACTGACGCCCCGCGAAACACCCTGAACCCGGCCCATCGGCCGGGTTTTTCTTGCGCGCGCCGCTACAGCGGCGCGGTCGGTTACACCAGTTCGCAGCCCAGTGCCTGCACCCACTTGCGCAGGTCGGGCGAATAACCGTCCAGCCGCACACGCAACCCTTCGATTTCCCGTCGGGAGGTCGGGTAGCCTTTGCGCAGCGCATCGAACGCGCTGCGCTGCTGCGCGTCGTTGTCGGTCAGCTTGCGACGGAAGTCGGCATCGTCACGACGGGGGTCATACACCGCCCGGCACAGCATGGCCATGGCCAGGTCCGGCTCAGCCAGCCCGTTGAGGGCTACTTCGGCCAGCCAGGGTGGTGGCAACAGATCAGCCAACTGGATGCCCGGGGCTTCGCCGCGAAAGGCACAATAGGCCTGGTAGATCTGCGCCGTGCCCCGCTGGCGACCATCCAGGCTGTAACCGGCGATATGCGGGGTGGCCAGCACGCACAGGTCGGCCAGCTCGCCGTCGACGCTGGGTTCGTGTTCCCACACATCCAGCACCGCTTGCACGTCCTCGCGCTCGATCAGCAGGTTTTTCAGCGCCTGGTTGTCGACGATCGGCCCGCGGGCCGCGTTGATCAGCCAGGCACCGGGCTGCAGCCGCGCCAGGCGCGCTTCATCCAGCAGGTGCCAGGTAGCATGCTCGCCCGCCCTGGTCAGCGGCGTGTGCAAACTGATCACGTCACAGTGCGCGATGATCTCGTCCAGCGTGACGTAATCCCCGCCCTCCGCCGCCTGACGCACCGGGTCGCACACCTTCACCTGCCAGCCCAGCTCACGCAGCACGCGGATCAGCCGCGACCCCACCTGCCCCGCGCCCACCACGCCATAAGTGCGCTCGGCAAGGCTCACGCCTTCCAGCTCGGCCAGGGTGACCAGGGCGCTGAGCACGTAGTCCACCACACCACGGGCGTTACACCCTGGCGCGCTGGACCAGCGGATACCGGCCTCGGCGAAGTAGTCCAGGTCCAGGTGGTCGGTGCCGATGGTGCACGTGCCCACAAAGCGCACGTTGCTGCCCGCCAGCAGGGCGCGGTCGACCTTGGTGATCGAACGCACCAGCAGCACGTCGGCATCCTTGACCGCCTCTGCGTCAACGCTGCGCCCGTGCACCCGGCGTATTTCGCCAAAACCGGCAAAGAATTCTTCAAGCAGTGGAATGTTTTCGTCAGCGACAATCAGCATGGCAAGCTCCCCAGTATGGGCGGCAGTTTAGGCGCCGCCGCGCTTGCCGTCACCTTGACTGTGGCAGGTGTTTCCTGACTTGCGTGTCAGGGCGTAGAATGGGCGGTTTTCCGCGCCTTACAGTGGACGACACCCCGTGACCGCAGCTGCAACCGACATCACCGCCCCCCGGACCCGCGCCGCCCGCGTGCGCCTGGAGTTGCGCACCCTGCTGGCCCTGGCCGGCCCCATCATCATCGCGCAACTGGCCCACACTGCCATGGGCTTCGTCGACGCGGTCATGGCCGGGCGGGTCGGCCCACGTGACCTGGCCGCCGTGGCCCTGGGCAACTCCATCTGGGTGCCGGTATTTCTGCTGATGACCGGTATCCTGCTGGCCACCACCCCCAAGGTAGCCCAGCGCCACGGCGCCGCTACCCCCGGTGAGATCGGCCCGCTGGTGCGCCAGGCCCTGTGGCTGGCCCTGGCAGCGGGCCTTGGGGCCAGCCTGCTGCTGTTCAATGCCGAACCCGTGCTGCACCTGATGAAGGTAGACCCCGACCTCATTGGCCCGTGCATGGGCTACCTGCACGGGATCGGCACCGGCCTGCCCTCGGTGGCGCTGTACCACGTGCTGCGCTGCTGCAGCGACGGCATGGGCCGCACCCGGCCGAGCATGGTCCTGGGCCTGTGCGGCCTGGCGCTGAATATTCCGCTGAACTACGTGTTCATCTACGGCCACCTGGGTGTGCCGGCCATGGGCGGCGTGGGCTGTGGCTGGGCCACCGCCAGCGTGATGTGGATGATGCTGCTGGGCATGGCCGCCTGGGTGCGCTGGGCACCGGCCTACCGCGACGCAGCGGTGTTCGGGCAATTCCAGTGGCCGCAGTGGGGCGTGATCAAGCGGTTGCTGGGCATAGGCTTGCCCATTGGTATCGCGGTGTTCGCCGAGTCGAGCATCTTCGCGGTCATCGCCTTGCTGATCGGCAGCCTCGGGTCCACCGTGGTGGCCGGGCACCAGATTGCCTTGAGCATCAGTTCGATGGTGTTCATGATCCCCTTCTCCCTGGGCATGGCCGTGACCATCCGCGTAGGCCAGGCGCTGGGCCGCGACCTGCCGCGCGAAGCCCGCTTCGCCGCCGGCATCGGCATGGCCACGGCACTGGCCTACGCCTGTTTCTCGGCGACCCTGATGTTCCTGGGCCGCGAGTACATCGCGCGCATCTACACGGCTGACCCGGCGGTGCTGCACATCGCCGCGATGCTGATTGTGTACGCGGCGCTGTTCCAGTTTTCCGATGCCATCCAGGTCACGGCCGCGGGTGCGCTGCGCGGTTACCAGGACACCCGGGTGACCATGTTGCTGACGCTGTTCGCCTATTGGGGCATCGGCTTGCCGGTGGGGTACCTGTTGGGCCTGACCGACTGGCTGGGCGCGCCAGCGGGGCCGAGCGGGTTGTGGCAAGGCTTGATCGTGGGCCTGACCTGCGCGGCGGCCATGCTGCTGGTGCGCCTGGTGCGCAGTGCGCGCAAGCGCATTCGCCTGGGCGCCACGTAGCGGCTATTGCTTTTTGCAGGACCGGGCGAGGCCGGTCCTACAAGGCCTGCAGGCGATAGCCGACGCCGGGCTCGGTGATGAGGTAGCGCGGCGCCGTGGGGTCGTCGCCCAGTTTCTGGCGAATATGCCCCACCACGATACGCAGGTAGTGGCTATCCTCCACGTGGGTCGGCCCCCAGATATCCTTGAGCAATTGCTGCTGGGTGATCACCCGCCCCGGGTAGCGCGCCAGTTGCGCGATGACCGCGTATTCCTTGCGGGTCAACGACACCTCCACGGCGTCGAGCGTCACCCGCCGCAAACCCAGGTCAATCAGCAAGCCGCCAATGCTGAGCGGCCCCGCCGGGGCATCGGCCGTCGAGCCCTGGCGCAACAGCGCCCTTACCCGGGCCAGAAACTCCTGGATGCCGAACGGCTTGGTCACGTAATCGTTGGCGCCGTTGTCCAGTGCCTCGACTTTCTGCGCCTCGCTGGCGCGCACCGACAGCACCAGCACCGGCACCTGGGTCCATTCGCGCAATTCACGCAGCACCTGCTGGCCGTCCATGTCCGGCAGGCCCAGGTCCAGCACCACAAGGTCAGGGCGGCCGAGGGCGGCCTGGCTCAGGCCGTCGGCGCCAGTACCGGCCTCCAGCACCTGGTAGCCCTGGGAGGCCAGGCTGATGCGCAGGAATTTGCGGATCTGTGGCTCATCATCGATGACCAGCAGCGTTGCGGTCTGACTCATGTCAAGGCTTCACCTTCAAGGCCCGGTTGCGTCTGCAGCGGCAAGCATAGAGTGATGCAGGTTCCCTGGCCATCCACTCCGTCATCCACCAGAATGCGCCCGCCGTGGGCGCCGATCATGCCCTGGCAGATCGCCAGGCCCAGGCCCGTGCCCTGGCCGCCGCGGTCGCCACGGGCGGCGGTGTAGAACATGTCGAAAATCTGCGCCCGCTCGGCTTCGGGAATGCCCGGGCCCTGATCACTGACCGCCAGGCACAATTCTTCGGCCTGAACCGCGGCACTGACCAGCAGGCGGCCATGGGCGGGCGAGAAGCGCGCGGCATTCTCCATCACGTTGATCAGCGCCTGCTCGATCAGCGCGGCGTGCACATACAGCAACGGCAACGCAGCCGGCACATCGACCACGACTTCCAGCGGTGCCAGCACCGCGCGCAGGCGGTTCAGGGCGCTGCCGACGATATCCGCCGGGGCCACCCAGTCGCGGGCCAGCTTCAATGCGCCATGGCCCAGGCGGGTCATGTCCAGCAGGTTCTGAATGTAGCGGTCCAGGCGCTCGGCTTCATCGCGGGTGCCTTCCAGCAGTTCCTCACGGTCGGCCCTGGGAATGGCTTCGCCCAGGGCCAGCAGGCTGTCGATGCTGCCGCGCATGGCCGTCAGGGGCGTGCGCAGGTCATGGGACACCGAGGCCAGCAAGGCACTGCGCAATTGCTCGGTCTCACCATGCAAACGCGCCGCTTCCAGGTCCTGGGCCAATTGCGCCCGCGCCAGCGCCTGGGCCAGCGGCTGGCTGAGCGCCGCCAGCAGGCGCCGGCGTTGCACACTCAAGGGCCGGCCCTCGCGCTCGCGCACACCCAGCAAGGCCAGCGGCCGCGCCTGCGCCGACACTGGCAGCCACCACCAGCGCCCGGCGGGCAATGTGCCGGTGCCCATGCCCGCCGGCTGGTCGTGCTGCCAGGCCCAATCGGCGGCGGCCCGCTCGGTGTCGGCAAGGGGCACGGCATGGCCGCCAGGGTCTTTCCAGCCATGGTCGCCGTCGCGCTCCAACACCCACACCTGCAAATCCCGCCAACCCTGCAGGTGCTGGGCGGCGGCAGTGAGCACGGCCTGGCGGTCGGTAGCGGCGGTGAGCTTGCGCGACAGGTCGAGCAGTTCACCGGTTTCTTCCTGGGTGTCCCGCAATGCCTGCAACTGTCGACGCTGGCGGGCCGCCAGGTTGCCGGTCAGTGCCGCCATCAGCAGGAAAAACAGCAGGGTCAGCACGTCTTCTTCGCGGTAGATGGTCAGGGAGAACGTCGGCGGGATGAACAGAAAGTCATACGATAGGAACGACAGTGCCGCGCACACCAGCGCCGGGCCCAGGCTGCTGCGCACCGCCACCAGCAGCACCGCGGCGAGAAACACCAGGGAAATGTTCGGCAACGCCAGCACGCTGGCCACCGCCGAGGCCAGGCCACTGGCGGCGATGGTCGCGAACAGTGCCAGCAGGTAGTCGAACCACACCCACTCCCCGGCCCCGCGGGTGCGCGGTAATGGCCGCGCCTGGTCACGGTCCAGCACGTTGATTTCCAGGCCATGGGTATCACGCAACAACCGCGGCCCCAGGCCCCCGCCGAACAGGCGCCGGCGCAGCAACGGCCGCGACTGGCCCACCAGCACCAGGCTGGCGCGGCGCTCGGCGGCGTGCTGGATCAGGGTCTTGGCCACTTCCGCGGCCCGCAGCACCACCACTTCACCGCCCAGGCGCTCGGCCAGCAACTGGGCATTCTGCAAGTGTTGACGGCCGCTTTCGTCTCGCCCCTTGCCGGTGTCCACATGCACCAGGGTCCAGGGCAAGTGCCTGCGCTCGGCCACGCGGCTGGCGTGGCGCACCAGGCGTTCGGCCTGGGCATCGGCATCGACACCCACCAGCAGACGCCCGCGTAGCGCTGGCGCAGCCTGGCCCAGGCGCCGGTAGCCCTGGGCCAGGTCGGCGTCCACCTGGGCGGCGGCCGTCTGCATGGCCAACTCGCGCAACGCAGTGAGGTTGGTCTGGGTGAAGAAGGCCTCGATGGCGGCCCTGGCCTGCTCCGGCACATACACCTTGCCTTCGCGCAAGCGCTCCAGCAATTCACGCGGCGGCAGGTCGATCAGCACCAGTTCATCGGCTTCCTGCAGCACCCAGTCGGGCAGGGTTTCGCGCACTTGCACGCCGGTAATGTCCAGCACCTGGTCGTTGAGGCTTTCAAGGTGCTGAACGTTGACCGTGGTGTACACGTCAATGTTGGCCGCCAGCAGCTCCTGAATGTCCTGCCAGCGCTTGGCGTGGCGGCTGCCGGGGGCGTTGCTGTGGGCCAGTTCGTCCACCAGCACCAGGCGAGGGGCAGCCTGCAACAGGCCGTCCAGGTCCATTTCTTCCAGGGTCACGCCACGGTAGCGCGAGCGCACCAGAGGCTGCTGTGGCAAGCCGCCCAGCAGCGCTTCGGTTTCAGCGCGGCCGTGGGTTTCCACCACCCCCGCCAGCACCTTCACGCCCTGGCGAACCTGGGCGTGGGCGGCCTGGAGCATGGCATACGTCTTGCCCACCCCGGGGGCGGCCCCCAGGAACACCTTGAGCCGGCCACGGCCATTGCGGGGCAGTTGGGCCAGCAGGGCGTCGGCGCGTACAGCGTCACTCATCACAGGTACTCGACAAGGCAGAAATCAGTGTGTGGAGGGATTGCACGCACCCTACCCTCATTGCGCTGAAGGTAGCCGATCCAGGGCCAGGTTCAAAGCCAGCACGTTGACCACGGGTGGGCCGAACAGCGAGCGCTCGGTGTGCTCAGCCACCAGTTGCCGCACCGCAGGCTCCGGCAACTGCCGGGCCTGGGCAATGCGCGCCACCTGGTAGTCGGCCGCGGCCGGCGGCAAGTGGGGGTCCAGGCCGCTGCCAGACGTGGTCAGCAGGGCCATGGGCACTGGCCCCTGGCCGGCCACCTGGAGCTTGGCGGCATCGTCCTTGATGCGGGTGGCCAGGGCCGGGTTGCTGGGCGCCAGGTTGCTGGCGCTGCTGGACACGGTGGCGAAGTCCCCGGCCGAGGGCCGTGGGTGAAACCATTGCTCGCCGGTGAAATTCTGCGCGATCAGGCTGGAACCGCGCACCTTGCCACTTTCGTCACGCACCAGGCTGCCATTGGCCTGGTCGGGGAAAGCCACCTGGGCCACGCTTGTCACCACCAGCGGGTAGGCGACGCCGGTAATCAGGGTCATCAATACAACCAGGCTCAGGGCCGGACGCAAGTAAGTCGACATCATTCATTCCTCCAGGCGGTCATACCAGGTGCAGTGCGGTGAGCAACAGGTCGATCAGCTTGATGCCCACGAAGGGCACCACGATGCCGCCCAGCCCGTAGATCAGCAGATTGCGGCGCAACAGGTGCGCGGCACTGGCTGCCTGCACCCGCACGCCGCGCAGGGCCAGGGGGATCAGCACGACGATGATCAGCGCGTTGAAAACAATCGCCGACAAAATCGCGCTCTGCGGACTGGCCAGGTGCATCACGTTGAGCACACCCAATTGCGGGTAGATAGCGGCGAACAGCGCGGGCAGGATGGCAAAATACTTGGCCACGTCGTTGGCGATGGAAAAGGTGGTCAGGGCGCCACGGGTCACCAGCAGCTCCTTGCCGATCTGCACCACGTCCAGCAGCTTGGTGGGGTCGCTGTCCAGGTCGACCATGTTGGCGGCTTCGCGCGCTGCCTGGGTGCCGTCGTTCATGGCCATGCCCACGTCGGCCTGGGCCAGGGCCGGGGCGTCGTTGGCGCCGTCGCCACACATGGCCACCAGACGGCCGTCGTCCTGCTCCTGGCGAATGCGCGCCAGCTTCTTCTCTGGCGTGGCTTCGGCCAGCACGTCGTCCACCCCGGCTTCAGCGGCGATGGCGGCGGCGGTCAGCGGGTTGTCGCCGGTGACCATCACGGTGCGGATCCCCAGCTTGCGCAGTTCGGCGAAGCGTTCGCGAATGCCGGGCTTGACCACGTCCTTGAGGTGAATGGCACCCAGCAGGCGTTTGTCGCGGCACACCAGCAGCGGTGTGCCGCCGCTCTGGGCGATCTTGTCCACCTCACGGGCCAATGCGGCGGGCATCTCCAGGCGCTGCAGGCCGACGAAGGCCAGCAGCGAGTCCACCGCGCCCTTGCGGTACACATGCTTGCCATGGTCGACGCCGCTCAGGCGCGTCTCGGCACTGAAAGGCACCGCGGTGAGTTCGTGGCCAGCAGGCTCCGCCAGGCTATGCAATTGGCGCAGGAACTCGACAATGGACTTGCCTTCGGCAGTGTCGTCGGCCAGCGAGGCCAGCAGCGCGCCTTCGGCCAGCTCCTTGGCGGTCACGCCCGGGGCGGCATACAAGGCGGTGCAACGACGGTTGCCGAAGGTGATGGTACCGGTCTTGTCCAGCAGCAACACGTGCACGTCACCGGCGGCCTCCACCGCGCGGCCCGACTTGGCGATCACATTCAGGCGCACCAGTCGGTCCATGCCGGCAATGCCAATCGCCGAGAGCAAGCCGCCGATGGTGGTGGGAATCAGCGTCACCAGCAAGGCCACCAGGAACACCAGCGGCAGGCTGCCACCGGCGAAGTGGGCGAACGGCTGCAGGGTGACCACCACCAGCAGGAAAATCAGGGTCAGGCCGATCAGCAGGATGTCCAACGCGATTTCATTGGGGGTTTTCTGGCGCTTGGCGCCCTCCACCAAGGCGATCATGCGGTCCAGGGTCGACTCACCGGGGTTGGCGGTGATCTTTACCAACAACCAATCCGACACCAGCCGGGTATTGCCGGTGACGGCCGAGCGGTCGCCGCCCGACTCACGGATCACCGGAGCCGACTCCCCGGTAATGGCGGCTTCGTTGACGGCGGCGATGCCTTCGATGACCTCGCCGTCACCGGGGATCATTTCCCCGGCCTCGACGCGCACCACGTCACCCTTGCGCAGGCTGGCGGCGGGCACGGTCTGGAACTGCCCACCCGCCTCGCGGCGGCGTGCGCTCAGGCCCTGGCTGCCCGCCTTGAGGCTGTCGGCGCGGGCCTTGCCGCGCCCCTCGGCCAAGGCCTCGGCAAAGTTGGCGAACAGCACGGTAAACCATAGCCACAGGGCGATCTGCACCGCCACGCCCGTGCCGACGCCGGCCTCGGGCAGGAAACACAGCACCGTGGTCAGTATGGCGGTCAGTTCCACCACCAGCATCACCGGCGCACGCTGCAACTGGCGCGGGTCGAGCTTGACGAAGGCCTGCACCAGCGCCGGCCGCCACAGGGCGGCGAAGGCGGTTTTCTGCGTGGTGCTGGCGACCGCCGGTTTTACAGCAGGGATCGGCATATTCATGGTCATGTCCTCAGAAACCCAGGCTCAAGTGTTCGGCGATCGGCCCCAGGGCCAGGGTCGGCAGGAAGGTCAGCCCGCCTACAAGCAAGATCGTCACGGTCAACAAGGTGACGAACAGCGGCCCGTGGGTAGGAAAGCTGTTCGCGCCCAGCGGTGCGGTCTTCTTCAGTGCCAGGCTGCCGGCCAGGGCCAGGATTGGCAGGATGTAGCCGAAGCGCCCGATCAGCATGCCCAGCCCCAGCATCAGGTTGTGGAACGCGGTGTTGGCGCTGAAACCGCCGAACGCCGAGCCGTTGTTGGCACTGGCCGAGGTGTAGGCGTACAGCAACTGGCTGAAGCCGTGGGGCCCCGGGTTGCTGACTGCCGATGCCGGCCCCGCCAGGCTGGCGGCGATGGCGCCCAGCACCAGCACGCCGATGGGCATGACCAGCAGGGTGACGACCAGCAGCTTGACCTCGGTGGCCTGGATTTTCTTGCCCAGGTATTCCGGGGTGCGGCCGATCATCAGCCCTGCCAGGAACACCGCCGTCAGCACGTTCAGCAACATCCCATAGAGCCCGGCGCCGACGCCGCCGAAGATCACCTCGCCGACCATCATGTTCACCAGCGCGACCATGCCGGTCAGCGGGTTGAGGCTGTCGTGCATGGCATTGACCGAGCCGTTGGAGGCGGCTGTGGTGGTCACGGCCCACAGCACCGAAGCCGTGGTGCCAAAACGTGCCTCCTTGCCTTCCTGGGGTGCAGTCTGTTCAATCTGCGCGCCTTGCAGGGCCGGGTTGGGCTGGTACTCGCCGTAAAGCGCCACCCCACCACCGATCAGAAACAGGGCGAACATGCAGGCGATGATTGCCCGGCTCTGGCGCATGTCCTTCACGTAATGGCCGAAGGTAAACACCAGCGCCACCGGGATCAGGATGATCGACACCACTTCCAGCAGGTTGCTCAGGGCCGTGGGGTTTTCGAACGGGTGCGCCGAGTTGACGCCGAAGAAGCCACCGCCGTTGGTGCCCAGTTGCTTGATGGCAATCTGGCTCGCCGCCGGGCCCAGGGGAATAACCTGGTCGGCGCCCTGCACAGTGACGGCATCCATGTAATGCATGAAGGTCTGCGGCACGCCTTGCCAGACCAGTACCAGGGCCAGCACCAGGCACAGCGGCAACAGGCCATAGAGGGTGGCGCGGGTCATGTCGGCCCAGAAGTTGCCCAAGGTCTTCGCCGAACGCCGGCCGATACCCCGGCACAACGCAACCAGCACGGCGATGCCGGTGGCGGCGCTGACGAAGTTCTGCACGGTAAGGCCAACCATCTGGCTGAAGTAGCTCAGGGATGCTTCGCCGCTGTAGGCCTGCCAGTTGGTGTTGGTGACGAAGCTGACCGCGGTGTTGAACGCCAGGGTCCACTCCATGCCCGGCAGGTGTTGCGGGTTGGCCGGCAGATACTGCTGAAACAACAGCACGGCCATCAGCACGATGAAGCCGGCGAGGTTGAAGGCCAGCAGTGCCAGGGTGTAGCGTTGCCAGCTCTGCTCTTCATTGGCATCGACGCCCGCCAGGCGATAGCAGCCACGCTCCACCGGGCCGAGGATGGGCGTCAGCCACGTGCGCTGGCCTTCCATCACCTTGTAATAGAACCGCCCCAGGAACGGTGCCGGAACCAGCACCAGGGCCAGGAACGCCACCAGCAGCCCATAGTCATAGCTGTGCATGGCCGCTCCTAGTTGCGATCGGCGCGTAACAGCGCCAGGGTCAGATACACAAACAGCCCTGCTGCCAGCAGCAAGGCCACCCCGTCCAGAACGTTCATGCCGTTTCTCCTCGTTCGATACACGAAAAGGCCGCTTCCCTGCGCCCCTTGCGGGGTTCGGCGTCAACCGAAAAGCCACGGGGGGGGAAGCCAGCCATTCGTCGGTATTGTCGGAAAACACTGCGTAAAGGAACGAGACTGAAAGCAGCATACAGGTATAAAGAAATCGTAAAGAATGCCGATGTAGAGCTGTCTCCAGATCGAAATCGGGAAAATGTAGCCAATTGTATCGAGACCGATACATAGACGACATTCCAGCGACACGCCCGCGAGTAACCCTCGTTCGCCGCTCCCAATCCGAACATGACTACCAGCCCGCCGGGCGAACGCTTACCTTATGGGTAAATGACGCGGCCCCGTCGCCGTGGCTGGCAGCAATACCAGGCAGATGAACGCAAGCATGCAGAACACCCCGCTCCCCCTCAGCGATGCCAGCAAGACCCTCGTCGGCGACGATGACAAACGCTGGAATACCCGTGCCCTGATCGTGGATGACGACGTACCGATTCGCGAGCTGCTGATCGACTACCTGGCGCGCTTCGGCATTCTCGCCCTGGGTGTCAGCGACGGTGAAGGCATGCGCCAGGCGCTGCTGGAAGAAAACTTCGACGTGGTGGTGCTGGACCTGATGCTGCCCGGCGAAGACGGCCTGTCGCTGTGCCGCTGGTTGCGGGCTGAATCCGACATTCCGATCCTGATGCTGACCGCGCGCTGCGAGCCGACCGACCGCATCATCGGCCTGGAGCTGGGCGCTGACGACTACATGGCCAAGCCGTTCGAACCGCGCGAACTGGTGGCCCGTATCCAGACTATCCTGCGCCGCGTGCGTGACGACCGCACCGAGCAGCGTGCCAACGTGCGCTTCGACAACTGGCGCCTGAACAGCGTGCTGCGCCAGCTGATCTCCTCCGATGGGCTGGTGGTGCCGCTGTCCAATGCTGAATTCCGCCTGTTGTGGGTATTCCTGGAACGCCCGCGCCGCGTGCTCAGCCGTGAACAACTGCTGGACGCCGCCCGCGGCCGCTCCATCGAAGCCTTCGACCGCAGCATCGACCTGCTGGTCTCGCGCCTGCGCCAGAAGCTGGGCGACGACCCCAAGGCACCGCAATTGATCAAGACCGTGCGCGGTGAAGGTTACCTGTTCGATGCCCGAGACATTGGCTGATGCGCAGCCCTGATACGCTGTTCGCCCGTCTGTTCGGTGTATCGCTGATTGCCATCATCTTTGCCCACCTGCTGGCTTTCCTGTGGTTCCAGCAGTACGGCTTCCCGCCGCCGCCTCACCGCGAAGAGCTTCGCGAAGCGCTGGCCCAGCGCCGCGCCGAGCTGGAGCCAAACCCCACGCCCGAAGCGCGCGCTGAACTGGAAAAACTGCGCCAGGAAGAGCGTCGGCCACCGCCGCCGCTGTTCGGCGGGCCCATGGTACCGCTGATGTTCCAGCTGATTACCCTGGTAGTGGCCGCCTGGTTCGGTGCCAAGGCGTTGTCGCGGCCTATTCGCCGTTTCAGTGAAGCGGCGGAGCGGCTCAGCGAAAACCTGGACGCCCCGCCCCTGGAGGAAACCGGCCCGCTGGAAGCTCGCCAGGTCGCGCATACCTTCAACCGCATGCAGGAGCGCATCCGCGAACAGGTGCAGCAGCGCGCACGCATGCTCGGCGCCGTGTCCCACGACCTGCGTACACCGTTGTCGCGACTCAAGCTGCGCCTGGAGCAGATCGATAACGAGAAGCTGCAAGGCCAGATGCGCCAGGATCTGGATGACATGATCGGCATGCTCGACGCCACCCTCACCTACCTGCACGAACAGCGCACCAGCGAAGCCTTGCAATGGTACGACCTGCAGGCACTGGTGGAATCGCTGGTGGAAAATGCCCAGGACCATGGCGCCGACATTCAGGCCAAGGGCACCTGCGCGCCCCTGCAGGTGCAGCCCATGGCCCTGCGCTCGTGCATCAGCAACCTGGTGGACAACGCCCTGCGCTACGGCGGCGCCACCCTGGTGGACATCCAGGACACCCGTGACCAGGTGACCATCCGCGTCATCGACCACGGGCCGGGCATCAGCGCCGACAAGCGTGAAGCGGTGTTCGAGCCGTTCTTCAGGCTGGAAGGCTCGCGCAATCGCAATTCCGGTGGAGTCGGGTTGGGGATGACCATTGCCCGCGAAGCTTGTCAGCGGCTGGGCGGGCAGTTGAGCCTGGAGGAGACGCCGGGAGGCGGGCTGACGGCGGTCATTCGGTTGCCGC
>NZ_JAPYKM010000029.1:0-89133 GCF_029623465.1 Pseudomonas sp. RIT-To-2 | reverse complement strand
GTCCGCGTCCAGGATCGACACCAGGGTGACCCGCGGAAAATGGTGCCCTTTGGCGAGCATCTGGGTGCCCACCAGAATGCACGGCTGGCCTTTCTGGATGGTGGCGAACAACTGGTTCATCGCATCTTTGCGCGATGTGCTGTCGCGGTCGACCCGCAGCACGGGGTAGTCGGGAAACAGAATGCTCAGGCGCTCTTCGGCTCGTTCGGTGCCGGCCCCTACCGGGCGCAGGTCCACAGTGTTGCACTTGGGGCACTGGCGCGGCACGCGCTCCACGTGGCCACAGTGGTGGCAGCGCAACTCCCCGGAGCGCTGGTGCACGGTGGTGCGGGCATCGCAGCGGGGGCATTCGGACAGCCAGCCGCAATCGTGGCACAGCAGGGTGGGGGCGAAACCGCGACGGTTGAGAAACACCAGCACCTGCTGGCCGTTGGCCAGGGTCTGGCCGATGGCTTGCTGCATGGGCCCGCTGATACCGCTGTCCAAAGGCCTGCTCTTGACGTCCAGGCGCAGGAACTTCGGCGGTTTGGCGCCGCCGGCGCGGTGTTCCATCTTCAGCAGGCCGTAGCGGCCGGTGTAGGCGTTGTGCAGGCTTTCCAGCGATGGCGTCGCCGAACCCAGCAGGATAGGGATGTTCTCCTGTCGCGCGCGCACCAACGCCAGGTCGCGGGCGTGGTAGCGCAGGCCTTCCTGCTGTTTATAGGAGCCGTCATGCTCCTCATCGATGATGATCAGCCCCGGGTTTTTCATGGGGGTGAACAGCGCCGAACGGGTACCGATGATGATATCCGCCTCGCCGTCTCGGGCTGCCAGCCAGGCATCCAGCCGCTCACGGTCGTTGACGGCCGAGTGCAGCAGGGCGATGCGCGCGTTGAAGCGCTGTTCGAAACGGGCGAGGGTCTGCGGGCCCAGGTTGATCTCCGGGATCAGCACCAGCGCCTGCTTGCCAGCCTCCAGGGTTTCGCGAATCAGTTGCAGGTAGACCTCGGTCTTGCCGCTGCCGGTAACCCCGGCGAGCAGGAAGGCGTGGAACGTGTCGAAGCCGGCGCGCACCGCTTCGAAGGCGGCGCGCTGTTCGCTGTTGAGCGGCAACTCGGGCTGGGCCAGCCAGTGCTCGTGGCGCGGCACGGGTGCGTGCTTGCGCACCTCTACCTGGACCAGGTCTTTTTCCAGCAACAGGTCGAGGCTGGTCTTGTTCAGCCCCAGCTTGCTCAGCAAAGGGTGCGCCACGCCGTGGGGGTGTTGCGCCAGCGTGGCCAGGGCTTCGCGCTGGCGTGGGGCGTTCTTGATGCGCGGGTCGTCCTGGCGTGCGCCTGGCGCGGCCAGCCAGAAGCGTTCCTGCCGGGCCTCGGCCAGTTCGCCCTGGCGCAGCAGTACCGGCAAGGCCCAGCTCAGGGTGTCGCCCAGGCTGTGCTGGTAATACTGAGCCGTCCACAGGCACAGCTTGAAAAGCGGCGCCGGCAGCGGGCTTACCGGGTCCAGCAGGGCGCTGGCGGGCTTGAGCTTGTCGGCGGGTACTTCGCTCTGGTCGGCGACCTCCACCAGGATACCGATCATTTCCCGGCGGCCAAACGGCACCCGCAGGCGCATGCCCGGCGTGAAGGCGCTGGCCGGCATGCCGGCTGGTGCCCGGTAGTCGAACAGGCGTCGCAGCGGCGAGGGCAGGGCGAGGCGCAGGATGACGTCGGGCACGCAGGAGGCTCTCTGGTTGGAAGGGGAATGGGGGACAGCTCTGTGGGGCCGGGCGGGTGTTATAGTCGGGAAGCCTACCAGACGACAGCCGGTGCGAGCGATAACTTGCACGTTTGACAAGGTCTGGTAAGATACGCGGCCTAATTACGTGCGGTATTCAACAATGGTGTTGGATGGCGGCACGCAGCCTGAGGAAGTGACCATGAAACCAGAAATTCATCCAGCGTACGAAGCCGTTGACGCCACCTGCAGCTGCGGCAACGTCATCAAGACCCGTTCCACTCTGTGCAAGCCACTGAGCCTGGACGTTTGCTCCGAGTGCCACCCGTTCTACACCGGTAAGCAGAAAACTCTGGACACCGGCGGCCGTGTTGACCGCTTCCAGAAGCGTTTCGGCGGTTTCGGCGCTCGCAAGGTTTGATCTAACGATCGAGCTGGTAAAGAAAGGCGTCCTTCGGGGCGCCTTTTTTTTGCTCAAGAATAAAATTGTTCACAAGTTTTTTATTTATTGTGAACACTTGCAGGCCGCGCAGGCTCTGCGTCTAAGCGCAAAGTCGTACGTCAGGGTGCTTGACACAGGTGACCGGCCAGTCTTGTCGGGGGTTTGCAGGGCGAGTATCCTCGGCGCTTCGAAAAGTCCATAGCACAAGCGGAACGCCAAAATGTCTGATTTGAAAACTGCCGCTCTCGAGTACCACGCCCAGCCACGTCCTGGGAAACTGAGTGTCGAGCTCACCAAACCTACCGCCACTGCCCGTGATCTTTCGCTGGCCTACAGCCCTGGCGTCGCCGAACCGGTTCGTGAAATCGGTCGTGACCCGGAACTGGCCTACAAGTACACCGGCAAGGGCAACCTGGTTGCAGTCATTTCCGATGGTACTGCCATCCTCGGCCTGGGTAACCTGGGCCCACTGGCTTCCAAGCCGGTCATGGAAGGCAAGGGCGTTCTGTTCAAGCGTTTCGCTGGCATCGACGTATTCGACATCGAAGTCGACTCCGAGAGCCCGCAGGCTTTCATCGACACCGTCAAGCGCATCTCCATCACCTTCGGTGGCATCAACCTGGAAGATATCAAGGCGCCAGAGTGCTTCGAGATCGAGCGCGCGCTGATCGAGCAGTGCGACATCCCGGTGTTCCACGATGACCAGCATGGCACCGCCATCGTGACCGCAGCGGGCATGATCAACGCCCTGGAAATCGCCGGCAAGACCCTGGAAGAGGCGAAGATCGTCTGCCTGGGCGCCGGTGCTGCCGCCATCTCCTGCATGAAATTGCTGGTGAGCATGGGCGCCAAGATCGAGAACATCTTCATGATCGACCGTACCGGTGTGGTCCACGCTGGCCGTGACGACCTGAACCAGTACAAGGCCGTATTCGCCCACGCTACCGACAAGCGCACCCTGGACGACGCCATCGAAGGCGCAGACGTGTTCGTCGGCCTGTCGGGCCCGAACCTGCTGAGCGCCGAGCAACTCAAGCGCATGGCTGCCAACCCGATCGTGTTCGCTTGCTCCAACCCGGACCCGGAAATCTCCCCGGAACTGGCACACGCCACCCGTAACGATGTGATCATGGCCACTGGCCGTTCGGACTACCCGAACCAGGTCAACAACGTACTGGGCTTCCCGTTCATCTTCCGTGGTGCCCTGGACGTACGTGCCAAGCGCATCAACGAAGAAATGAAAATTGCTGCCGCCAACGCCCTGCGCGAACTGGCCAAGCTGCCGGTGCCTCAGGAAGTGTGCGACGCCTACGGCGGTATTTCGCTGGAATTCGGCCGTGAGTACATTATTCCTAAGCCAATGGATGCCCGCCTGATCACCGTCATCTCCGATGCCGTGGCCAAGGCTGCCATCGAGACTGGCGTGGCTACCCTGCCGTATCCGAAGAACTACCCGCTGCAGAGCGTGGATGATGTCTTCAAAGGCTAAATAGCAGCCCGTAACAAAAAAGCCCGACTCGTTGAGTCGGGCTTTTTTATGGCTGCTGCCTTTAGAAAAGGTCGATCGGCGCCGACTCGTCCGCTGGCAGCGGGCTGCCCGGGGCGCTGCCGTTACCCAGTTCGTTGACGGAGGGGGGCGTGTCTTCGCTCTTGAACAGCTCGAAGTACGCGTTCGGCGTGCTCGGTGTCGCCGCGCGGCCGCTGACCGGGTCCACCCGCAGGCTGACGATGCCTTCAGGTTCTGCCTGGGTGTGCGCTGGCTTGTCTTTCAGCGCGGCGCCCATGTAGTCCATCCAGATAGGCAGCGCCACGGTGCCACCGAACTCCCGACGGCCCAGGGTTTCAGGCTGGTCGAAGCCGGTCCACACGGTGGTCATGTAGTCGGCGTTGTAACCGGAGAACCAGGCGTCCTTGGAGTCGTTGGTGGTACCGGTCTTGCCCGCCAGGTCGCTGCGGCCCAAGGCCATGGCGCGGCGGCCGGTGCCTTTCTTGATCACATCCTGCAGCATGCTGTTGAGGATGAACGTGGTGCGGCCATCGACCACGCGGGTGGCCACCGCCGGCGCCTGGGTGAGGGCCGGGCTGGTGCTGTCGGTGAGCAGCGAATGCTCGGGGGCGGCGACACCCGCAGTGGCGCCTGGTTCGGCGGGCACGCTTGGCGGGTTGGCGACGAACAGTGTGTCGCCGTTGCGGCTCTCGATCTTCTGGATCAGGTAGGGCGATACCTTGTAGCCGCCGTTGGCGAATGTGCTCCAGCCGGTGGCGATTTCCATTGGGGTCAGGGTGGCGGTGCCCAGGGCCAGGGACAGGTTGGGCGGCAGGTCCTGCTTGTTGAAGCCAAAGCGGGTGATGTAGTCGATGGTCGGGTTCACGCCCAGCGCCTGCAGTACCCGGATAGAAACCAGGTTGCGCGACTTGTACAGCGCTTCACGCAGGCGGATGGGGCCCAGGAAGGTGTTGGTGTCGTTCTTCGGCCGCCACACGTTGTCCAGGTTGCCGTCGGCGAACACGATGGGTGCGTCGTTGACCAGGCTGGCAGGGGTGTAACCGTTGTCCAGGGCCGCGCAGTAGATGAACGGTTTGAAGCTGGAGCCCGGCTGACGCTTGGCCTGTACCGCGCGGTTGTAGTTGCTCTGCTCGAACGAGAAGCCACCCACCAGCGCGCGGATGGCGCCGTTCTGCGGGTCAAGCGACACCAGCGCGCTTTGCACGGTTGGCACCTGGCTGAATTTCAGCGTGCCATCGGCTTGTGGCTGCACGCGGATCAGGTCGCCGACCTGGGCCACGTCCGAGGGTTGCGACGGGGCACGGCCCTGGCTGTTGGTGTTCAGGAAGGGGCGCGCCCACTTCATGCTGTCCCAGCCCACATGCTGCTGCTCGCCGTTGCGGTTGAGCACGCTCAGGCCAGCCTTGTCGACCTGGGTGACAATCACCGGCTCAAGGCCGTTCAGAGGGCGCTGCTTGGCCAGTTCCTGCACCCAGGCGTCGCGGGTCCTGCCCGGCAGGCGCGACTCGGGGCCACGGTAGCCGTGGCGCTGGTCGTATTCGATCAGGCCATCGGACACCGCCTTGTTGGCGTCCTCCTGAAGGTTGCTTGGCACTGTGGTGGTGACCCTGAAGCCTTCGGTGTAAGCGTCGCTGCCGTAGCGGCCAACCATTTCGGCACGGGCCATTTCGGCGATCCACGGTGCATTCACCTCCGGGGTGGGCACGTGGTAGCTGGCGTTGATCGGCTCGGCCAGGGCGGTCTGGTACTCGTCCTCGGTGATCTTGCCCAGCTTGTACATGCGGCCCAGGATCCAGTCGCGGCGTTCCTTGGCGCGTACCGGATTGGCCAGCGGGTTGAAGCGCGATGGCGCCTTGGGCAGGCCAGCGATCATGGCCATCTGCGCCAGGCTGATGTCACGAATGGATTTGCCGTAATACACCTGCGAAGCGGCATCGATACCGTAGGCGCGGTTGCCCAGGTAGATCTTGTTCACGTACAGCTCCAGGATCTCGTCCTTGGTCAGCTGGCGTTCGATCTGCAGGGCCAGAAGAATTTCCGTGGCTTTGCGCGAGAAGCTACGCTCACTGCTCAGGAAGTAGTTCTTGGCCACCTGCATGGTGATGGTGCTACCGCCCGTCTGAATATGCCCGCTGGAGAACAACTGACCGGCGGCGCGCATCAGGCTGCTGGGATCCACGCCATAGTGGTTGGCGAAATTGTCGTCTTCGGCCGACAGCAGTGCCTGAATGAAGTGCGGCGGAATTTCGGCGAACTTGATCGGCGAACGGCGCATTTCACCGAATTCGGCAATGAGTTTGTCGTCGCTGCTGTAGACCCGCAGGGGGATCTGCAACTGCACGCTCTTGAGGGCGTCAACCGACGGCAGGCTGGGGCTCAGGTACAGGTAAGCACCGCTCAGGCCAAGCAGCAGGCCACAGAAAACGGCGACGAAGGACCACCAGAAAAACTTCAGCAGGCGTATCAAGGCTTTTGGATTTCCAGATAAAAGAATGGGTTACGCGCAAGGCACGGCGGCAAGGGCAAAAGTGCTGGGCATTATAAGCATTTTTCGACACAGAGCGTTATTTGCGCTTCTGTCAAGACTGCTATTAAATGCTTCGTACTATAAGTGGTCCGTAAGTCACGGATAATGATAGGGAATCGGGCGTGCTTGGACTCTTCGGCAAGAAAGCGAATTCGCTTCTGGGGATCGACATCAGCTCTACATCGGTGAAGCTTCTGGAGCTCAGTCGCTCCGGCAACCGATACAAGGTCGAGGCCTACGCGGTTGAGCCCCTCCCGGCCAACGCGGTGGTGGAAAAAAACATTGCGGAACTCGAAGGCGTGGGCCAGGCCCTGGCACGCGTGCTGGTCAAGGCGCGCAGCAGCGCCAAGACCGCCGCCGTGGCGGTGGCCGGCTCGGCCGTGATCACCAAGACCATCGAAATGGACGCCGCGCTTTCCGAAGATGAAATGGAAAGCCAGCTCAAGGTCGAGGCCGATCAATACATTCCCTACCCCCTGGAAGAGGTCGCCATCGACTTCGAAGTGCAGGGCTATTCGGCGCGCAACCCGGAGCGAGTTGACGTGCTGCTGGCGGCTTGCCGCAAGGAAAACGTGGAAGTGCGCGAGGCAGCCCTTGCCCTGGCTGGCCTCACCGCGCGCGTGGTCGATGTCGAGGCCTACGCGCTGGAGCGGGCTTTCGGCCTGCTGGAGCCTGCCCTGGTGGATGGCGAGGGGCCGCTGACCGTGGCGGTGGTGGACATCGGCGCCACCATGACCACCCTGAGCGTGTTGCACAATGGCCGCATCATCTATACCCGCGAGCAACTGTTCGGTGGCCGCCAGTTGACCGAGGAAATCCAGCGCCGCTATGGCTTGTCCATGGAAGAGGCGGGCCTGGCCAAGAAGCAGGGCGGCCTGCCCGACGACTACGTGATGGAAGTGCTGCAGCCGTTCAAGGATGCGGTGGTCCAGCAGGTGTCGCGTTCGCTGCAGTTCTTCTTCGCCGCCGGCCAGTTCAATGACGTCGATTACATCCTGCTGGCCGGGGGCACTGCGTCCATCTCGGGCCTGGACCAACTGATCCAGCAGCGCCTGGGCACCCCGGCGATGGTCGCCAACCCCTTTGCCGACATGGCCCTGAGCAGCAAGGTCAACGCTGGCGCCCTGGCCAGTGATGCGCCAGCGCTGATGATTGCCTGCGGCCTGGCGTTGAGGAGTTTTGACTGATGGCGCGCATCAACCTGCTGCCGTGGCGCGAACAACTGCGTGAAGAGCGCAAGAAGCGCTTCCTGCTGGCCCTGGCCGGCGTGATGGTGGGCGGCATCGGCATCATTCTGCTCGCCGACCAGTACTACAGCCATGCCATCGACCGGCAAAACGCTCGCAACGCCTATATCCAGAAGGAGATAGCGGTGCTGGACGAGCGCATCAAGCAGATCGCCGAGCTCAAGGCCCGCCGAAAGCAACTGGTGGAGCGGATGAAGATCATCCAGGACCTGCAGGCCAACCGGCCGATCATCGGCCACCTGTTCGATCAACTGGCCCGTACGCTGCCGGACGGTGTGTATTTCACCGATGTGAAGATGACCGACAAGACTATTGCCGTGTCCGGCGCGGCTGAATCCAACAATCGTGTATCGGACCTGATGCGCAACATGGAAGCCTCGCCGTGGCTGAGCGCGCCCAGCCTGACCGAGGTCAAGGCCAAGCAGGGGGCCGACCAGCAGCCGCAGCAGAGCAACAGCTTCCAGTTGTCGGTGCGCCAGACCGTGCCGGGCGCCGAGGGGAAAGCCAAATGAATTTCTCCGAGTGGCTGGAAGGCCTGAAAAAGTTCAACCTCAGCGAACTGGACATCAACAACCTGGGCGGCTGGCCGCCGGCGATCAAGACCCTGGCCGGCGTGCTGCTGCTGATTCTGATACTGGCCCTGGGTTACAACTTCCACATCAGCGACATGGGCGACCAGCTCGAGCAGGCGCAGAACCAGGAGCAGACCCTCAAGGATCAGTTCGCCAGCAAGGCCTTCCAGGCGGCGAATCTGGAGGCCTACACCCAGCAGATGAAGGAAATGGAGATTTCCTTCGGCGCCATGCTCCGCCAGTTGCCCAGTGATACCGAAGTGCCTGGCTTGCTGGAAGACATCACCCGTACCGGCCTGGGCAGTGGCCTGGAGTTCGAGGAAATCAAGCTTTTGCCCGAGGTAACCCAGCAGTTTTACATCGAGCTGCCGATCCAGATCACTGTGACGGGCAATTATCATGACCTGGGCACCTTCGTCAGCGGCGTCTCCAGCTTGCCGCGGATCGTCACCTTGCACGATTTCGAGGTCAAGCCGGTGGTTGAAGGCAACACCACGCTGCTGCGCATGAACATAGTGGCCAAGACCTACCGCTACAACGATAGCGACAAGGCCAAGGCCCCAGGCCAGGTTCAGGACAAAGGGGCGGCCAAATGAGGGCAGTGTGCAGCCTTGTGCTGATCGCGTTCATCGCCCTGCTGGGTGGATGTGGCAATGGCGACTTCGATGACCTCAAGGCCTACATGAACGAGGTCAACGCGCGGCCCAGGGGCGCCATCGAGCCTATCCCGCAGTTCGCCCCCTACGAGCCCTTCACTTATCAGGCCGCTGCCCTGCGCAGCCCGTTCCAGCCGCCGGTCAAGATCGACCTGGCGCATCGCCAGAACGGCGGCAGGCAGGTCAAGCCCGACCCGGCCCGGGTCAAGCAGTTCCTGGAAGGGTTCAACATCGAACAGTTTGAAATGGTCGGCACGCTGGCCAACGAAACCGGCAAGTTCGCCCTGATGAAAGGCGCCGGTGGAGTTTACCGAATGAAGGTGGGTGACTACCTGGGCCGTAACGAAGGGCGAATCGTGTCGATCACCGATTCGCAGGTCGATATCGTCGAGATTGTCCCCGATGGCGAAGGCGGCTGGCTGGAACGGCCACGCACCATCACTTTGAAAGAACGCTCGTAACGGGCCTGGTCAAGCACGCATAGTGGAACTCGATAATGAATAGGATGCTTTCAGCCCTTGGTCTCACGCTATGGATGGCGCTGCTTTCGCCCGCCGTGATGGCGGCCACCCTGAAAACGCTGGATGTGGCGGCGTTGCCGGGGGACCGGGTCGAGCTCAAGCTGACTTTCGATACCCCGGTGCCTGCCCCGCGCGGCTACACCACTGACCAGCCCGCCCGTATCGCCCTGGACCTGCCAGGCGTGAACAATGGCCTGTCCACCAAGACCCGTGACCTGGGTGTGGGCAATGCCCGCAGCGTCACGGTGGTCGAGGCCAAGGACCGTACCCGGCTGATCATCAACCTGACCAACCTGGCGCCCTATGGCACCCGGGTGGAAGGCAACAACCTGTACGTGATGATCGGCCAGGGTGCCGGCAGCCTGGAGAGCAATGCATCGGCCCCCGCTCGCGCCAGCGTGCCCCCGCGCGCCGCCGTTGCCAGCGCAGCGCCCTCGCGGCCGGGGTTCGCCCAGCCGGCTGGCCGGGCCATTCGCAATGTCGACTTCCAGCGCGGCGCCCAGGGTGAAGGCAATGTGGTCATCGACCTCAGCGACGCCACCCTGAGCCCCGATATTCAGGAGCAGGGCAACAAGATCGTCCTGACCTTCCCCAAGACCCAACTGCCCGACCCGCTGCGGGTGCGCCTGGACGTCAAGGATTTCGCCACGCCGGTACAGTTCGTCAACTCTACTGCCTCGGCTGATACCGCCACCGTCACCATCGAGCCGGGCGGCACCTTCGATTATTCGGTGTTCCAGACCGACAACAAGCTGACCGTCAGCGTGCGCGAGGTGACCGCCGAGGACATCGCCCGCAAGAACGCCGACCGGTTCGTGTACACCGGCCAGAAGCTGTCACTCAACTTTCAGGACATCGACGTGCGTTCGGTGCTGCAGTTGATCGCTGACTTCACCAACCTCAACCTGGTGGCCAGCGACACTGTTCAGGGCGGCATCACCCTGCGCCTGCAGAATGTGCCGTGGGACCAGGCCCTGGACCTGGTGCTCAAGACCAAGAACCTGGACAAGCGCAAGGTCGGCAACGTGCTGCTGGTGGCCCCCGCCGCCGAAATCGCCGCGCGGGAGCGTCAGGAGCTGGAATCGCAGAAGCAGATCGAGGAGCTCGCGCCCCTGCGCCGTGAGCTGTTGCAGGTCAACTATGCCAAGGCGGCCGACATCGCCAAGCTGTTCCAGTCGGTCACCAACTCCAAGGCCACGACGGATGAGCGCGGCTCGATCACAGTGGATGAGCGCACCAACAACATCATCGCCTACCAGACCCAGGACCGCCTCGACGAGCTTCGGCGCATCGTTGCCCAACTGGATATCCCGGTACGCCAGGTGATGATCGAAGCGCGCATCGTGGAGGCCAACGTCAACTACGACAAGAGCCTGGGCGTGAGCTGGAGCGGTGCGACCAATGGTTCCGGCAACAACCGCTGGACGGTCGCCGGTACCCAGGCCACCGCCACCAATACCTTCGTCGACCTGGGCGCCAGCAGTGCCACGTCGGGCATCGGCCTGGGCTACGTGTCCAACAACCTGACGCTCGACCTGCAACTCAGTGCCATGGAAGCCAGCGGCAACGGTGAGGTGGTGTCGCAGCCCAAGGTGGTAACCTCCGACAAGGAAACCGCGCGGATCATCAAGGGTACCGAAGTACCCTACCAGGAATCCTCTTCCAGCGGCGCCACCTCGGTGTCGTTCAAGGAGGCCTCGCTCTCGCTGGAAGTGACGCCGCAGATCACCCCGGACAACCGGATTATCATGGACGTGAAGGTCAACAAGGATGAACCTGACTATGCCAACGAGCTCAATGGCGTGCCGCCGATCAAGAAGAACGAGGTCAAGGCCAAGGTCCTCGTCAATGATGGCGAAACAGTGGTAATTGGTGGCGTTTTCTCCAATACCCAAACAAAAACCACCGCGAAGGTGCCATTTCTCGGTGATGTGCCGTATCTTGGCCGCCTGTTTCGATCGGATACCGTGTCTGAGGAAAAAACCGAGCTGCTGGTGTTCCTCACTCCGCGTATCATGAATAACCAGGCGATTGCTGTGAGTCGTTGATTCCGTGCGAAATTTGATACTTGTTGGGCCAATGGGTGCCGGTAAGAGCACCATTGGTCGATTGCTGGCCAAAGAGCTCCGGTTGCCGTTCAAGGATTCCGACAAGGAAATTGAACTGCGCACCGGTGCGAACATTCCATGGATCTTCGACCAGGAAGGCGAAGCCGGTTTTCGTGACCGTGAGCAGGCCATGCTGGCCGAGCTTTCCGGCTACGATGGGTTGGTGCTGGCCACGGGCGGTGGCGCCGTGATGCGCGGCGAGAACCGCCTGACCATGCGTGCCGGCGGCCGCGTGGTGTACCTGCATGCGTCGGTGGCGCAGCAAGTTGGCCGTACCGCCCGGGATCGAAACCGGCCGTTGCTGCAAACCGCGGACCCGGCGGGCACCTTGCGCGCGCTGTTCGCGGTGCGCGACCCGCTCTACCGCGAGATCGCCGACCTGGTGGTGGAGACCGACGAGCGGCCACCACGCATGGTGGTACTGGACATTCTGGAGCGCCTGGCGCAGTTGCCGCCGCGCTGAAACGAATCGTCATGGAGCGCCGGCCCAAATGCGCTATTCTCGGCATCCTCCCGGCTTGCCAGTCGGGGGGCATGTCGACAGACAATAAAACCTGAGACAGGGCGTCGCGCCCGGCATCACTGTGGGGAAACATGCAGACACTTAAGGTCGAACTGGGCGAGCGTAGCTACCCGATCTACATTGGCGAAGGCCTTCTGGGCCAGCCTGAACTGCTGGCGCCGCACATTGCCGGCCGCCAGGTGGCCATCGTCACCAATGAGACCGTCGGCCCCCTGTATCTCGAACACCTGAGCCGCGCCCTGGGCGCCTACTCGGTGATGTCCGTGGCCTTGCCCGACGGCGAGGCCTACAAGAACTGGGAAACCCTGCAGCTGATCTTCGACGCGCTGCTCACTGCCCGGCACGACCGCCGCACCACCATCATCGCCCTGGGTGGCGGCGTGGTCGGCGACATGGCCGGTTTCGCCGCAGCCTGCTACCAGCGCGGCGTCGACTTCATTCAGGTGCCCACCACCCTGCTGTCCCAGGTCGATTCTTCGGTGGGCGGCAAGACCGGCATCAACCACCCGCTCGGCAAGAACATGGTGGGTGCCTTCTACCAGCCCAACGCCGTGGTCATCGATACCGCCAGCCTCAAGAGCCTGCCGCCGCGCGAACTGTCGGCCGGCCTGGCCGAGGTGATCAAGTACGGCCTGATCTGCGACGAGCCGTTCCTGGGCTGGCTGGAAGATAACGTGGACGCCCTGCGTGCCGTCGACCAGACGGCGCTGACCTACGCCATCAAGCGTTCCTGCGAGGCCAAGGCCGAAGTGGTGAATGCCGATGAGCGCGAGACCGGCGTGCGCGCCACCCTCAACCTGGGCCACACCTTCGGCCACGCCATCGAAACCCAGATGGGCTACGGCGTATGGCTGCACGGCGAAGCCGTGGCGGCGGGCACGGTGATGGCCCTGGAAATGTCCATGCGCCTGGGCTGGATCAGCCAGCAGGCCCGTGACCGCGGTATTCGCCTGATGCAGCGCGCCGGCCTGCCGGTGGTGCCGCCGGCGGACATGACCGCCGAACAGTTTCTCCAGCATATGGCCGTCGACAAGAAAGTGATCGATGGCCGCATGCGCCTGGTGTTGTTGCGCCACCTCGGTGAAGCCGTGGTGACCGACGATTATCCGACTGAAGTTCTTCAAGCCACGCTGGCAGCGGATTACCGCGCCATCGCGGCTTCGCTTTGAGGTAAGAGAGTTCCATGACACTGCATGCCGATGAGGCCTTTCTGGGCCACTACCAACTGGACCATGACCCCTTCGCGGCCCGGGTGCCGGGCTTCAAGTTTTTCCCGGCCCAGCGCAAGCCGGTGCTGGGGCAATTGCACCACCTGGCGCGCTATAGCCAGTTGCTGCTGGTGGTGACCGGCCCCGAGGGCAGCGGCAAGACTCTGCTGCGCCAAGCGCTGGTGGCCAGCACCAACAAGCAGTCGGTGCAAAGCGTGGTGGTCTCGGCCCGTGGCGCCGGCGACGCGGCCGCTGTGCTGACCCAGGTGGCCCAGTCCCTGAATGTGGCCAAGGCCGACACCCAGCACATCCTGGCCCAGGTGGTGCAACTGGCGCTGACCGGCCAGGAAGTCTACCTGCTGGTGGACGATGCGGAACAACTCGACGAATCCGCACTCGAAGCCCTGCTGACGTTGGCAGCCGGTACCCCGGAAGGCCGCCCGCACGTGTTCCTGTTCGGCGAGGTTTCGGTACTCGACGGGCTGGAACGCCTGAGCGCCGAGCAGGAGCTGTTCCACGTTATCGAGCTGCAACCGTACAGTGTCGAGGAAACCCGCGAGTACCTGGCCCAGCGACTGGAAGGGGCCGGGCAGGGAATCCAACTCTTTACCAATGATCAGATTTCCGACATTCACGAAAATTCGGAAGGCTGGCCAGGTGCGATCAACCAGGTCGCCCGTGATGCCATGATCGAGGCCATGATCGCCAGCCGCTCTGCGGTGAAGCGTCCATCTATGGGGTTCAAAATGCCGAAAAAACACGTACTGGCACTGACCGGGGTTGTCGTGGTTGCCGTGGCAGCAGCGGCCTTGCTGCCTGGCCACAAGGCGGCCAACGCCCCCACCGCGCCGGCCACCGAGCAGGCGCAGCTGCCGCTGGGCCAGGGCACGCCAAGCAACGCCCAGGCCAACCAGGATGGCAACGCCGCCATCGAATTCGCCGGCAACTCCAAACCCATGCCGCTGCCGCTGGTCGGCCAGTCACAACCGGTGATGCGTGGCCCGTTGGCCGAAGCCGCAGGCTCCGGTGACGGTGACGAAGGCACCCCGATCGCCAATGGCTCCACACCGCCGCCTACCGTGACCACGTCCGCGCCGCCGCCGGGCGTGCCGGCCGGCCCGGCCGCTACCCCTGTGCCGGTTCCGACCCCTGCACCCGTGGCCGCCGCGCGCCCCACGCCGGCCCCTGCGCCCGCACCTGCCCCGGCCCACAAGGCCCCGGTACAGGTCGCCACGGCCAAGCCGGAGCACAAGCCTGCCGAGAAGAAACCCGAGCCCGTGGCGGCTGCCAAGCCGGCTGCCGGCGGCGCTGGCGCGGGTTGGTACAAGGGGCAGGCGGCTGGCAACTACGTAGTGCAGATTCTGGGCACCAGTAACGAAGCCACTGCCCAGACCTACGTGAAAGAGCAGGGTGGCGAGTACCGTTATTTCAAGAAAACCCTGCAAGGCAAGCCGCTGTACGTGATCACTTACGGCAGCTTCCCGAGCCGCGATGCAGCAGTTGCCGCCATCAAGAACTTGCCAGCGAAGGTCCAGGCTGGTAAACCTTGGCCCAGAAGTGTCGCCAGCGTCCAACAAGACCTGGCATCGACGCGCTGAATGCCTCCAGGCCGTGACCCTACTGCGGACACGGCCTGGCCCGGTGGCACCATCCCCGCCACCCCGCTGAGCGTCTCCTGATACGACCACGAAGCTTGCTGCGCACCACGCGGCAGGCTTTTGCGTCCCAGACTGCCCCTGGTTACCCCCATTGCAGTCCAGGCTGATAAGCTTCAGACTCAAGCAACGTTGCTATCACAACCCATTGCTTAAAACTTATAGAATTGCGACATGATTTTGCGCGGTATCGCCGCTCAAATTTGTGGGCGACCCTGTCGCTGTGTACAATGACCTCCCTTTTGCCCCTGCAAAGCTGGCGTACGTTCGGCGCGGTTGGTAAGCGGTTGAATTGAAAAGAATTTGCCTCCACAGGAGGCAGCCTGGTGAGAAAGTGTCTATGAAAACAGGTCTGTACCAACCCGATGAATTCAAGGACAACTGTGGTTTTGGGCTGATTGCCCATATGACCGGCGAGCCCAGTCACCACCTGTTGCAAACAGCCATCGAAGCGCTGACCTGCATGACCCACCGCGGTGGGATCAACGCGGACGGCAAGACCGGCGACGGTTGCGGCCTGCTGATGCAGAAGCCCGACCAGTTCCTGCGCGCCATGGCCCAGGAAACCTTCGGCGTCGAGCTGCCCAAGCAGTACGCCGTGGGCATGGTGTTCCTGAACCAGGACGACGCCCGCGCCGAAGCTGCCCGCGAAAACATGAACCGCGAGATTCTCGCCGCTGGCCTGAAGCTGATCGGCTGGCGCCAGGTGCCGATCGACACCAGCGTGCTCGGCCGCCTGGCCCTGGAGCGCCTGCCCAAGATCGAACAGGTGTTCATTGGTGGTGAAGGCCTGAGCGATCAGGAATTCGCCATCAAGCTGTTCAGTGCCCGTCGCCGTTCGTCGGTGGCCAACGCCGCCGACACCGACCACTACATCTGCAGCTTTTCGCACAAGACCATCATCTATAAAGGCCTGATGATGCCGCGTGACCTCGCGGCCTTCTTCCCGGACCTGAGCGACGAACGCCTGCAGACCGCCATCGCGGTCTTCCACCAGCGTTTCTCCACCAACACCCTGCCGAAGTGGCCGCTGGCGCAGCCTTTCCGGTTCCTCGCCCACAACGGCGAGATCAACACCATCACCGGCAACCGCAACTGGGCACAGGCCCGTCGCACCAAGTTTGCCAACGACCTGATCCCGGACCTGGAAGAGCTCGGCCCGCTGGTCAACCGCGTGGGCTCCGACTCATCGAGCATGGACAACATGCTGGAACTGATGGTCACCGGCGGTATCGACCTGTTCCGTGGCGTGCGCATGCTGATCCCGCCAGCCTGGCAGAACGTCGAGACCATGGACCCCGACCTGCGGGCGTTCTATGAGTACAACTCCATGCACATGGAGCCGTGGGACGGCCCGGCCGGCATCGTGATGACCGAAGGTCGCCACGCCGTCTGCCTGCTGGACCGCAACGGCCTGCGCCCGGCACGCTGGGTCACTACCAAGAACGGCTACATTACCCTGGCGTCGGAAATCGGCGTGTGGGACTACAAGCCCGAGGACGTCATCGCCAAGGGCCGCGTGGGCCCGGGCCAGATCTTCGCCGTGGACACCGAGACCGGCCAGATCCTCGACACTGACGCCATCGACAACCGCCTGAAGTCGCGCCACCCGTACAAACAGTGGCTGCGCAAGAGTGCCCTGCGCATTCAGGCCACCATGGAAGACAACGACCACGGCTCGTCCTTCTACAGCCCGGACCAGCTCAAGCAGTACATGAAGATGTACCAGGTCACCTTCGAAGAGCGTGACCAGGTGCTGCGCCCGCTGGGCGAGCAGGGTTACGAGGCCGTGGGTTCCATGGGTGACGACACGCCGATGGCCGTGCTGAGCCAGCGCGTGCGCACCCCGTACGACTACTTCCGCCAGCAGTTCGCGCAGGTCACCAACCCGCCGATCGACCCGTTGCGCGAAGCCATCGTGATGTCCCTGGAGATCTGCCTGGGCGCCGAGCGCAACATCTTCCAGGAGTCGCCTGAGCACGCTTCGCGCGTGATCCTCAGTTCGCCGGTCATTTCCCCGGCCAAGTGGCGCTCGCTGATGAACCTCGACCTGCCGGGCTTCTCCCGCCAGATCATCGACCTGAACTACGACGAGAGCGTGGGGCTGGAAGCAGCCGTGCGCAACATTGCCGACCAGGCCGAAGAAGCCGTGCGCGCCGGTCACACCCAGATCGTGCTGAGCGACCGCCACATTGCCCCCGGCAAGTTGCCGGTTCACGCTTCGCTGGCCACCGGCGCGGTGCACCACCGCCTGACCGAGAAAGGCCTGCGCTGCGACAGCAACATCCTGGTTGAAACCGCCACCGCCCGCGACCCGCATCACTTTGCGGTGCTGATCGGCTTCGGTGCCTCGGCGGTCTACCCGTTCCTGGCTTACGAAGTGCTGGGCGACCTGATCCGTACCGGTGAAGTGCTGGGCGACCTCTACGAGGTGTTCAAGAACTACCGGAAGGGCATCACCAAGGGCCTGCTCAAGATCCTGTCGAAGATGGGCATCTCCACGGTCGCGTCGTACCGCGGTGCACAGCTGTTCGAGGCCATCGGCCTGTCCGAGGAAGTCTGCAACCTGAGCTTCCGTGGCGTGCCAAGCCGCATCAAGGGCGCGCGTTTCGTCGACATCGAAGCCGAACAGAAAGCCTTGGCCACCGAAGCCTGGAGCGCGCGCAAGCCGATCCAGCAAGGCGGCCTGCTGAAGTTCGTGCACGGTGGCGAATACCACGCCTACAACCCGGACGTGGTCAACACCCTGCAAGCCGCCGTGCAGCAGGGCGACTACGAGAAATTCAAGGAATACACCGCGCTGGTGGACAACCGCCCGGTGTCGATGATCCGTGACCTGTTCAAGGTCAAGGAGCTGGACACCCCGCTGGCCATCGACGAGATCGAGCCGCTGGAAGCCATCCTGAAGCGCTTCGACTCGGCGGGTATCTCCCTGGGCGCGCTGTCACCGGAGGCCCACGAGGCCCTGGCCGAGGCCATGAACCGCCTGGGCGCACGCTCCAACTCCGGTGAGGGCGGCGAAGATCCTGCCCGCTACGGCACCATCAAGAGCTCCAAGATCAAGCAGGTTGCCACCGGCCGTTTCGGCGTGACCCCTGAGTACCTGGTCAACGCTGAAGTGCTGCAGATCAAGGTAGCCCAGGGCGCCAAGCCGGGCGAGGGCGGCCAGTTGCCAGGCGGCAAGGTCAACGGCCTGATCGCCAAGCTGCGCTATGCGGTTCCAGGCGTGACCCTGATCTCGCCACCGCCGCACCACGACATCTACTCGATCGAAGACTTGTCGCAGCTGATTTTCGACCTGAAACAGGTCAACCCGCAGGCGCTGGTTTCGGTGAAACTGGTGGCCGAGGCGGGCGTGGGCACCATCGCCGCTGGCGTGGCCAAGGCCTATGCCGACCTGATCACCATCTCCGGCTATGACGGCGGTACCGGCGCATCGCCGCTGACCTCCATCAAGTACGCGGGGGCACCGTGGGAACTGGGCCTGGCCGAGACCCACCAGACCCTGCGTGGCAACGACCTGCGCGGCAAGGTGCGGGTACAGACCGACGGCGGCCTGAAAACCGGCCTCGACGTGATCAAGGCAGCCATCCTCGGCGCCGAGAGCTTCGGCTTCGGCACCGCGCCGATGATCGCCCTGGGCTGCAAATACCTGCGCATCTGCCACCTGAACAACTGCGCCACCGGCGTGGCTACCCAGAATGACAAGCTGCGCAAGGACCACTACATCGGCACCGTCGACATGGTCATCAACTTCTTCACCTATGTGGCAGAAGAGACCCGCGAGTGGCTGGCCAAGCTGGGCGTGCGCTCGCTGGGCGAGCTGATCGGCCGTACCGACCTGCTCGAAGTGCTGGAAGGCCAGACCGCCAAGCAGAACCACCTGGACCTGACGCCGTTGCTGGGCAGTTCGCACATTCCGGCCGACAAGCCGCAGTTCTGCGAAGTGGACCGCAACCCGCCATTCGACCAGGGCTTGCTGGCCGAACAGATGGTCGACCTGGCCAAGGCTGCCATCGTCGGCAAGACCGGCGGTGACTACAGCCTGGATATCTGCAACTGCGACCGTTCCATCGGCGCGCGCATCTCCGGCGAAATCGCCCGTGCCCACGGCAACCAGGGCATGGCCAACGAGCCGGTGACCTTCCGCTTCAACGGTACCGCTGGCCAGAGCTTCGGCGTATGGAACGCCGGTGGCCTGAACATGTACCTGGAAGGCGATGCCAACGACTACGTGGGCAAGGGCATGACCGGCGGCAAGCTGGTCATCGTTCCGCCAAAAGGGAGCCCGTTCAAGACTCAGGAAAGCGCCATCATCGGCAACACCTGCCTGTACGGCGCCACCGGCGGCAAGTTGTTCGCCGCGGGCACCGCGGGCGAGCGTTTCGCCGTGCGCAACTCCGGTGCCCACACCGTGGTGGAAGGCACTGGCGATCACTGCTGCGAATACATGACCGGTGGTTTCGTCTGCGTGTTGGGCAAGACCGGCTACAACTTCGGCTCCGGCATGACCGGTGGTTTCGCCTACGTGCTGGACCTGGACAACACCTTCGTTGACCGCGTCAACCACGAACTGGTGGAAATCCAGCGCATCAGCGGCGAAGCGATGGAGGCCTACCGTAGCCACATCGAACGCGTGCTGGCCGAATACGTGGCAGAAACCGACAGCGAGTGGGGCCGTAATGTCTGGGAAAACCTGGACGACTACCTGCGCCGTTTCTGGTTGGTCAAGCCCAAGGCTGCCAGCTTGAAATCGTTGCTCACCAGCACCCGTGCCAACCCGCAGTGATATGCGCCTGAAGAAGTTGATGAGGTTTTAAAATGGCTGAACGTCTGAATAATGACTTCCAGTTCATCGAGGTCGGGCGCAAGGATCCGAAGAAGAAACTGTTGCGTCAGCGCAAGAAAGAGTTCGTGGAAATCTACGAACCCTTCAAACCCCAGCAGTCGGCCGACCAGGCCCACCGCTGCCTGGGTTGCGGTAACCCGTATTGCGAATGGAAGTGCCCGGTGCACAACTTCATTCCCAACTGGCTGAAGCTGGTGGCCGAGGGCAACATCCTGGCCGCCGCCGAACTGTCGCACCAGACCAACACCCTGCCTGAAGTGTGCGGCCGGGTGTGCCCGCAGGACCGCCTGTGCGAGGGTGCCTGCACCCTGAACGACGGTTTCGGCGCGGTGACCATCGGTTCGGTGGAGAAGTACATCACCGACACCGCCTTCGCCATGGGCTGGCGCCCGGACATGTCCAAGGTCAAGCCGACTGGCAAGCGTGTCGCCATCATCGGCGCCGGCCCTGCCGGCCTGGGCTGTGCCGACGTGCTGGTGCGCGGCGGCGTGACCCCTGTGGTGTTCGACAAGAACCCGGAAATCGGTGGCCTGCTGACCTTCGGCATCCCCGAGTTCAAGCTGGAAAAGACCGTGCTGAGCAATCGTCGCGAAGTCTTTACCGGCATGGGCATCGAGTTCCGCCTGAACACCGAGGTGGGCAAGGACGTGACCATGGAGCAACTGCTCGAAGAATACGATGCCGTATTCATGGGCATGGGCACCTACACCTACATGAAGGGCGGCTTCCCGGGTGAAGACCTGCCGGGCGTGCACGACGCACTCGACTTTCTGATCGCCAACGTCAACCGCAACCTGGGCTTTGAAAAGTCGCCGGAAGATTTCGTCGACATGAAAGGCAAGAAGGTCGTGGTACTGGGCGGCGGCGACACCGCGATGGACTGCAACCGCACCTCGATCCGCCAGGGCGCCAAGGCCGTTACCTGTGCCTACCGCCGTGACGAAGCGAACATGCCGGGCTCGCGCAAAGAGGTGAAGAACGCCAAGGAAGAGGGGGTGAAGTTCCTCTACAACCGCCAGCCCATCGCCATTGTCGGTGAAGACAAGGTCGAAGGCGTGAAGGTGGTCGAGACCCGTCTTGGCGAGCCTGATGCCCGTGGCCGTCGCAGCCCCGAGCCGATCCCCGGTTCCGAAGAGATCATCCCGGCCGACGCTGTGGTCATCGCCTTCGGTTTCCGCCCAAGCCCGGCGCCGTGGTTCGAGCAGTTCAGCATCCAGACCGACAGCCAGGGCCGCGTGGTTGCCCCGGAACAAGGCAAGTTCAAGCACCAGACCAGCAACCCGAAGATCTTCGCCGGCGGCGACATGGTCCGCGGTTCGGACCTGGTGGTAACGGCGATATTCGAAGGCCGCAACGCCGCCGAAGGTATCCTGGACTACCTGGAAGTGTGATGCCCCCTGTGGGACCGGGTGAAGTTCGGGAAACAGGCATCACGCAGTCCCAGTGACTCCGCGGGGCGGCCTTCCCGAGCTTCGCCCGGTCCCACAAATCGCCCCGATAGATAAAAGGCACGGCCCACGCCGTGCCTTTTGCGTTCCAGTCTGGGAAAATGCCGGCACTTATCTGCCGGATGCTCCCATGACTGCCCTGAAGAACGACCGTTTCCTCCGTGCCCTGCTCAAGCAACCTGTCGACGTCACCCCGGTGTGGATGATGCGTCAGGCCGGTCGCTACCTGCCTGAATACCGCGCCAGCCGCGCCAAGGCCGGTGATTTCATGAGCCTGTGCATGAACCCGGCGTTCGCCTGTGAAGTCACCCTGCAACCGCTGGAGCGCTACCCGCTGGATGCGGCCATCCTGTTCTCCGACATCCTCACCATCCCCGATGCCATGGGCCAGGGCCTGTACTTCGAGACCGGTGAAGGCCCACGCTTCAGGAAAGTGGTCAGCACCCTGGCCGACATCGAAGCCCTGCCTGTCCCCGATCCGCAAAAGGACCTGGGCTACGTGATGGATGCCGTCAGCACCATCCGCCGCGAGCTCAACGGCCGCGTGCCGCTGATCGGCTTCTCGGGCAGCCCCTGGACCCTGGCCACCTACATGGTCGAAGGCGGCTCGTCGAAAGACTTCCGCAAGACCAAGGCCATGCTCTACGACAACCCCCAGGCCATGCACCTGCTGCTGGACAAGCTGGCCCAGTCGGTCACCAGCTACCTCAACGGCCAGATCCTGGCTGGCGCCCAGGCGGTGCAGATCTTCGACACCTGGGGCGGCAACCTGTCGGCCGCGGCGTACCAGGAGTTCTCCCTGGCCTACATGAAGAAAATCGTCAGCGGCCTGATTCGCGAACACGAAGGCCGCAAGGTGCCGGTCATCCTGTTCACCAAGAACGGCGGCCTGTGGCTGGAAAGCATCGCCGACGCTGGCGCCGATGCGCTGGGCCTGGACTGGACGTGCGACCTGGGCGAAGCCCGTCGCCGCGTGGGCAACAAGGTGGCCCTGCAAGGCAACATGGACCCGACCGTACTGTACGCCAAGCCCGAAGCCATCCGCGCTGAAGTGGCGCGCATTCTGGCTAGCTACGGCAACGGCACGGGCCACGTGTTCAACCTGGGCCACGGCATCACCCCGGAAGTGGACCCGGAGCATGCTGGCGCCTTCATCAACGCGGTGCACGAGTTCTCGGCGCAGTACCACCAGTAAGCGCGTCCTGAAATCAAAAACGCCCGGCCCATGCCGGGCGTTCTTGGTACGGGCGTCATAAAAATTCACGATCAAGAAGCATTTCCATCTGGCATTTGCGGTAGCATTCCGTCTCCGCAAAAAAGGTGGCCTAATCATGGCATCGAAAATCTATTCACCGGTCCAGGTGCTGCTGCACTGGCTGTCGGCAGCGTTCATCCTCTGGGCGTTGGTGATGGGCTTCTCGGTGATGCTGCTGGACGTCACCCCGGGCTTCAAGGCGACCATCGCCGGTCTCAACGTTTCCCTGTCGATCTTGTTCATTCCCGTGTTCGCCCTGCGTACCTGGTTGCGTCTGGCGCATGTACGCCGCTACGGCCACCGCCCGGGCGAACAGGTGGCCGGGGTTATCCACAACGTCATCTACGCCGTCACCGCCCTGGTGCTGCTGACCGGGGTGCTGATGATGAACCGGCCCATCCAGGTGTTCGACTGGCTGACCCTGCCGCAACCCATCCTTGACCCCGAGTGGGATCACCGCTTCCACACCCTGCACGCAGGCTGCAATGTGCTGCTGGGGCTGCTGGTGGCGTTGCATGTGCTGGCGGTGGTCAAGCATGAAGCGGTGGGGAAGCCGGTTCTGCGGCGTATGCTGGTCACTCGCTAAACGCCAGGACATTGCTGCTACAAGGCTCGCGCGAGCCGCGGCGGACCTGGCCGCATCAGGTACACCGCATGTGCCGCCAACGCGGCCGGGTCCGCTGCTACACGGCCGACGCACAACTTTCCAATCAGGCTTTGCCCAGCCCCAACGGTGCCAACTTCGCCAACCGCGCCGCTACCATCAACGCCACCACCAGCAATACCCCGATAAACGCCCCAACCCCATTCCACCCGCCATAGTTCCAAGCCACCCCGCCCAAGGTTCCCGCCACGCTGGACCCCGCGTAATAACTGAACAGGTACAGCGATGAAGCCTGCCCCTTGGCCTTGGTAGCCCGCCGCCCGATCCAGCTGCTGGCCACCGAGTGCGCGCCGAAGAAGCCGAAGGTGAACATCAGCATGCCGATGATGATCACCGGCAGCGGGCTGAGCAGGGTGGCCAGCAGGCCGGCGAACATCAGCGTGATGCTCATCCAGAACACTTTGCGCCGGCCATGCTGGTCGGCCAGGGCGCCGACCTTGGCCGAGCTGTAGATGCCCGCCAGGTACACCACCGACAGCAAGCCCACCAGCGCCTGGCTCATGTGGTAGGGGCCGGCCAGCAGGCGGTAGCCGATGTAGTTGAAGAGGGTGACGAAGGCGCCCATCAACAGGAAGGCTTCGAGGAACAGCCACGGCAGGCCGGCGTCCTTGAAGTGCATGGTGAAGCCTTCCAGCAGGCCGCGCGGGTTCATTTTGCGCGGGCGGAAGTTGCGCGACTCCGGGAGGATTTTCACGAACACCAGGGCGGCGATCAGCGCCAGGCCACCGATGACCAGCATCGCTGTGTGCCAGCTGACGAAGTCGATCAGCACGCCGCTGATCAAGCGTCCGCTCATGCCGCCGATGGCGTTGCCACCGATGTACAGGCCCATGGCAAGGCCAATGTGCTGGGGGTGGATCTCTTCGCTCAGGTAGGTCATGGCCACGGCCGCCAGGCCACTGAGGGACAGGCCCGTCAGGGCCCGCATTACCAGCACGCCTTGCCAGGTGGGCATCAAGGCGCTGGCCAGGGTGCACAGGGCTGCGGCGAACAGCGCGAAGACCATCACCGGCTTGCGGCCAATGGCGTCGGAGATAGGCCCGGTGATCAGCAGTCCGATGGCCAGCATGCCGGTGGACACTGACAGAATCAGGCTGCTTTGCGCGGCATTGATGCCAAATTCGTGGGACAGGATCGGCATCATCGGCTGCACGCAGTACAGCAGCGCGAAGGTGGCGAAACCACCGGAGAACAGCGCCAGCACGGTGCGCATGAACAGCGGCGTGCCTTTCTCTATGTAGGCCTCGCTCAGGTGCGCGGCGACGTCGGCGAGGGCGGTAGGGGGTATTGCTTGATGCTGGGGTGCAGCGGCAGTTTTCACGCGGGGCCTCGGCAGGGTGCGACCGAAAAGAAGGTAGGAAAAAGCTTATAGCTGGCTAATCATTCTTTCCAATATATTGTTCGACCTGTTTGATAGCTTTTACGACCTAATCGAGGGCGCCATGGAACTGCGACACCTGCGTTACTTCATTGCTGTGGCCGAAGAGCTGCATTTCGGCCGTGCAGCAGAGTTGCTGGGCATCTCCCAACCGCCGCTCAGCCAGCAGATCCAGGCGCTTGAACAAGAAGTAGGGGCGCGGCTGTTCGAACGTACCAACCGTCGGGTGGCGCTGAGTGAAGCGGGGCGATTGTTCCTGGAAGAGGCGCGGCTGGTGCTGGCGCAGGTCGACAAGGCCGCGAACGTGGCCCGGCGTGCGCAGTTGGGCGAGCTGGGGGAGATGAAGATCGGCTTCACCTCATCGGCGCCGTTCAATTCAGGCATTCCCAAGGCGATCTACGCGTTTCGCCAAGCCTTCCCGGCCGTGCACCTGAACCTCGAAGAAATGAGCAGCAAGGGCGTGGCCGATGCATTGGTGGATGAGACCATCGAGGTGGGGCTGATTCGCCCGTTGCCACTGCCTGATTCGCTGACCTGGGTAGAACTGTTCAGCGAGCCTCTGGTAGCACTGCTCAATGCCGACCACCCCCTGGCCCAGGGCAGTGAAGAGGGCTTGTACATGAATGCCCTGGCCGAGGAGCCGTTCGTGTTCTTCCCGCGCAGCTATGGCAGCGGCTTGTACGCGCAGTTGATCAGCCTGGCCACCCAGGCTGGCTTCAGCCCGCACTTCGCCCAGGAGGCAGGCGAGGCCATGACCATCATTGGCCTGGTGTCGGCGGGCCTGGGGGTGTCGGTGCTGCCGGCCTCTTACCAGTCCATGCGCATCGAGGGGGTGGTATACCGCAAATTGCTAGACCCCGAGGCGGTGACGTCGGTGTGGCTGGTGCAACGCAAAGCCAATACATCCGCGATGGCCAAGGCTTTTGTCGACATCGTGACGCGGCAGTCAAGCCGTTAACAAATGGTCGGAACGGTACGTTCAAGTTGCAGTGCGCCAGGCCGATGACTACAGAGCGAGTTATCCTCCTGGAGCCCCTATGAACGTTCGTCAGCTGCGCATCTCAACCCGTGCTTTCCTCAGCTTTGGCCTGATCAGCCTGCTGATGCTGGGCTTCGGTCTGTTTTCCATGAACCAGATCACGCACATGCGTGAGGCGGTCATTCATACCGAAGAGGTTTCCCATGCCGGCACGCGTTGGTTGGGCAGCATTCGTGACAACTCCCTGGGCATTCGCGTACTCACCTTTCGCCTGATGCTCAACCGTGACCCGGCCGTGCTGCGCCCGGCGCTGGACCGCATGACGTTCCTGCGTGGCGAACTGGACAAGGCACTGCAGGGCTACACCCCGATCGTGCCTGAAGCGGCGCGCTCACAGTTCACGCAGATGCAGAGCGTGGTCTCCCGTTATCAGGAGCAACTGACGCGCTACCAGGCGCTCTCGGACCAGGGCGACACCCAGGGCATGCTGGCGCTGCTCAACGGCCCGATCCAGGACCTGTCCGATCAGACCGGCAACCTGTTCAACGAGCTGGTGAAGATCAACCTGCAGGAATCGGGGATCTACACCACGGCGGCCAAGGCCCGTTATGAGACCGCGATACAGACCACTATCGCCGTGCTGGCCATTGTCTTCCTGCTGACCGTGCTGCTCGCCTGGACCTTGACCCGCAGCATCGTCAAACCGCTGGAAGAGGCGGTCACCGCTGCCGGGCGTATCGCCAAGGGCGACCTCACCGGGCGCATCAATGTCGAGGGTGAGGATGAGGCTGCCGACCTGCTGAAGTCGTTGGTCAACATGCAGAAAAGCCTGATCGATACCCTGCGCCTGATCGGTGATTCGTCGCACCAGCTAGCGGCCGCTTCGGAAGAAATGACCGCCATCACCAACCAGACTTCCGGTGACCTGAACAATCAGAACGCCGAGATCCAGCAGGCCGCCACCGCCGTCAACGAGATGACCGCCGCGGTGGAAGAAGTGGCGCGCAATGCCGTGTCCACCGCCGATGCTTCCAGCGCCTCGACCAAGACCGCGCAACTGGGCCGCGAGCGTGTCGATACCACCATCACCGCCATCCAGCGCATGGGCAAGCGGGTGGAAGATGCCTCCGAGCAAGTCAAGGAACTGGCGGCTCACTCCCAGGATATCGGCAAGATCCTCGATGTGATTCGTGGGGTAGCCGAGCAGACCAACCTGCTGGCCCTCAACGCTGCCATCGAGGCGGCCCGTGCGGGCGAGGCGGGCCGTGGTTTCGCGGTAGTGGCCGATGAAGTGCGGGCGCTGGCTGGCCGCACCCAGACCTCAACCCAGGAAATCGAACAGATGGTCGCTGCCATCCAGCAGGGTACCGCCAAGGTGGTGGAAACCATGCAGGCCAACAACGACCAGGCCCTGTCCACACTGGACACCGCCAAGACCGCCGGCACCGCCCTGGACGAAATCGCTGCGGCGATCTCGCTGATTCACGAGCGCAACATGGTCATCGCCAGCGCCTCGGAAGAACAGGCCCAGGTCGCGCGCGAGATTGACCGCAACCTGGTCAACATTCGCGACCTGTCTATCCAGACGTCCGAAGGGGCGGGGCAGATTGATGAAGCCAGTCAGTCGCTGTCAGGCTTGTCCCATGACCTGAAGAACATGGTGGGGCGCTTCCAGCTCTGACCGCAGGGCGCGGGCCTGCTCAGGCAGGCACCGCGCCTCTGAATCGGGTGTGCCGCCGACGCGGCCTTGCGGCCACTTCCATAAAGGTCTGACAGGGACGCGTCCTGGCGGCGGTTGGTACGGCAGGGCTTACTGCACCTTGCTCAAATCACCCTTGAGCGCTACGCCGCCAATGAATGCGCCAGCATGGCATTCATAGTTGTTGGCATCGGCGTGGGCATTGGATTTGTAGTAGCTGACGATATTGGTCACGGCGTTGGCGCCGACTTTCTTCGCTGCTGAATCCAGGGTCAGGATGGCCGACTGCAAGGCCCATTCACAGGCTTCGGTGTCGGACTTGTTGAAGGCGTTGGTCTTCTTGTTGGTGATGGCATTCGGGCTCACCACGGTGACCTTGCCACGCGGCTGGTTGCCCGCCAGGTAGTACTTCACCGAACCATCGATCTTGCCTTCGGCGGTCATCTGCGCGACTACTTTCTGGAACGGCAGGTACAACTGCGTGTCACGGGCCTGGCTGATGCCGGGCAGTGCGAGCAGGGCCACGGTAGCGGCGGCAGCCCAGTGTTTGATGTACATGGTGTCTTTCCTTTTACGGGGTATGAAATCAGTGGGTGGCAGCCGTGCCTTGCAGCTCGGCCACGTCGCGTTCGGTCTGCGCGTCGCGTTGTTCACCCTTGAGTTTGCGCATGATGCTGCGGTCCAGCAGGATCACCCAGCGGTTGTAGTTGCGGTTGATCTTGCCGTCCCTGTAGCTCAGCTCCTGGCTGTCGCGGTAGTTGATGCGGTAGTGGTTGGCGTCGTAGGCGATGTCGACCGTGGCGCTGTACTTTTCCCGCACGTTCACCTGGGCGCGGATCACATCGGGGCCGATGCTTTCCACGGTCCACTTGCGGGCGCTCAGGGTGCTGAGGATGGCCTGCTTGACCTGCTCCTTGCTGGTGTTCAATGTCACTGGGACGGCGCGGTCAGGAGTAATCAACTTGCGATTGGTGCAGGCGGTGACGCTGGCCAGCATCAGCACGACCAGCAGCAGGCGTAGCATGGAAGACATTCCATTTTCTCCAGGTTTCATGAAAAATCAGGCCCAGCGGCGGAAGATCAGCGAGGTGTTGACGCCGCCGAAGGCAAAGTTGTTGTTCATCACGTATTCATTGCTCATGGCGCGGAAGCCGCCACGCAGGTAGTCCAGTTCACCGCACAGCGGGTCGACGGCGTCCAGGTTGAAGGTGTGCACGTACTGGTCGCGGTTCATCATCTCGATGCTGAACCAGGACTCCAGAGCCCCACAGGCCCCCAGGGTGTGGCCCAGGAAGCTCTTCTGCGAGCTGATGGCCATGCGTGGGCCAAACAGGCTGCTGGTAGCCTGGGTTTCGGCGATATCGCCCTGTTCGGTAGCGGTGCCGTGGCCGTTGACGTAGCCGATGGCCTGGGGCGCCAATGCGGCATCTTCCAGGGCCAGCTCCATGGCGCGGCGCATCGTGGCCTGCTCCGGGCGCGTGGTGTGCTGGCCGTCGGCGTTGCTGCCGAAGCCGACGATCTCGGCATGAATATGCGCGCCGCGGGCCAAGGCGTGCTCCAGTTCCTCAAGCACCAGCATGCCGCCGCCTTCGCCGATCACCAGGCCGTCGCGGCCGCTGTCATAGGGGCGCGGGCTGCTCTGCGGGGCGTCGTTCTTCAGGCTGGTGGCATACAGGGCGTCGAATACCATGGCCTCGGTAGGGCACAGTTCTTCCGCGCCACCGGCGAGCATCAACGGCAGGCGGCCGAACTTGATGGCCTCGTAGGCATAGCCGATGCCCTGGCTACCGCTGGTGCAAGCGCTGGACGTGGGAATCAGGCGCCCGGTCAGGCCGAAGAAGATGCTGATGTTGGCCGCGGTGGTGTGGGGCATCATGCGAACGTAGGAGTTGGCGTTCAGGCCCTCGGCCACCGAGTTGAGCAGCATGTTGCCGAACGCCTTGATCTCATCGGTGCTACCGGTGGACGAGCCACAGGCCACGCCCATGCGCCCGTCACGAATGCTCGGGTCGCCCAGCAGGCCGGCGTCGGCCAGGGCCTGTTCTGCCGCCGCTACCGAAAGCCGCGACACACGGCCCATGCTGCGCAGCTGTTTGCGGGTCCAGTGGCTGGGCACCTTGAAGTCATCGATGGGGCCGGCCAGGCGGGTGTTCAGCTCTTCGAACCGGTCCCATTCATCCATGCGCCGAATGCCACTGCGGTTGGCCGCGAACTGCCCGGCGATGCTGGCCCAGTCGCTGCCCAGGGAGGTGATACCGGCCATGCCGGTGACGACGACGCGCTTCATCAGCACAGGCCCCCGTTGACGGCCAGCACTTGGCGGGTGATGTAGCCAGCCTCGGCGGACATCAGGAAGTTGACTGCCCCCGCTACTTCTTCCGGCGTGCCCAGGCGCTGGGCCGGGATCATTTTCATCAGTTCGTCCACCGGCACATTCTCGTCGAGCATGGCGGTGTCGATAAGGCCGGGGGCCACGCAGTTGACGGTGATCTTGCGCTTGCCCAGCTCGATGGCCAGGGCTTTGGCAGCACCGATCACACCAGCTTTGGATGCGCTGTAGTTGACCTGCCCGCGGTTGCCGATCAGGCCTGATACCGAGGTAATGCAAACGATGCGCCCCGGGGCGCGGCGGCGGATCATGGGCATCATCACCGGGTGCAGCACGTTGTAGAAACCGTCCAGGTTGGTACGCATCACCAGGTCCCAGTCTTCTTCGCTCAGCGCCGGGAAGGCGCCGTCGCGGGTCAGGCCGGCATTGCACACCACGCCATAGTAGGCGCCATGGGTTTCCACGTCGTCCAGCAGCACCTGGGCACAGGTGGCGCGGTCAGCCACGTCGAACTGCAGCACCCGGGCCTGACGGCCCAGGGCCTGAACTTCTGCCTGGACGGCCTCGGCCTCGGGGCGGCCGCTGCGGCAGTGCAGCACCAGGTCAAAGCCGGCCTGGGCCAGGCGCAGGGCGATGGCGCGGCCAATGCCGCGGCTCGAGCCGGTGACCAGAATGGTTTCAGACATGTGCAGGCTCCTGTGCCTGGCCCAGGTACTGTTCGGCCTGGGGCGGGCGGTAAACGTTGAGGCGGGCGCTGGCCTGGATGCCGGGGCCGCTTAAATGGCATTCGAAGACGCCCATGCCGCTCTCGTCTTCCAGCGAGCGCAGGGCGTGGATTTGCAGGGCACTGTCGACGGGGAAGTGTTCGACGTTGCACTCGAACTTTCGAGTGCCCAGCAAAAAGCCCATTTCCACCGGCTGCCCGTTCTGGCGCGCGCGGCAGCCCGCGTAGGCGGCGACGGTCTGGGCCATCAGTTCCACGCCGACCCAGGCCGGCAGGCTGCCGTCCTCACGGTTGAACAGGCCACCGGCGCGCACCGTGACGTGGGTGTGGATGTTGTCTTCGTCGAAGCGTTCGACGTGGTCTATCAGGATCATGTCGCCAGCGTGGGGCAGTAGCTCGGCGACGGGCCAGGCAATCATGGGGCGTCTCCAATAATCAGGCTGACATTGTTGCCCCCGAAGGCAAACGAATTGCTCATCAGGTGGCGTTGGGGCAAAGGTTCCAGGCGCTGGCCCGGCTGCACCCAGGTCAGGGGTGGCAACTGTTCGTCGGCCTGGCCGTCCCATACATGGGGCGGCAAGGTATCGGCTTGCAGGCTCAGGTAGCAGAAGGCCGCTTCCAGCGCACCGGCGGCGCCAAGGGTATGGCCGCTCAAGGGTTTGGTGGACGAGCAAGGCACCCCGCCGGGGAACAGCCGGGCCACGGCATGGCTCTCCATGGCGTCGTTGTGCTGGGTGGCGGTGCCGTGCAGGTTCAGATAATTCACCTGACGGGCCTCGATGCCCGCCTGGCGCAGGGCCTTGGTCATGGCCTCGACGGCGCCCCGGCCGCTGGGCTCCGGGGCGGAAATGTGGTGCGCGTCGCAACTGGCACCGGCCCCCAGCAGCGCCACGGGCCGGGCGACGCCCTGGTGTTCGCGGGTCATGAGGAACAGGGCGGCGGCTTCGCCGATGTTGATGCCGCTGCGGTTTGCGGAGAAAGGGTTGCAGCGCTGGTCGGACACCGCTTCCAGTGCGCTGAAGCCATTGAGGGTCAGCTTGCACAGGCTGTCCACGCCGCCGCACACCACGGCGTCGCACAGGCCCATGTCCAGCAGGCGGCGGGCGCTCATCAGTGCCCGGGCGCTGGAGGTGCAGGCAGTGGAAATCACATAGGCCGGGCCGGTCAGTTGCAGCCATTGCACCAGGAAGTCCGCCGGTGCGTTCAACTCTTGCTGGTCATACAGGTAGCCCGCGGGGAACTGGCCGTCGCGCAAGTAGGTGGCGATACCCTGGCTGGCCTCTTCGATGCCCGAGGTGCTGGTACCCATCACCACGCCCACACGGTCGGCCCCGTAGCGCTGCACGGCGGCACGCAGTTGGCTTTCGATCTGCACGGCGGCTTCCAGCAGCAACTGGTTATTGCGGCTTTGCAGGCCGGCCAGATGCGCCGGCAGGGGGGCGAGTTCGCCGGGCACGGCGCCCACGGTCAGCGTACGGTCCGGTACCCAGCCGCTCTGCAGGCGCAGGCCGGGGCTGGCGCCGGTGAACAGGGCACTGGCTACTTCGGCCTGGTCGCGGCCCAGGGCGCATACCACGCCCAGCGCGTTCAGGTAGGCGGTCACGGGGATACCTCGGTAGGCAAGGGGCTTATCCGGTAGTGCAGGCCGTGCTCCAGGTCCAGGGTCAGATCGTTGCGCGACCGGTAGTGGGCATGCCAGCGCTGGCCGAGCTGGCGGTCGCTGGCGGTGGCGGTGGCCGCCGGGTACAAGGTGGCCAGTTGCTGGTCATCGGTCAGCGCGAACAGCAGGGCGGCAAACAGCTCACGGGCCTCGGGGTTGGGTGGCAGCAGACCGTCGGCTTGCCACTGGCCATCGACCAGCCGTTGCCGCGCCAGGGGAATGCCCAGCGGGTCGATCATCGACCAGCGCAGGCCGCCGTCCAGTTGCTGCACCACCAGCAACCAGTCCTGACGTTGCTCACCCTGCTGGCGCTGTACGTGCAGTTGCAAGGGCAGCGCCAGGGCGGGCAGTTGCGCCGGCAGCGGCGGGCGGCTGGCGCAGGCACTCAGCAGCAGGGCACAGGCCAGCCACAGCAGGCGTTTCATGGTTGAGCACCCAGCGGCTTGCGCGCGACCACGTTGACCAGGGTTTCCTCACGCTGGCCGAAGGGCTTGGGCTTGCGGATGCCCAGGCGTTCCAACAGGCCGAAGTCCTTGGCGCGGCTCCACCACAGGTAAGGGTAGGAGACGTTTCGCGGTCCGAATTCGAAGCCCTGCTGGCGGATCATGGTCAGGTAGCCGGCGGCGCTTTTCTGCACATGCATGGGGTGGCGGAACAGCCAGCGGATCACCCAGGTGTCGATGTAGGCCTCGGTGGATTCGGCGAACAGCAGGTACCCACCGGGTTTGAGCACGCGGTAGAACTCGGCCAGGGCCTGTTCCTGCTCAACCAGGTGGTGAAACGTCTGGTGGCAGAACAGCAGGTCGACGCTGGCGTCGGCGTAAGGCAAGTGCGCGCAGTCGGCGCCTCGCACCTCGGCGTTCAGGCCCAGGCGCGTGGCTTCCTGGCGGCTGAGCGCGACGCTGTGCGGGTCGGCGTCGCTGCCCAGCAGGTGGCCAGGGTTGAACACCTTGTTCAGGTACTGGAAGGACTTGCCCTGCCCGCAACCGGCATCCAGCACCACAGGGGCACTGGGCAGTGGCTCGCTGAACAGGCTGCGCAGGTCATTGATGGCTACACGCAGTACGTGATGCTGCCAGGTATGGCTGCGCAGGAACCAGAAGCCGAAGCGGGTTTCCTCCACGTAGCTGTCGCTGAGGTATGGGCCGCTCATGCCGGCACCCGCGCACAGATTTCCGTCAGCATGCGCAAGCGCCGCTTGGGCTCGGCAACGAAGGGGTTGCGCGTGTCCCAGGCGTAGCCGGCCAGGATGGCGCTGATCATGGCGCGGATCTCGGGTGAACTGCCAGGGTGGAAGATCACGTCCTGGAAGCTGCCGTCGTACCAGCCTTCCACATAGGCGCGGAACGTATCGACACCGCGCTTGAGCGGTTCGGCGAACTCGCCTTGCCAGTCCACCGCCTCGCCACGCAGCTGACGGTCCAGCAGCCCGGCGGCCATGCTCGCCGAGCGCATGGCGATGGTCACGCCCGAGGAGAACACCGGGTCCAGGAACTCGGCAGCGTTGCCTAACAGGGCATAACCCTGGCCGTGCAGCGCCTTGACGTTGGCCGAGTAACCACCGATGGTGCGCGCCGGAGTGTCCCACTCGGCGTACTGCAGTACCTTGGCCAGGCTCGGGGTCTGGGCCACGAAGCTTTTCAGGCAAGCGTCCAGGTCGTCGTGACCTTCGAAACGCTCGGCGCCGGCAACCACACCCAGGGAGCAACGGCCGTTGCTGAACGGGATGGTCCAGAACCATACATCGCGATGCTCGGGGTGGGTGGTGACGAGGATCTTGTTGCGGTCAAAGCCCTGGCAGTCGATGCGGTCTTCGATGTGGGTGAACACAGCCTTGCGCACCGGGAAGTTCGATGGCGCTTCCAGGTCGAGCAAGCGTGGCAGCACACGGCCGTAGCCGCTGGCGTCGAGGACGAAGTCGGCCTGCACGGCATACTCGCTGCCGTCCGGGCGGCGGGCTTGCAGCACCGGGCGCGCAGCGCTGACGTCGGCATTGATGATCTCGTGTTCGTAGCGGATTTCCACTCCTTGCCGTTCGGCCTGGTCAGCCAGCAGCTTGTCGAAGTCGGCGCGCTGTACCTGGAAGGTGGTGGGCCGGCCCTTGCTGAAGGTATCGCCGAAATCGAAAGCGCTGTACTCACCGCCGCAGGCGAAGGCGGCGCCATTCTTCACTTGGAAACCAGCGGCCTGCACGGCGTCGAGCATGCCGGCTTCGTCGATGAAGTCGATGCAGTGCGACAGCAGGCTTTCGCCGATGGAAAAACGCGGGAATTGCTGGCGCTCGATGATCAGCACATCGTGGCCACGGCGCTTGAGCAGGGCGGCAGCGATGGCACCCGACGGCCCAGCGCCAATCACCACTACCTGGCGTTGTTCCATCTCAGTGTTCGGCATGGTGCCTCCTTGCAGGTTGAGCAGTTGTCAGTGGAATACGGGGCAGGCCTGCCAGCGCCGGTAGCAGCGTGGCGAACAGGCCCATCAGCATCAGCGCGAAATACAGCGCCGGGCTGATCAGTTGTTGTTGCAGCAGCAGGTTGAGAAAGACGATCTCGCTCAAGCCACGGATATTCAGCAGCAGGCTCTCGCGCCAGCGGCTGGCGCCCGGGAACGACGGCGTGGCCCAGCGCAGCCCCAGCCAGTTGCCCAGTACCTTGCTGGCGATGGGCAGCGCCAGCAGAGCGCACAGCGGCAGCCAGCCCAGGCCTTGCAGGGCGGCGTGGACGTCGATCTGAATGATGCCGAAGGTCATGATCAGCGGTATCGCCAGGCCGTTCTGCACGGTCTTGACCAGGAAAGGAGTTAGCGGCAGTTTCAGCTCGACCTTGAGGCGTTTCAGGCACAAGAGGTAGCCGATGCCGAAAATCAGCGCGTTCAGGCGGTAGTGTTCGGCCGCTACCAGCAGCGCCAGGAACAGCGCGCCATACGGCCACGGTTGGCGCAGGCGCAGGGCGAACAGCAGCAACGGCGCGCAGGCCCCCAGCAGCGGCAGTGCCAGGCTGCTCAGGTGCAGGCTGCCCTGGCCCAGGCCGAACAGGCTCCAGCAGGCCAGGTCGATGGCGATGGCCGCCTGAATCATCCGGCTCAGCGCCGCTGGCGGGTAATCGATGTGGCGCAGGTAGAGGTACAGCACCGGGATCGCGGTGATGGCAAATACCAGGCCCACCGCCAGGGTACTCAGCCACGGTTGCGCCGGCAGCAGCCAGTGCGCACAGGCCAGACCGCAGGCGAAGGGCACGGCAAAGCTGGGCAGGGCGATCTTCAGGCTCTGACTGTCCACCCGGGCCTGGCCCACATCGCCGAGGATATGCCCCAGCAGCAGGGCGAAGCTCAGGCTGTAAAGCGCCTTGAGCCAGCTGGGGGCAATCAGCGCGGCGCCGTCGAGCTGCCAATGAGGTTCGATCCACAGCCCCATCAACAGTGGCAGGCCGAATGTGGCCAGCAGCAATTGGCTGACCACCGGGATCAGGCCCAGCAGGCTACCCAGCCGGGTAGCCAGCGCAAACAGGGCGAAGATCAGCAACCAGAAACAGGCGATGATCATGCCTGAGCCTCCTTGGCGTGGCTGCCGGCCCAGGGCGCCAGCAGGAAGCTGAACCCCAGCCCCAGGCTTACCGACAGGCCGAAGTTGCTCACCGCCGGCGTACTGGACACCGCCAGCAGGCCGAACGACAGCCAGGTGGTGGCGGCGGCCAGCAGCGTACCCAGCAGGCTCACCGCGGTACCGCCGATGCGTTCACGCATGAGGATGGCGTAGTCGACGCTGATGGCCGTGACCAGCAGCAGGCCGAACAGGCTGAACAACGTCAGCGGTTGCCCCAGCCAGCCCAGGCTTGCCAGACTGCACAGGGCCGCCAACAACGGCAGTGCGACGATGCGCAAGGCCCCGCGCAGGCCGAACGGCAGCACCAACAGCAGCACGATCAGCACGCAGGACAACAGCTTCAGCTCGGCTGCACTGACCTGGGTAGCGGCGAATACCTGATTCAACGCGCCCAGACGGTCTACCAGCTTCACCCCGGGCAGGCCCTGGGCCACCACCTGCAGCAAGGTGCTGTTGGTCAGCCCTTGCAGGCTGACCATGGCCGCCACGCCATGGGGGTTGGCGCCCAGCCACAGCGGCCGCCATGGCTCGCTGATCGGGCCTTCCAGCGCCTGGTCGATGCTCTGATCAGGCAGCGCCTGCAGATGGTCCAGTTCTGCGCGCAAGGCGGCTTGCGGTACGCCAAGGGCCAATAGCGGCTGCCAGTGTTCGGGCAACCGGCCGAGGGCGTCGCGCAATTGCTGTTGCTCGGCCGGCGTGTTGAGCAACTGGCTCAGCCCCAGGTAGCCCTGCAACTTGTTCATCGACACCAGCGCGTCCAGGCGCGCGTCCAGGGCTTCTTCGCGCGCCAGCAACTGCTGGGCGTCGGCGCCCTGCACCAGGAAAAATTGGCTGGTGGGTTGGTAACCGGTGATCCGCGCCACGGCCTGGGCTTCTTCCAGCAGCCGCGGCGGTGCGCCGACCCACTGGCGAATGTCGTTCTTGACCGTCAGTTGCCACAGGCCGCCTGCGCAGAATGCCAGCAGCAGGCCCAGCAACCAGGGGCTCGCAACGCGGGCCAGCAAGGCCTGGCGCAGGTTTACCAGGCGTTGGGCCAACGCCAGCGGCCATTGGGCGGGCTGCAGGTCCACGCCCTTGAGCAATGCCGGTAGCAGGCACACGGCGGTCAGGTAGGCGCCCACCAGGCCGGCGGCGGAAAACGCGGCGATCTGGGTCAGCGCCGGGAACGGGGTGGCCGCCAGGGCCAGGTAACCGATGCAACTGGTGGCCAGGCTCAGGCTCAGGCCGGGCAGGGTGATGCGCAGCGCCGGCCAGCTGCGCCAGGGGCGCAGGCTCCACGCTTTGGACAGGTAGTGCAGCGGGTAGTCCACGGCCACACCGATGAGGCTGGAGCCCAGCACTAGGGTCATCACGTGCAGGTGGCCAAACAGGGCAATACAGGCGGTGGTACCAAACAGCATGCCCACCAGTACTGGCACAAAGGCCAGCAGCACCCGCCAGCGTCGGAATGCCAGCAGCAGCAACAGCAGAATACCGACCGTGGCCCCGCCACCCACCCAGGCGATTTCCCGCGAGGCCTGGCGCTGGCCGTTGGCGGCGTAGAGCAGACCGCTGGCGGCCAGCAATTGGCCGTTGGCCGTGGCGGCCTGGGTGCGGGCGGCGCTCAGCAGGTCGTCGACCTTCAGCGGCAGGGTCATGTCGAAGGCATCACCCAGGGTGCGGGCACGCAGCAGCACCCAGTGCTTGCCATCGGCCTCGGCCAGCAGCGCGCCACTGCCGATGTCCAGTTGCACACTGCCGTGGTGCGGCTGGCTGTTCTGGATGCGTGCCGTCAGGCCCAGCCAATCGTCCTGGCTGGCCACCAGGCTGAAACCGGCGAAGGGGTCGAACAGGCTGCGCAGGCGTTGCTGGATAAAGTCGTCAGGGTGGCTGACCAGTTGTTCACGGTCGGCGTTGCCGAGCATCGACAGGCGCCCTTGCAGCAGTTCCTCGCGCAGCGCAGGCAGGTCGGCCTGCAGGTTCCATTGCACTTTTTCGAACAGCCCGCTGGCTTGCCACTTGCTGGCCAGGGACTGGGCCAGGGCGATAGCCTGCTGCTTGTCTACATGGCCCACCAGCACCAGCAACTCGCGGTTCAGCGGCTCCTGCATGCGCTGTTCGGCCTGTTGTTCCAGGGCATCCGGAGCGCCGCCGGGCACCAGTTCCATGAGGTTGGCCGACAGCGGCGAGGGGCCGTGCCACTGCCAGGCCGCCAGCGCGACTACCGCCAGCAGTACCAGCAGGAACAGGCGCGGCAGTTGCCGTTCATTGAACAAAATCTTTGCGCTCCGCGTCGGTCAGGGTCATTGCGCTGGTGCTCTGGGGCATGCGCAGCACGGTGCTGTCACCCTGGGTCTCGCTCAGTTCGATGCGCTCCACGTACGGCCCGCCGCTGATGCGGATCTGCGTGAAGATCTGCTTGAGCAAAAGCGAACGCGGCGTCAGCGCCAATTGCCAATGCTGACTGTCGCCGCTCAGTTGCAGCTCGAAGTCACGCTCCAGGGCACTGGTATCGCCTTGCAGCACGGCGAAGAACAGGCGGTTCTGCTCACTGCCGGCGTTGCGCTCAGGCAGCATTTGCCAGCCCAGGGCGTCGCGGCGGGCAATGCCTTTGGGGCTGATGCGGTAGTCCTGTTGCAGCGGTGTCTTGAGCAGCCACAGCAGGCCGAAGTCGCGGGCGAGGACGAAATTGCCCTGGCTGGTGAGCGGCATGGGCAGGGCGCGCAGGTGTTTTTCCTGGACGAACGGGCCGCGTACAACAGCGGGCTTGGCCATCTGCGTGCTCAGTTCGTGCAGGTCGAACGCCTGGGCATGCAGGGCCACCAGCATCAGCGCCAGGGTCTGGATCAGTCGGCGCATGGCAGGCACCTCTGCACGGCGTCGATGAACACCTTCGGCGAGGCCAGCTGCATTTCGCGGGTGGTGATGTCCACAGCCACCTGCACGGTGCTGGCGCGGGTCAGGCGTTCACCGGTGGCTGCATCGCTGATGAGGTAATTGATCTTCAGGCGGTTCTCCCACTCCACCAGGCTGGCGCGCACGTTCAGACGCTGGCCGAACACGGCGCCGCGCACGTAACGCAGTTGCAGGTCGATGACCGGCCAGGCGTAGCCGGATTCGAGCATGTGGTTGTAGGTGTGGCCGAGCTGGTCCAGCAGCGTGCAACGGGCCACTTCCAGGTACTTCACGTAGTGGCCGTGCCACACCACGTGCATGGTATCGACGTCGAAGAACGGCACCAGTATCTCGGTGTCGGCGTGCAGTGCACCTTGACTACGCATGCAGCCTCCAGTGTTGGTCGGTGATGCGGGTCAGGCACAGGCGCAGTTCGCCTTCCAGGGCACGGTCTTCGATGACCGGCGGGAAGTCTTCAGCCAGTTGCCGGTGCATGGCGGCCAGGGCGGGCGGTAGTGGGCGGGCATCCGTGGTCCGGCCGCGCAACCACACGCCTTGCTGGGCGGCCAGCAGGGTGGCGGCGGCCACTTGTTCGGTCAGTTCCAGCACGCGCAGGGCGTCACGGGCGGCGATGGTGCCCATGCTCACCTTGTCCTGGTTGTGGCATTCGGTGGAACGCGAGAACACGCTGGCGGGCATGGTGTTCTTCAGGGCCTCGGCGGTCCAGGCGCTGGCGCCGATCTGCACGGCCTTGAAGCCATGGTTGAGCATGGCCCGCTCGGCGCTGGCGCCGGACAGGTTGCTGGGCAGGCCGTGGTTGTAGCGGGTGTCCACCAGCAGTGCCAGTTGGCGGTCCAGCAGGTCGGCGACGTTGGCCACCAGGTTCTTCAGGCTGTCCATGGCGAAAGCGATGTGGCCACCGTAGAAATGGCCGCCATGCAGCACCCGTTCGGCTTCGGCGTCGATGATCGGGTTGTCGTTGGCGCTGTTGAGTTCGGTCTCGATGAAACCGCGCAACCAGCCCAGGCTGTCGGCCAGAACGCCCAGCACGTGGGGGGCGCAGCGCAGGGAGTAGCGGTCCTGCAGGCGGTGCAGCGGCGCGGTGGGGGCGTCGATGGCCAGGTCCTGGCGCAGCCATGCGGCCACCTGAACCTGCCCTGGGTGCGGCTTGGCGGCGAACAGGCGCTCGTCGAAGTGCTCGGGGTTACCTTGCAGCGCCACCACGTTGAGGGCCGTGATGCGCGTCGCCAGTTTCAGCAGGTAGTCGGCACGGGCGTAGGCCAGGCACGCCAGGCCGGTCATCACCGCCGTACCGTTCATCAGTGCCAGGGCTTCCTTGGGCCGCAGCACCAGCGGCTCCCAGCCCAGCTCGCGGTGTACCGCCAGGGCACTGTGGCGCTCGCCACGCCACAGCACCTCGCGTTCACCACACAGGGTGGCGGCCACGTACGACAGAGGGGTCAGGTCGCCGCTGGCGCCCACCGAGCCTTCTTCGGGGATGAGCGGCAGCACGTCGTGCTCAAGGAAGGCATGCAGGCGCTCCAGCAGTTCGATGCGCACCCCGGACACGCCGTGGCACAGCGACTGCAGTCGGGCGGCCAACACGGCGCGGGTAGCCTGTGGCCCCAGCAGCTTGCCCAGGCCGCAGCCATGGAAGGTATACAGGTGGCGCGGCAACGCCTCCACATGCTCCAGCGGCACGGCCACCACGCAGGAGTCACCGTAACCGGTGGTCACGCCATAGATGACGCCTTCCTTGTCCAGCAGCGAGTCGAGAAAACGCGCGCCATTGGCGATGCGTTCGCGGTAGGCGGCATCGTCCTGCAGGCGGCTGGGCACCTGGCGGTTGGCCACGGCCAGCAGCGCTTCGATGCTCAGGGGGTGTTCGCCAAAGGTTACCGGCTCAAGCAGTGGAGTCGTCATCGGTCTTCCAGAAAGGGTAGAAATTGAACCATTGCAGCGGCGCCTGCAGGCAGTAATGGCCCAGGCGCTCGGCGTAACGGCCGGCCCAGTGGGCAATGACCTGGTCGCGCTCGCTGCGCCGCCATTGAATGGCCTCGGCGAAGGGCTCCAGGACCACCCGGTAGCGGCCGTTGCTCTTCAGGCAGAACAGCAGGTTGGTCTGGCATTTGAGCAGCCCGGCCAGCAGCCATGGCCCTTGCGGGAACGCGGCCGGGTGGCCGAGAAAGTCCACCCGTACATGGCGGCCGCCATGCAACGGTACGCGGTCGCCTGCGATGGCCAGCCACTCGCCACGGTCCAGGCGCTGGCTCAGTTGCAGCATGATGGCCGGGTCCAGTTCGCTGACCTGGATCAGCCGCAAGTGACTGGCGCCGGCCTCGCCCAGCAGGCGGTTGAAGCGTTCGGCATGCTTGGTGTGCACCAGCACGTTCATGGTTACCTGCTCGCCCAGCTCGGCCAGGGCCCGGCACACTTCCAGGTTCCCCAGATGCGCGCCCACCAGCATCTGCCCACGGCTACCGCGCAGTTGGGTGCGCAGCAGGGCCGGATCGACGATTTCGATCTGGTCGATGGCCAGCTTGCCGTTCCATATGTCGAGCTTGTCCAGCAGCGAGTCGGCGAAGGCCATGAACTGGCGGAACACCCGCCAGTGCCCAGGCTGGAGGCGCGGTTGCGCCGACCAGGTGGCCAGGCGTTGCTGGTACTGCCAGGCGCTGCGACGGGCTTGGCGGCCGAACAGGAAGAAATAGAACACGATGCCGTACAGGATCGGGCTCAGCAGGCGCCGGCCCAGTACCTTCACACCAAAGGCGGTGAGCTTCATCAGCCAGAAGCTGCCGCGCTCCTGATGGGCGGCCCAGTGCTGGCGGTCGCTCACGGCAACCACCGGCGCCAGAGAATCAATGGCAGGCGCAGCAGCATGCCGAAGAACAGCTTGGCGTGCATCTTGGAGATCAGTGCGTTGTCATGGAACAGGCGAAAATGCGACAGGCCGTCCTGAGGGTAATGCACCTTGGTGGGCAGCCATTGCATGGGCTGGTTCTGCCAGGCCAGGCGTACCAGGATTTCCGGGTCGAAATCCATGCGCCGGCCCAGTTGCACGCGGTTGATCAACCTCAGCGTCGCGAGCAGCGGGTACACGCGAAAGCCACACATGGAGTCGGGAATGCGCAGCGACAGACTGTTGATCCACACCCATACATGGGTGAGGTATCGGGCATACAGACGACCCTTGGGCACGCTGGCGTCGTACCGCGGGTAGCCGCATACCAGCGCCTGAGGATGTTCGCGAGACTCGCCGATGAAGCGGGCGATGTCCTGCAGGTCGTGCTGGCCGTCGGCATCCACTTGCAGGGCGTGGCTGAAGCCCAGCCGCGCGGCTTCGCGCAAACCGGCCATGACCGCGCCGCCCTTGCCCTGGTTGACCGGCAGGCGCACCAGCCACACCTGTTCGGTGCAGGCGAGTTGTTGCAGCACGGTTGCGCAGGCCGGGCTGCTGGCATCGTCCACCAGCACGCAGGGCAGGCCGGCGTCGAGCAGTTCGGCGACGACCGCGGGCACTGCCAGCTCATGGTTGTACACCGGGATCACGGCGCAAGGCTTATGCATGGTCAGGCTCCAGCAGAATGCGCCCGCTGGAGCAGGGCTTGCCGTTGTGACGGTAGGCGAAGTGCAACTTGCCGCGCTCGGCGTCGTAGCGCAGGGTCAGCGCCAGTGGGTCGCCGGGGCGCACCAGTTGCTGGAACTTCAGCACCTCCATGCCCGCGAAGCGGGGCGGCAGTGGCAGGGCTTGCTGGCCCAGGGCCAAGGCCCAGTCCACCTGGACCACGCCTGGCAGCACCGGCGCGGTGGGGAAGTGGCCGCTGAAGAAGGCCAGGTCCACCGGGACGGTCAGTTGCAGGTGCCACTCATCGCCTTCCTGGCCTTGGCTGACAATCTCCGGGACCTTGGGCCGCGGTGCTTGCAGCAGGCTTTCCACCTGGGCTTGGGGCAGCTTGCCCTGGCTATTGAAGGGCAGTTGGCGCAGCAGGCGCCAGCGTCGTGGCAGGGCCAGCGCTTCGCAGTGGCCGCTCAGGTGCTGGCGCAGTTGTTCGGTGAGGGCGCGCCGGCCGCCGGTCTGCAGGGCAGCCAGGCCTTCATCGCTCAGGGCCAGCAGGGCGCCCAGGCTGGCGCGGGCGCCCTGGACCACGCCCAGGCGCACGTCCTGCACCCAGGGGTGTTCCAGCAGCGCCTGTTCCAGCATGGGCAGGGAGACGCGTTTTTCTTCCAGTTTGACGATGCGGTCCAGGCGGCCCAGCAGGGTGAAACGGCCATCGTTGGCAAATTCGGCGGCGTCGGCGGTGTGTTCCACATGGCCGGCCGGCAGGTAAGGCGACTCGATGCACAGGGCGCCTTCGGTGTTCTGGCTCAGGCGAATGTCGGCGAACGCCTGCCACAGGCTGTCGCGCTGGCGCCAGGCGATGCCACCGGTTTCCGAACTGCCGAGGATTTCGGTGGGGCGCTGGCCGATGCGCTCGGCCAACTGACTGGCGGCCTGCTCCGGCAGCGCGCCGCCGGAAGAGAACACGCGCTTGACCGCGCTCATGGCGGCCCAGTCGAGGTTGTCACCCATGCGCTTGAGCAACGCCGGGCTGGTCACCCAGGCAAATTCGCCATGCTCGCGGCTATGGCGCTGCAGGTCTTCGGTGAACGGCAATTGCCGGCGCAGGAATGGCCGCCCGGCACACAACGGCCACAGCACGCGAAACAGCAGGCCATAGATGTGCTGGGTAGCGACGCTGCCGATCATGCAGGCGTCGCCCAGGTCGGCAGACCACAAGGTTTCCAGGGCCTGCACTTCATTGGCAAGCTGGCGCAGGGTCTTGTCGATACGCTTGGGCGCACCGCTGGAGCCGGAGGTACACAGGCTCAGACGGGTCAGGTCCAGATCCAGGGCGGTGCCCGGCAATGGATCGGCGTATAGCTCAGCCAAGGGTGCTTCGGCGTCGGTTATCCATAAGTCGACGTCAGCAGCCCAGCGTTGTCGCGTCTGGGGTTGCAGGTCTGCAGGCAGCAGTACACTCGCGCCTGCGCGCCAGGCACCGAGCAAGGCGATGGCCAGCTCGCCGGCATCTTCCAGGTAAATGGCCACGCGCTTGACGCCCCTGGCCTGCAGGCCTGCGGCCAGGGCCAGCGCTTGACCGCGCAGTTGCTGGCGGTCGAGCGCCGGGGCAAAGGTCACTTGGCGGTTCGGGCCTTGCTCGAGCAGCAGGTGCTCAAGGGGAATCCAGTTCATGCACGGCCTCTCACGCGTTGTCGAATCAGCCACTCGGCGGCAAACAGCAGGCCCATCAGGCCGTAGGCGAGCAGGCCGTTGTACAGTGTCCACCAGCTCAGCGGTGCCCAGAGGGTCAGCGCCGCGGCCATCAGGCCGTTGGCCAGGAAAAACAGGCTCCAGGCCTGGGTTACCTTGCGGGTATAGGCGACAGCCACTGGCGGCAGCTCTGGTTCGCGCAGCCGTGCCAGGCGCTCGGCCACCGGCATGCCGTAGCGCAGGCTGAGGCTGAACAGTGCCAGCAGGCAGGCGCTGATCAACACCGGGTACCAGCGCAACAGGCGCGGGTTGTCGAACGCCGCCAGCAGCAGGCAGAAGCCGATGGCCGCAACCGCCATGCACAGGTTCGCCGCCCGGCGTTCGCCGGTCAGGGCGCGGCCTAGCCACAGGCAACCCAGCAGCAGCCCGAATTGCCAGGGGGCGAAGTGCTCCATGCCGAAATACACCGCGAAGGGGTACAGCAGGCCGGCCAGCAACAGGCCCAGGCCAATCAGTTGCTTCATGCGGCGGCGTTGACCAGGCGGTACACGGCTTCAACCACGTCATCGACGGTGCGCACGGCCTTGAATTCCTCGGCGGCGATCTTCTTGCCGGTCTTGCGCTTGATGTGGTCGATCAGGTCCACCGCATCGATGCTGTCGATTTCCAGGTCCTGGTACAGGTTGGCCTGGAGGGTGACGCGCTCGGGTTCCAGTTCGAACAGTTCGACCAGGGCGTCGCGCAGGGTATTGAAGATGTCTTCACGAGTTTGCATGGTGTTGCCTCACGCCGCCTTTTTTGCAGTGACGAAAGCCGCGAGGCTGGCCACGTTGGTGAAATGGTTACGGGTGTCCTTGGCATCGGCGTCGATCTTGATGCCGAAGCGCTTCTGGATGGCCAGGCCCAGTTCCAGGGCGTCGACCGAGTCCAGGCCCAGGCCTTCGTTGAACAGTGTCTGCTCGTCGCCGATGTCCTGGGCACTGATGTCTTCCAGGCCCAGGGCCTCGATGATCAGCAGCTTTATTTCGTGGTTCAGTTCAGGGTGCAGAGCGCTCATCTGAAGCGAGCTCCTTGTTGAAGTAATGGTGCAGATGGTCGTTCAGCGCGCGGGAAGCCTTCGGGGCCGGCCCCTTCGCGGCGAATGCCTGTGGGTCGATGTCGGCACCCACGCGCAGGCTGAAATGCACGCGCTGCGCGGGAATGCGGTACCAGGGCTCGGCTTTGGTCAGCGTGGTGGGGCTGACCCGTATGGTCACCGGGGTGATGACCTGGGCGCCGCGCAGGGCGATGGCGGCCGCGCCACGGTGAAAGCACGGCGGTTGGCCGGGCTGGGTGCGGGTCCCTTCGGGAAAGATGATCAGGGTCTGCCCCTGTTCCAGCGCGTGCACGGCGGTGTCGAGCATTTCCATGCTGCCGTCGTTGCTGATGTAGCCGGTCGCGCGCACGGGCCCGCGGGTGCAGGGGTTCTGCCAGAGGCTTTGCTTGACCACGCAGTTGGCTTCGCGCACCAGGCCGATCAGGAACACCACGTCGATCAGCGATGGGTGGTTGGCGATGATCATCTGCCCCGGGCGTCCCAGGCGTTCGGCACCTTCTATATGGTAGGTAAGCACGCCGGTGCGAGCCATGAAGCGAATGAACAGCCAGAACAACCGGCTGACCATGCCCCGCGCCCGCTGGCGGTGGGCCGTAGCGCTACCGGGTATCAACGCCAGCAGCGGGAAGATCACCAGGCGCAGGCACAGCCCGCCCAGCCCGAACAGGGCGAAGCTGGTGGCCGTGGCAAGCAGGCGCCAGAGCCTGGCATCACGGGCCTTGCTCAGTGGTTGCGTTGCCAGTTCCATGCGCGTCGTTTCCATACGTGGTGGCAGTGAGGTTGCTCGGTGGCCAGGGCGCGCAGCAGGTTCAGCGCATGGGGCCACGGGGAGGTTGGGGGGGCATCGGCCGCCGGGGCAGGCGACAGCGCCAGGCTCCAGTCATCACCCGGGGTGACGACCAGGCCCACGGCGTAGGAAAACGGTATGTCGGTGATCCACTCGGCGTAGGCCGGGGGCGGTTGTTCTTCGCTGATGACCAGCAGCACCGCCTCGGCACCGTCGTTCAACAGGGCCGCAGCCTCGACCAGGCCGTGCTCGAGGCCATCGCCCGCGGCTGCCAGGGCAGTCATTTCGCTGGTTTCGCCCCGCAGGATCGACCACAGGCCAATCACCGCATTGTGCACCGACAGGCTGAACTGGGTGGGCGACAATGGTTCGCCTGCGGCCAGGTCACGAAGAATGTCGAGCGTCAGCGGCGTTTCACCGTGTCGCGACATGAACACCAGCGGCATGGGCGCGCGGCCTTCGGCCAGTGGCCAGCCCACGTGGAAGGCCATGCGTGCCAGGCGCCCGAGGCGCCGGCGCTGCATGGCCGGCAGGAAGGACACGTCAGCGGCTGTATCGCTGGCCGCCAGCGGGCGTGGGGCCTGGCACCACTGGCGCCAGTCGTCGCCCGAGCTCAGGCCCGGCGCCCAGGCTCGCCATTGTGCGATGTTGAAGTTGATCACGTTTACGGTTCATTCCCGCCCTTTCGGGCTGCCATTCCATGGGAGTCGACTCGCTTCTGCGGTTCACCATGCAATGGCGCAGCTTTTGAGTGGCGCGCATTATCCGGATGAGGCGTGTTAGTAGCAAACATTGGTTACATGTGGGCTACAAAACATTACAGACGGTCGTGCTTTGTTTTTTGCGTTGCAATCGCGATACAAAGCAGGCCCATGATAGCAAAATGCCCTGATCGCGGAGGTGTATGTCGGCCAGCGACGGCGAACCTTAAGGGGACGGGACTGTTGCGCATAGGCGGTCGCTTCCTAAAGAAAGGTAGGAACCCTCTGATCCAAAGGTGCTGGCTAATGCCCGGACAAGGCATCTACACTGGCCCATTCACTGGAACACGGAGGTCTTCCCATGCGGCGCGTGGTGTTCAATCAGAAAGGTGGCGTAGGCAAGTCGAGCATTGCCTGCAATCTGGCAGCTGTCAGCGCGCAGGAGGGCTATCGCACCCTGTTGATCGACCTGGATGCACAAGCCAACTCAACCCAGTACCTGACCGGGCTGACGGGCGAGGACATCCCCATGGGCATCGCCGACTTCTTCAAGCAGACCCTGTCGTCCGGGCCGTTTGCCAAGAAGAACACCGTGGACATCTACGAGACCCCCTTCGACAACCTGCACGTGGTCACCGCCACGGCCGAGCTGGCAGACCTGCAGCCCAAGCTCGAGGCCAAGCACAAGATCAACAAGCTGCGAAAGCTGCTGGACGAGATCGCCGAAGATTACGACCGCATCTACATCGACACGCCGCCGGCGCTGAACTTCTATGCGGTGTCCGCCTTGATCGCAGCCGACCGGGTATTGATCCCGTTTGACTGCGACAGCTTCTCTCGCCAGGCGCTGTATGGCCTGATCGCCGAGATCGGCGAACTGCGCGACGACCACAATGAAGACCTGGAAGTGGAAGGTATTGTCGTCAACCAGTTCCAGGCTCGCGCCAGCCTGCCACAGCAGATGCTCGACGAACTCATCGCCGAAGGCTTGCCGGTGCTGCCGGTATACCTCAACAGCTCGGTGCGCATGCGCGAATCGCACCAGGCGAGCATGCCGTTGATCCATCTGGACCCGCGGCACAAGCTGACCCTGCAGTTCGTCGAGTTGCACCACCTGCTGGAAAATCCTGCCGCTTAGATCCCTTGGGACTTCAGCCAGGCCAACAGCTGGGGTAGCGGAAGCGCACCGCTCTGGCGCGCTACTTCGCGGCCATTCCTGAACAGGATCAGGCTGGGGATCGAACGAATGCCCAACTGCCCGGCCAGTTGCTGATTGGCCTCGCTGTCCAGTTTGGCCAGGCGGCAGCGACCACCGAGTTGGGTAGCGGCCTGCTGGAAGATGGGGGCGAAGGACTTGCACGGCCCACACCACTGCGCCCATACATCCACCAGCAACGGAAGATCACCCTTGACCTGGCTGGCGTAGTCGCCCTGGGTCAAGTCGAAGGGTTTGTCCAAAATCACCTCACCCTTGCAGCGCCCGCACTTGGGCGAGTCGCCCAAGCGCTCGGCGGGGATGCGGTTGAGACCGTTGCAGTGGGGGCAGGGGATAACCAGGGGGTCGGGCATGAATGCGTCCTCAGGCTGGAGTGTGGTTCATTCTACCCCTGTCTTCGACTGTTGGAATCCAGGACCAATCCTACATCCGACCAAGAAATATCGCATTTTGCTATTTTATGAGTTGTGCCATCGTTACTCGCATAGCAAAATGCGATGCGGACGTGGAATGCACGTTATCAGTGAGAAGCGTATTTGGCAGGCTAAAGAGCATTGGCCTCGCGCCGCCGCAGCTTTGGATGCTTGGTACCGTTTAATGAAAGGCGTTTGCCCGGAAGATTTCGCGGCAATGAAAGGGAGTTTCCCGGCAACGGACAAGGTTGGCGACTTGCACGTATTTGACATCGGCGGCAACAAGCTGAGGCTGATCGCGATCGTCAGGTATCGCAGTCAGCGTATCTATATTCGGTCCATACTGGACCACGCCCGGTATTCAAAGGGCAAGTGGAAGGAGGAGGCGTTTTGAACCCTTCGATCAAGTTCGCCACCGAGCATTGGCACTTACTGTCGCCATTGCTGGCAAAGCCGGCGTCGGAGCAAGACTACGACGCACTTGTAGCTTCATTGGACGAGCTGTTGGCGCTGACCGGTAGTGACGAGAACCACCCCTTGTCCGGGCTGGTCGACCACATGGGCGACCTTGTCGCCGCCTATGATCGCGAACACCGCCCCATGCCAAAGGCGCCGGGGAGCGAGGTCCTCAGGTTTTTGCTAGACCAGCATCACCTCAAGCAGAGTGATTTGCCTGAGGTCGGCAGCCAATCGGTGATCTCTGAAATCCTCAATGGCAAGCGTCAACTCAACCTTCGTCAGATCCGGGCGCTATCTATCCGATTCAAGGTGTCAGCCGAAGTGTTCCTCTAGGAAGAACAACTGATCTCCAGATGCTTGCCCCACTCCGGCGGCCGCTGCGCATATGCCTCCATGCCCGCCTGTTCGTCGAACGGCCGGGATAGCACGGTGTGCAGGCGGCGGACTTCTTCGTAGTCGCCTTTTTGCGCGGCATCAATGGCGTTTTGCGCCAGATAGTTGCGCAGCACGTACAGCGGGTTCACCGCGTGCATGCGCGCGGTGCGCTGTTCATTCGCTGTTTCGCCCTCCACCCGCGCCACGTAACCTGCCGCCCAGCGGTCGAAACCTTCGCGGTCGACAAAGTCGTCACGCAACACCGCCACCGCCTGCGCAGCCGGCTGGTCACCCAGGCGGCGGAAGAACAGGTGGAAGTCCACGCCGCTGTTCTGCATCAGCCGCAGCAGGGCTTCGACCATGGCCTTGTCGCCGTCGTCCGCGCGGGTAAAGCCCAGGCGCCGACGCATCAGGTCCAGGTACTGGGCCTCGTACAGGGGCAGGAACAGTTCCAGGGTCTCGCGCAGCGCTTCCACGCTGATGAACGGCGTCAGGGCCTGGGCCAGGGCGCTGAGGTTCCAGTGGGCGATGGGCACCTGGTTGCTGTAGCTGTAGCGCCCTTCGTGGTCGGAGTGGTTGCAGATGAAACCGGCGTCGAAGTCGTCCAGGAAGGCATACGGCCCGAAGTCGAAGGTGATGCCCAGGATCGACATGTTGTCGGTGTTCATGACCCCGTGGCAGAAACCATAGGCTTGCCATTTGGCGATGAGCTCGGCGTTGCGCTCCACCACGGTGCGGAACATGGCCAGGTACGGCTCGGGCTGCTCCAGGCACTCGGGGAAGTGCATGGCCAGTACGTGCTCGCCCAGCACCTTGGCCTGCTCCGGCTGCTTGGTGTAGTAGAAGTACTCGAAGTGGCCGAAGCGCACATGGCTGGGCGCCAGGCGCAGCAGCATGGCCGCCCGCTCCTGGGTTTCGCGCCACACCGGGGTATCGGAACCGATCACGCACAGCGCGCGGCTGCTGGGGATGCCCAGGGCGTGCAAGGCTTCGGAGGCCAGGAACTCGCGGATCGAGGAGCGCAGCACCGCGCGGCCATCGCCCATGCGCGAGTAGGGGGTCAGTCCGGCGCCCTTGAGGTGCAGGTCCCAATGCTCGCCAGCCTGGTTGTAGACCTCGCCCAGCAGCAGCCCGCGGCCATCGCCCAGGCGCGGGCTGTAGCCGCCGAACTGGTGGCCGGAGTAGACCATCGCCCGCGGCTCGGCTTCGGCCCACAGCTTGTGGCCGCCAAACAGTTGGGCAAACACCGGCGAATGGGCCTCGGTAGGCTCGAGGTCCAACAACGCCATGGCAGCGTCGCTCGCTACCACAAGGCGCGGGTTGTCGATGGGGTCGGGCAGTACCGAGGTTGAGAACGCGTCGCCCAGGCGGGCGAAGCGGTTATCGAAGGTCAGTTCGTCGAGGGCTTTCAACGGCCATCTCCAGCAGAATGTCCAAGCATTCTGCTGGGGTATGGCGGTTGCGTCCAGTCAGTCCAGATGAGTGTCGGGCGGCTCGGGTCGGGTTTTCGCCTGGCCCTGGGTGGTAGGCAGCAATTGCTCGTCAACCTTGTCCACCGGCACCATCTTGAATTCCTGGCCCTGGGTGTTCTTCAGGTACACCTCCATCTGCCGGAACGAGATGTTGATGTTGTTCTTCTTGAACTCGCGGTTGATGTAGCGGTTCATCTCGTCGAGCACCGGGTTGCGGTCACCCAGGTCACGCACGTGCATGCGCAGTTCGTGGTCCAGGGTGCTTTCGCCGAAGTTCAGGAAGTACACGCTGGGGCCGGGATCCTTGAGCACCCGCGGGTTTTCCTGGGCACCCTTGAGCAGCAAGGCGCGCACCAGGTCCAGGTCCGAGCCATAGTCCACGCCCAGTTTCAGGGTGACCCGGGTGATGGTGTCGGTCAGCGACCAGTTGATCAGTTGCCCGGTGATGAAGGTCTTGTTTGGGACGATGATGTCCTTGCGGTCGAAGTCGGTGATGGTGGTGGCGCGTATGCGGATCTTGCTCACCGTGCCCGACAGGCTGCCGATGGTAATGGTATCGCCGATGCGCACTGGGCGTTCGAACAGGATCATGATGCCGGAGATGAAGTTGGCGAAGATCTCCTGCATGCCGAAACCCAGGCCTACCGACAGCGCCGCCACTAGCCATTGCAGCTTGTCCCAGCTGACCCCCAGGGTCGACAGCGCCGAGACGAAGCCGATACCGATGATCACGTAGGACAGCAGCGTGGTGGTGGCGTAGGCGCTGCCCTGGGCCAGGTTCAGCCGTGACAGCACCAGTACTTCCAGAAGGCCCGGCAAGTTGCCGGCCAGGGCCACGGTGATGCCGACGATGATCAGTGCCCCCAGCAGGTCGCCCAGGCTGATGGGCACCATGCTCATGGTGGCGCCGGTGCCGCTGCTGTATTCGTAGAGGGTAACGTTGTCCAGGTAGGCGAACACGCTGATCAGGTCCGACCATACCCAGTACAGACCGGCGATGAACACACCCATCAGTGCCAGGCGGATCAGGCGCAGGGACTGCTGGTTGACCTGTTCGATATCCAGGGTGGGTTCTTCTATCGGAATCTCACCGTCGCCGCTTTCCTTGGCGGCCTGGCGCTTGCTCAGGGCGCGCTGGTAGGCCAGGCGCCGTGCGGCAACGCTGAGGCCGCGCACAAAGGCGGCTTCGATCACCAGCCATAGCATCAGCAGGTACAGGGTGCCGATCAGCCGGTCGGTCAGCTTCAGGGCGGTGTAGTAATAGCCGAAGCACACGGCCATGAACAGCGCCACCGGCAGGGCAGTGAACGCTACGCCAACGGCCTTGCGGAACAGCGAGGTATTGCGGTGGGTGGGGCTGCTGATCAGCAGGCGGCTGAGCAGCCAGGCCATCAGGGCATAGCAGGTCAGTACCACGGCGATGCCGATGACGTCGTCGGCCAGCGCCGAAGGTTGCAGTTCCGCGACCGCCACGATGGCCACCAGGGCCATGACCACGATGCCCAGGCGTCGTACCCAGTTGCGCAGGAATTCGACCTGGGCCTTTTCCCAGCGAAAGTGCACCTCGGCCACGCCGCCCGGCGCCAGTATTCGGTAAGCGGTGTAGAACACCAGCCAGGCCTGGGCCATTTGCAGCAAGGCCGAGCCGAGGCTGGCGTTCTGGCCCCGGGCATCGAGCTGCAGGGCCAACCCGCACAGCGCCAGGCCCAGCCCCACGGGTATGGCCAACAGCACGTTGACCAGCAAGGCCTGCGGCGTGTGCCACTGGCTATCACGCTTGAAGTGGCCGATGTCCTTGTGCACGCGGTTCAGGCGGTTGTGCAGGTAGCTGCGGCGCCACAGCAGCACGCCGATCAGCAACAGCAGGGGCACGAAGAATAGCGGGCGCTGCACCAGGCCATCGGCCAGTTCGCTGAGGCTGGAAGCCCATGGCAGGGTGGCGACCTGTTTTTTCAGGTGCGCCGGCGCACTTTCCAGCCAGTCCGGGTCCAGCGGCTTGTTGCTGGGGATCCAGAACATCTGCTCGTCCAGGGTGGCGCGCAGGCTCTGGGCGGTGGTCAGCAGCTGTTTCTGGTTCAGTTGCAGCGTGATGGACTCGTTGAGCAGCGCGCTGAGTTCACGGTTCAGGCGTTCCAGCAGGTCACTGCGGGTAATGGCCAGGTCCAGCAGTTGCTTGCGCAGTTGCGGGGTGACATCTTCCGGCGGCTGGGCGGCGATCAGCCCGTCGACATAGGCGGTGGGGCTGCTCAGCGCTTCGCGCTGCTGGTTGACCTCGAACTGGTACAGGCGAATGTCGGCGATTTCGTCCGCCAGGTTGCGGTCCACCTTGAGGTGCGGCAGGGCCTGCTTCTGCTTATAGAGGATCTTGGACAGCAACAGGCTGCCCTTGAGTACGTTGATCTGCTCGTCCAGCGCCTGGTCGCTCTGGGTCACGCTGTCCAGTTGCTGCTGGGTGTGCAGGTTCTGCTGGGTCAGGTCATTGAGGCGGTCGGTGCTCTTGAGCAGGTAGTCGGACAGCTTGAGGTTGGTGGCACTCTCGGTGGCCAGCACGCTGCTGCCGCCGGCCTTCTGGGCTTCGATGGACTGCTGGGTGACCGTCTCCTGGGACTGGGCCAGGCGCTTGTCGTTGATCAGCGACTGCAGGTCCTGGATCTCCTGGCTGACGCGGCCGATCTTCTCGATCACCAGGTCATGCTGGCTGTTGCCCAGGTCCTGCAACAGGGTGTTGCCGGCCAGTTCCTGGCGGCGCAGGGAGACCAGCGCGTTGATCGAGGCTTGCTCGGCCAGCAGTTGGTTGCGCTGGTCGGCGGAGATGACCTTGCCGTTGTCTTTGCCGGCCTTGAGGATACCGTTGATCTGCGCGATGCGTGCCTGGCTGTTGCTGATCTCGGTCTGGGCGCGCTCGGGGCGGGTCTGGGCGGTGATGCTCAGGCTGTTGGCTTCGGTCAGTTGCTTTTGCAGCTCGCCCTGCTGGGCGCCGCGCTCATTGAGCAGTTGTTCGAGCTGCGGCACCGAGAGGTTGGCGTACCGCTGGGCCACTGGCACCGGTTTGGAGGCCTTGAGCTTGGTCAGCTCGTGCTGGTTCTCGGCGATGACTTGCGGGGCTTCGCTCAGCTGCTTCTTGAGCGCCGGCAACTGGTTATTGCTGTCGTCACGGCTGGAAAGAAACGCCAGGGTCTGTTCCAGTACCTGTTGCAGCGCCTTCTGGTCGGCATCGGACAGTTTGCGGTCGGCGATCTTGTCGATGCTCTGCTGCACCGCTTCGCTGGTGGGTGGGTCGGCCGCTTGGACAGCGGTGACGGTCAGGCACAGCCCAAGCAGGGCTGCGGAGAAAAATGAGCGCAGTGAGGGCATAGGTAGAAGTCGTACAGCTCGAAGAAGAATGGCAGTTTAGAGGAAGAGTCCGGGACCCGGGCGGCTTCCTTCGGGCAATTTGACGCCCACTTTCTGGATCTTGTTCCCGTCCATGACCGCGACTGTCCAGATTGTGTTGTGCCATATCACGTGGTCACCGACCACTGGCGCGCCGCCAACCTTCTGCATGATGAACTGGCTCAGGTGCATCTGCGGGTCGAGGCCGTCGAGCTGCAAACCGTACAACGCCGCTACAGGCCCCAGTTCTGCGTCCCCTTCGAGCACGAAGTCGCCGAAGAAACGCAAATCCAGGCCGCGCTGCGGCGCCTGGCTGAAGAGCTTTCCGAGTGCTGGCAAATTGTGTTCATGGCCGATCACGCAGAGCAGATCGTCCACTTCCAATACCGTACTACCCGACGGATGGAGCAGTTCCTGACCCCGAAACAGGGCGGCGATACGGGTGCCCTCGGGCATTTTCAGCTCGCGAAGGGGGGAGCCGATGCACCATTTCTCGGCGCCGAGTTTGTACACGAACAACTCCCACTCACTGGTGACATGCACCTCCAGCGCCGAGCGGGAAATGGGCGCCGGGTCAGGCGGAACCGTCACCTTCAGCAACTTGGCTACCCACGGCAGGCTGGTGCCTTGCACCAGCAGCGACACCAGCACGATGAAGAACGCCAGGTTGAAGTACAGCTGGGCGTCCGGAAGCCCGGCCATCAAGGGAAACACCGCCAGAATGATGGGGACTGCGCCGCGCAGGCCAACCCACGAAATGAAGGCTTTCTCACGGCCATGGAAGGCCTTGAACGGCAGCAGGCCGACGAATACCGACAGTGGCCGCGCCACCAGGATCATGCCCAGCGCCAAGGCCAGGGCGGGCAGGGCGATGGGCAGCAAGTCGTGGGGGGTAACCAGCAGGCCCAATACCAGGAACATGCCGATCTGCGCCAGCCAGGCCATGCCGTCGAGCATGTGCAGGATGCCGTGGCGGCTGCGAATGGGCTTGTTGCCCATCACCAGGCCACACAGGTAGACGGCCAGGAAGCCGCTGCCGTGCAGGGCGTTGGTCAGGGCGAACACTACCAGGCCACCGGCGATCACCAGGATGGGGTAAAGGCCGCCTGCCAGGTGGATGCGGTTGACCAGTTGAAGCATCAGCCAGCCGCCCCCCAGGCCGATGATGGCGCCGATGCCGAATTCCTGGACCAGGTGCCCCAGCAGGCTCCAGTGCAGGCCGGTCTGGTGGCTGGCGAGCATGTCGATCAGGGTCACGGTGAGGAACACCGCCATGGGGTCATTGCTGCCCGATTCGATTTCGAGGCTGGCGGTAACCCGCTCATTCAGGCCCTTGCCGCCCAGCAGCGAGAACACCGCAGCGGCATCCGTGGAACCGACGATGGCGCCGATCAGCAAGCCCTGGATGATGTTCAGGTTGAACAGCCAGGCAGCCATCATGCCGGTCAGGCCCGTGGTAATCAGTACCCCCACAGTCGCCAATGACAAGGCAGGCCACAACGCCACGCGGAAACTGGCCACCCGCGTTCGCAGGCCGCCGTCGAGCAGGATCACGGCCAGCGCCAGGTTGCCGACCAGGTAGGCCGTGGGGTAGTTGTCGAAGATGATACCGCCGCCGTCGACGCCGGCGGCCATGCCCACCGCCAGGATGATCACCAGAATAGGGATACCGAGGCGGGAGGACAGGGAACTGACCAGAATGCTAGCACCCACCAGCAACGCGCCGATCAAGAACAGGCTGTTGATGGTCGTCGCATTCAAAGGCAGTACTCCCTAAAACTGATATGGCGAAACGACCTGCTTCATGCAGGCCGCGTGCCAAGGGATTCTAACCTGTGCAAATGTACCCATGTCAAAAAGCTTCTTCGCTGGAAACGGCCACCGCGTGATTGCAGGTCCACCGCGTCGCCTCGTTCCCGAGCTGGCGCCCTGTCCCGCAGGTCGCGAAATGTGGGTCAGAACCAGTCTTGCTGCATGCCCAGGCAGGTATCGTCACGGGTTTTCAGCAGGTGCAGGTCATGGTGGCAAGCAGGCACTTCCCAGGTCAGGAAGTACCGCGCGGCTTGCAGTTTGCCGTGATAGAAGTCGGCGTCGGCAGCATTGCCTGCGGCCAACCCTTCCTGCGCGCGGATCGCCTGTTCCAGCCAGCGCCAGCCGATCACGGTGTGGCCGAACACCTTCAAGTAAAGCGCGGAGTTGGCCAGGGTCTCGGTGATCTGCCCATTGGCCAGTTCCCCCAGCAACCCCAGGGTCACGCCCTGCAAGGCGCCGAGCAACTGTTCCAATGGCTGGCGCAGGGCAGTCAGTTCAGGGTGTGCCTGGGCGCGCTCGCAGGTGCCGGTGATCAAGCGCATCAGGTGCTTGAGCCCCGCCCCGCCATTCTGGGCCAGCTTGCGGCCCAGAAGGTCCAGGGACTGGATGCCATGGGTGCCCTCGTGGATAGGGTTCAGGCGGTTGTCGCGGTAGTACTGCTCCACCGGGTATTCACGGGTGTAACCGTGCCCACCGAGAATCTGGATGGCCAGTTCGTTGGCTTTCAGGCAGAACTCCGATGGCCACGATTTGACGATGGGGGTCAGCAGGTCCAGCAGTTCCTGGGCTTGACGCTGCGCGCCTTCGGTTTCGCCGGTCAGGCTGTCATCGAACAGCCGTGCCGCATACAGGCCCAGGTCGAAGGCGCCCTCCACATAGGCCTTCTGGGTCAGCAGCATGCGCCGGACGTCGGCGTGGTTGATGATCGCCACCGGTGCGGTGGCGGGGTCCTTGGCATCAGGCAAGCGGCCTTGGGGCCGTTCCCGGGCATACTCCAGCGAGTAGAGGTAACCGGCATAACCGAGCATCACCGCCCCCATGCCCACGCCGATGCGCGCTTCATTCATCATCTGGAACATGTAGCTCAGGCCATGGTGTGGTTTGCCTACCAGGTAACCCACGCAATGACCGGCATCGCCAAAGTTCAGCGCCGTGGACGTAGTCCCGCGCCAACCCATCTTGTGGAACAGCCCCGCCAGCAGCACATCGTTGCGGGGGCCAAGGCTGCCGTCATCGTTGACCAGGAACTTGGGCACGATGAACAGCGAAATCCCTTTAACGCCAGGTGGCGCGTCGGGCAGCTTGGCCAGCACCAGGTGCACGATATTCTCCGACAGCGGGTGATCGCCGCCGGAAATGAAGATCTTGTTGCCCTTGAGTCGGTAGCTGCCATCATCCGCCGGTTCGGCGCGGGTGCGGATATCCGACAGGGACGAGCCCGCGTGGGGCTCGGTCAAGGCCATGGTGCCGAAGAAACGGCCTTCGATCATCGGCTGCAGAAAGCGTTGTTTCTGTTCTTCGCTGCCGAAGCTCTCGATCAGGTTGGCGGCGCCCATGGTCAGGAACGGGTAGGAAGTGCTGCCGGCGTTGGCCGCCTGGAAGTGGGCGAAGCAGGCTTGGGACAGCAGGGTTGGCAATTGCATGCCGCCGTCCTCGAACGACCTTGCGGCGTTCAGGAAGCCCGCCTGCAGAAACGCATCCACCGCAGGCTTCACCTCGGGAATCAGTACCGCGGCGCCATTCTCGTAGCGCGGCTCGTTCTCGTCGGCCTTGCGGTTGTGCGGCGCGAAATACTTCTCGGCAATGCTGCGGGCTGTGCCAATGGCGGCATCGAAGGTTTCGCGGTTGTGCTCGGCGAAGCGCTCGCGTTGGGTCAGGCTGAGGGCGTCGAGCACTTCGTAGAGCTCGAAAGCCAGGTTGCGGGCGCTGAGGAGGGTCTCGGACATGGCGGCCTACCAGATTAGGGGTAGGCCGAGTCTAGGGGGCGATATGGCTCAGGGGTAGCAAGATTGATGAGGGTGATGGTGCAACGTCAGCCTCTACCCCGTGGCGGTTGACAGGGCAAGGGGGGTGGGCAAGAATGGCAGGGAGGACTGCAAATGCGCATTTTCGGGCTTGGCTTTCCAGTATCGGCCCCCCGGACTTTCGGCAGCAGTGAAACTGGTACTCACTGACGTAGGGACAGTTGATAGGCCTTTGGGCTAATGATTCGGCTGGGTTCTGACCCAATAGATGCGTGAACGCGTCTCGAAGCTAAAGAATTGCTGCGACTACCCTCACTATTTAAATAAAGGCGACCTGCAGGTCGCCTTTATCTTGTCTGCCACATCCTTTCTATTTCCCCCACTTGAATGCCTCTTGCGTCCGACCGGGGCGTCCAAGTAACTACCGAATAATGGAAGCCAAGGTGGCGATCCCCGAGACGAGGCTCCAGCACCAGCGTGCCGTCGGATGTGCGCAGCAGTGTAATCCTTTTCATGTCAGCTCGAGGATGCGCCGGGTCATGGTAGATCTGCGTGCCGAGCAAGATCAGACTGGCTACAAATTGGGGTACGTGCTCGATAGCTATGCAGCCGCGTTTCTTCAACTCCTGCTCTTTGCCTTCCCAGATGTGCCTAACGCCGAAACCCACAGGTAGCTTGCCATGGCCCATGCGGTGTTCACCACTGCGGAGATAGATAAGGCCTTCGTTGAATCCGAAGCGTCGGATTGCCGGTATCACGCCGAATACCGCGCCGCCTGAGGGATGGTCGACGAGGTGGTTGGGTTTGCGGGGGATCTGCAACACGGTAGCTCCTGCTGTCATCAGCAGATGTTACCGCTTTGCAAACCATTGATTTGGTAGTGAAATCTGCTGCAACAGAATGATGATCGGTGCCGGGACCGCCCCGCAAAAAAAGGGCGCCCGTTGCAGGCGCCCGTTTTTATCAGCCGATGGTCATCAAGCTGGCGTTCCCCCCCGCCGCAGCGGTGTTCACGCTCAGCGCACGCTCGATCACCAGGCGCTCCAGGGCGATGTTGGTTTCGCCATGGGACAAGCCCTGTACACCAACGATAGCCCCGGCACGCTTGGCCACTTGCTGGCATACCGCGCGCAGCTGGTCCGAATCGCCATGGTGCAGCACGGCATCGAACACGACTTCGTCCTTGGTCCATTCCGGCACCAACTGGATGCGTGCCTGAACGTCCTTCGGCAGGCGGGCGCGCAGCGGTTTGCTCAGCTCGCTTTCCGACCATACGGCGGTGCTGCCCACGGCCAGGGCGGCAGCCAGTTGCACCAGCAGGTCGGCTTCCTGGTCGGCCAGGCACAGTACGTGCTCGCGTGGCAGGATGCTGTAGCTGTTGCGTTCGCCGGTCGGGCCTGTCAGTTGGCGGGTCACGCCGCTCTGGGACTGCTGCGCGTAGTGGCCGCACAAGGTTGCCAGTTCGCCATGCTGGTTGCTGGTGGCCCAGGCTTGCAGGGCGTGCAGCGGTTTGGCCAGGGCGTCGCGCAGGCGCACATCCGGTGCGCTTTCGTCGTCGGCGCGCTTGAAGGTGTGCTCGATGGCGTCTTCCGGGCGGGTGGACAGCAGGCGGTACAGGTACAGCGGGCCACCGGCTTTCGGACCAGTACCCGACAGGCCTTCGCCGCCGAACGGTTGCACGCCCACCACGGCGCCCACGATGTTGCGGTTGACGTAGACGTTACCGGCGTTGACGTTGTCGATCACCTTGGCGATGGTTTCATCGATTCGGGTGTGCACGCCCAGGGTCAGGCCGTAGCCGGATGCGTTGATCTGCTCGATCAGCTGGTCGAGGTTCTTGCGGTTGTAGCGCACCACGTGCAGTACCGGGCCGAAGATCTCGCGCTGCAGTTCGTCGAAGCTTTCCAGCTCGATCAGGGTTGGCATCACGAAGGTACCGCGCTTCACTTCCTCGCCGTCGGCGATGGCCACCTGGTACACGCTGCGGCCTTTGTCGCGCATGCCCTGGATGTGCTTCTCGATACCGGCCTTGGCTTCCGCGTCGATCACCGGACCAATGTCCACGCTCAGGCGTTCAGGGTTGCCAAGGCGCGATTCGGCCATGGCGCCCTTGAGCATCTCGATCACGCGGTCGGCAGAGTCTTCCTGCAGGCACAGTACCCGCAGGGCCGAGCAGCGCTGGCCAGCGGAGTCGAAGGCCGAGGAGACGACGTCGATGACCACTTGTTCGGTGAGCGCCGAGGAATCGACGATCATGGCGTTCTGGCCGCCGGTTTCGGCGATCAGCGGGATGGGCCGGCCCTGGGCATCCAGGCGGCCGGCGACATTACGCTGCAGCAGGCGCGCCACTTCGGTGGAGCCGGTGAACATCACGCCCTTGACGCGATCATCACCCACCAGGCGGGCGCCCACGGTTTCGCCGCGGCCGGGCAGCAACTGCACCACGCCCTCGGGGATGCCGGCTTCCAGCAGCAGGCGCACGGCCTGGGCGGCGACCAGCGGGGTCTGTTCGGCCGGTTTGGCCAGCACCGGGTTGCCGGCGGCCAGGGCAGCGGCCACCTGGCCAGTGAAGATCGCCAGCGGGAAGTTCCACGGGCTGATGCACACCACCGGGCCCAACGGGCGGTGGGCGTCGTTGCTGAAGTCATTGCGGGCCTGCACTGCGTAGTAGCGCAGGAAGTCCACGGCTTCGCGCACCTCGGCGATGGCGTTGGCGAAGGTCTTGCCGGCTTCGCGGGCCAGCAGGCCCATCAGCGGCTGGATCTCGGCTTCCATCAGGTCGGCAGCGCGTTCCAGGATGGCGGCGCGTTCGGCGGGCGGGGTAGCCTGCCAGATCGGGCCGTTGCTCATGGCGCACAGCAGGGCATTGTCCACGTCTTCGACGGTGGCTTCCTGCACATGGCCGACCACGTCGCGATGGTCGGACGGGTTCAGTACCGCCTGGGCCACTTCTGTACTGGCCGGGCAGCCCAGCATTGGCGCGGCTTTCCAGTCGGTGTGGGCGGTGCTCAGCAGTGCGCACGACAGCGAGGCCAGGCGGTGTTCGTTGGCCATGTCGATACCGGCCGAGTTGGCCCGCTCGCTGCCGTACAGGTCACGCGGCAAGGGAATGCGCGGGTGTGGCAGGCCGAAGTTGCCTTCCTGGGTGGCCATGCGCTCGATGGTGCTGACCGGATCGGCGACCAGTTCCTGGATGGAAATGGACGTGTCGGCGATACGGTTGACGAACGAGGTGTTGGCGCCGTTTTCCAGCAGGCGACGAACCAGGTAGGCCAGCAGCGTTTCATGGGTACCAACCGGTGCGTACACGCGGCACGGGCGGTTAAGTTTGCCATCGGCGACCTTGCCCACGACCTGTTCGTACAAGGGTTCGCCCATGCCGTGCAGGCACTGGAACTCGTACTGCCCGGGGTAATAGTTCTGGCCGGCGATGTGGTAGATGGCAGACAGCGTGTGGGCGTTGTGGGTAGCGAACTGCGGGTAGATGACTTCCGGCACCGACAGCAGTTTGCGCGCACAAGCGATATAGGACACGTCGGTGTACACCTTGCGGGTGTAGACCGGGTAGCCTTCCAGGCCCTCGACCTGGGCGCGCTTGATCTCGCTGTCCCAGTAAGCACCTTTCACCAGGCGGATCATCAGGCGGTGGCGGCTGCGGCGCGCCAGGTCGATGACGTAGTCGATCACGTACGGGCAGCGCTTCTGGTAGGCCTGGATGACGAAGCCGATGCCGTTCCAGCCGGTCAGTTGCGGTTCGAAGCACAGGCGTTCGAGCAGGTCCAGGGACAGCTCCAGGCGGTCGGCTTCCTCGGCGTCGATGTTCAGGCCGATGTCGTATTGCTTGGCCAGCAGGGTCAGCGACAACAGGCGCGGGTACAGCTCGTCCATCACGCGCTCGTACTGCGCGCGGCTATAGCGCGGGTGCAGGGCCGAAAGCTTGATGGAGATGCCCGGGCCTTCATAGATGCCGCGGCCGTGGGAGGCCTTGCCGATGGAGTGGATGGCCTGCTCGTAGGAAGCCAGGTATTTCTGCGCGTCATGTTCGGTCAGCGCAGCTTCACCCAGCATGTCGTAGGAATAGCGGAAGCCCTTGGCTTCGAACTTGCTGGCGTTGGCCAGGGCCTCGGCGATGGTTTCGCCGGTCACGAACTGCTCGCCCATCAGGCGCATGGCCATGTCCACGCCCTTGCGGATCATCGGCTCGCCGCTCTTGCCGATGATGCGGCTCAGGGACGAGGTCAAGCCAGATTCGTTGTGGGTCGACACCAGCTTGCCGGTCAGCAGCAGGCCCCAGGTGGCGGCATTGACGAACAGCGAGGGGCTGTTGCCCAGGTGCGGCTGCCAGTTGCCGTTGCTGATCTTGTCGCGGATGAGGGCGTCACGCGTCCCTTTGTCGGGGATGCGCAGCAGGGCTTCGGCCAGGCACATCAGCGCCACGCCTTCCTGAGACGACAGCGAGAACTCCTGCAACAGGCCCTGAACGATGCCGGCGCGGCCGCCAGCGCTCTTCTGGTTGCGCAGCTTCTCGGCGATGCCGGCCGCCAGCTTGTTAGTGGCTTCGGCCATGGCCACTGGCAGTCGCGCCTGCTCCAGCAGCATGGGCACCACTTCCTGCTCGGGGCGGCGGTAAGCGCCCGTGATGGCGGCACGCAGCACCGACTGCGGCAGGATGCTTTCGGCAAATTCCAGGAAGCACTGGTGGCTGTGGTCGGCCTGCAGGTCGCCGGCTTCGTCGGCGCCATTGTGGGCGTGGCCATTGAGTTCAGGCAGGGTGGCGCCACCCTCGAGCTTTTCCAGGTAATTGAAAATCGCCTGCTTGATCAACCAGTGCGGGGTGCGGTCGATGGAGTGGGCAGCTGTTTTCAGTCGCTCGCGGGTAGGGTCATCAAGTTTGACCCCCAGGGTGGTCGTCGCCAATTTCTTGTCCTCATCAAGGCCACGTAGGGTGTGGCAATAAAGCCGGCGGCAAGATTAGCCGTTGCTCACGGTAGGGTGCAACCAGGTGCAACCCTAATTTTCATGAAAAGTTGCACCTGTTGTCGGGTCGCTGAGCAGGTGTGGCGAATCTGCACAATGGCGGTGCGCGAACTGGCACGGATGCTCCCAAAGGAAGCAGATTCAAGCATTTGGACAGGTTTCCCGACTGTTCTGTAACAAGGTGCAACTTGCAGGCCATATGAGGTTGCGCCTGGTCCGCCCCTGACCCTAGGATGCACCGCTTCGGTGCAACCGGCTGCCACTGGCCTTGGCCTTCGTTCAAGAAGGTGCAACCCGGGTTGCGCTTCAAAAAACAACAATCAGAAAAGGAAGTGTCCCATGGGTGTGAGCAACCCCACGCTGATCACATTTGTCATCTACATCGCGGCCATGGTGCTGATTGGCCTGGTGGCCTACCGCGCCACCCACAATCTCTCCGATTACATCCTTGGCGGGCGCAGCCTCGGCAGTGTGGTCACGGCGCTGTCGGCGGGTGCCTCGGACATGAGCGGCTGGCTGCTGATGGGCCTGCCGGGTGCCATTTATGTGTCCGGGCTGTCAGGCAGCTGGGTGGCCATCGGCCTGATCATCGGCGCCTACCTCAACTGGCTGCTGGTGGCGGGTCGCCTGCGGGTGCACACCGAGCAATGCGGCGATGCCCTGACTCTGCCAGACTACTTCACCAGCCGGTTCGAAGACCGCAGCGGCCTGCTGCGCATCATTTCCGCCGTGGTGATCCTGCTGTTCTTCACCATCTACTGCGCCTCGGGCATTGTGGCCGGCGCCCGGTTGTTCGAAAGCACCTTCGGCTTGAGCTACGGGACGGCGTTGTGGGCGGGCGCGGCAGCGACCATCGCCTATACCTTCGTGGGCGGCTTCCTGGCGGTGAGCTGGACCGACACCGTGCAAGCGACGCTGATGATCTTCGCCCTGATCCTGACGCCCATCGTGGTGGTGCTGGCCACGGGCGGCGTGGACACCACGTTCCTGGCCATCGAGGCAAAAGACCCGGCCAACTTCGACATGCTGCGCAGTACCAGCTTCATCGGCATTGTATCGCTGTTGGGTTGGGGGCTTGGCTACTTTGGCCAGCCGCATATTCTGGCGCGGTTCATGGCGGCGGACTCGGTCAGGTCCATCGCCAAGGCGCGGCGCATTTCCATGGCCTGGATGATTCTTTGCCTGGGCGGCACGGTGGCGGTAGGGTTCTTCGGTATCGCCTATTTCTCAGCCCACCCGGAGCTGGCAGGCGCGGTAACCGAGAACCATGAGCGGGTGTTCATCGAGCTGGCCAAGATCCTGTTCAACCCCTGGGTGGCCGGTGTTTTGCTGTCGGCCATCCTGGCCGCGGTCATGAGCACGCTCAGCTGCCAGTTGCTGGTGTGTTCCAGTGCCTTGACCGAAGACTTCTACAAGGCTTTCCTGCGCAAGGGTGCGGGGCAGCGGGAGTTGGTGTGGGTAGGGCGGGGCATGGTGCTGACGGTGGCGCTGGTGGCGATCGCCCTGGCGGCCGACCCGGACAACCGTGTGCTGGGGCTGGTCAGCTATGCCTGGGCCGGTTTTGGTGCGGCGTTCGGGCCGGTGGTGCTGCTCTCGGTGCTGTGGCGCGGCATGACCCGCGACGGCGCGCTGGCCGGCATCGTGGTAGGGGCGGTGACCGTGGTGTTGTGGCAGAGCTACAGCCCGGTCAAGCTGTATGAAATCATCCCCGGCTTCTTCCTCGCCACCCTCGCCATCTGGTTGGTAAGCGTGCTGGGCAGGGCGCCCTCGCCGAGCATGCAGGCGCGTTTCGAGGCTTCCCGCCAGGTGTACCAGCAAAGCAAATGATCGGAATGCCGGCCTGCCAACTTGGGTTGTCGGGCCGGCCCGAGGTAAACTCCACGGCCTTGCAGGAGTTGCCATGAACTATCGTCACGCCTACCACGCCGGCAACCACGCCGACGTCTTCAAACACCTGGTCCTGAGCCGCCTCATCGCCCTGATGTCGCGCAAGGAGCAACCGTTCGCCTACCTGGACACCCACGCGGGCATCGGCCTTTATGATTTGCGCGGCGACCAGGCCAGCCGTACCGGCGAATTCCTGGAGGGTATCGCCCGCCTGTGGCAAGCCGATGACCTGCCGGCGCTGACCGCCGACTACATGGGCCTGGTACGCGACATGAACCCTGACGGCGAACTGCGGTACTACCCCGGCTCGCCGGAAGTGGCCCGCCGCCTGACCCGCCCCCAGGACCGTGTGCAGCTCAATGAAAAGCACCCGCAGGATGGGCTGTTGCTCAAGGAGAACATGAAGGGCGACCGCCGTGTGGCGGTGCACCTGGGCGAGGGGTGGCATGTGCCCCGGGCTCTGCTGCCGGCGCCGGAAAAGCGTGCGATCATGCTGATCGATCCGCCGTTCGAGCAATTGGACGAGATGCAGCGTTGCGCCAAGGCACTGAAGGAAGCGGTTGGGCGCATGCGCCAGACCGTGGCGGCCATCTGGTATCCGGTGAAGGACCAGCGCGCACTCAAGCGCTTTTACCAGGACCTGGCCGGCAGTGGCGCGCCCAAGCTGTTGCGCGTGGAATTGCTGGTGCACTCGCTCGAGCGGCCAGACAGCCTGAACGGCTCCGGCCTGGCGATCGCCAACCCGCCTTGGGGGCTGGAGGAGGAGTTACGCCAGTTGCTGCCATGGCTGGCGGTGAAACTGGGCCAGACCCAGGGTAGCTGGACGATGGATTGGCTGATCGCCGAATAACCCTCAGCTGTTCAGCCATGGCGGCATGCACACGCCGGTGCCGCCCAGCCCACAATAACCCTCGGGGTTCTTGGCCAGGTATTGCTGGTGGTACGCCTCGGCGTAGTAGAACGCTGGTGCTTCGGCGATCTCGGTGGTGATTTCGCCTTCACCGGCCTTGGCCAGCTCGGCCTGGTAGGCGGCCTTGCTCGCTTCTGCGGCAGCCTGTTGCGCAGGCGTGGTGGCAAAGATCACCGAGCGGTACTGCGTGCCGATATCGCCACCCTGGCGCATGCCCTGGGTCGGGTTATGGGATTCCCAGAACGGCGTGAGCAGCGCTTCGTAGCTGGTCTCTTTCGGGTCGAACACCACCAGCACCACTTCGCTGTGGCCGGTCAGGCCCGAGCAGGTTTCTTCGTAGGTGGGGTTGGGCGTCATGCCGCCAGCGTAGCCCACCGCAGTGGTGTACACGCCAGGCTGTTGCCACAGCAGGCGCTCGGCACCCCAAAAGCAGCCCATGCCCAGAATCGCGACTTCCATCCCGTCCGGAAACGGGCCGGTCAGCGGGCGGCCATTGACGAAGTGCTCGGCAGGCACGCTCATCGGTGTTTCACGGCCAGGCAGCGCCTGGGCCGCGGTAGGCAAGACGTTTTTGTTCACAAGAATCTCCGAACGCAGAACCATGTCCCATTTCCCCTGCAGCAGGTGTGGATAACCTGGGTTGTCAGCTATTGATAAGCCGACAGTGTGCCCGAGACCGGCGCCGATGTCAGTCCATCGGCCCGCGCGGGTAGCGTTTCAGGCGCCGCAGCAACTCGTGGCTGGGGATGGGGCGGTCGAACAGGTAACCCTGGCCCACGTCGCAGCGGTGGCGGCGCAGGAAGCTCAGTTGCTCGGCGGTCTCGATACCTTCGGCCACCACCTTGAGCTTGAGGTTGTGGGCCATGGCGATCACCGCCGAGGTGATCTCCATGTCGTCCTGGTTGTCGGGGATTTCATGAATGAAGCTGCGATCGATCTTGATGATGTCGATCGGAAATTTCTTCAGGTAGCTGAGCGACGAATAACCGGTGCCGAAGTCGTCCATGGCCAGGGTCAGGCCCAGTTGCTTGAGCTGGTCCAGTTGCTGGTGGGTGTCGTCGGTCGCCTCCAGCAGCAGGCCTTCGGTGAGCTCCAGCTCCAGCAAGGCCGGGTCCAGCTCTTCTTCCTTGAGAATGTGGGCAATGGATGACACCAGGTCCGGGTCGGAGAACTGCTTGGGCGACAGGTTGATAGCCACCTGCAAAGGGCCCAGGCCGCTGGCCATCAGGCTCTTGGTCATGCGGCACGCCTGGCGGGCGATCCACTTGCCGATGGGGATGATCAGGCCGGTTTCTTCCGCCACGCTGATGAACTGGTCGGGGCGGATCATGCCCTTTTCCGGATGGTTCCAGCGCAGCAGCGCTTCCATGCCCAGCAGGCGCCCGCTGCGCAGGCACAGCTTGGGCTGGTAGAAGACCTCCAGCTCATTCTGGGTCAGGGCGCGGCGCAGGTTGTTTTCCACGAACAGCTTGTAGCTGGCCTCGGCATTCAGTGCTTCGGTGAACACCTGCACCTGATGCTTGCCGTTGGCCTTGGCCTTGTGCAGCGCCAGGCCAGCGTTCTTCATCAGGGTTTGCGGGTCACGGCCGTGCAGCGGCGCGCAGGCCAAACCCACGGAGCCGGTGACGTTGATCAACTGGTTGTCCACGAACATGGGCTTGTCGAGGGTCTTGAGCACCTGGACGGCGGTCTGGTAGCCGCTCTCCAGGTCCGTGTCGTCCAGCAGCACAGCGAATTCGTTACTGGCGAAGCGCGCCAGGCTGCCGCTGGGGCTCAGGCTGTTGCGCAGGCGCCGGGCCAGGCTGATCAGCAGCTTGTCGCCGGTCTGGTGGCCCAGGCTGTCGTTGATGCGCTTGAAGTTGTCGATGTCCACCAGCAACAGGCTGATAGGGCTGGCGCTGTCGCGGGCGAAGCGCTCGTCCAGGTTGCGGATGAACGCCGGCCGGTTGCCCAGGCTGGTCAGGTTGTCGGTATAGGCCAGGCGCTCGATGCGCTGCTGGGCCAGCTTGCTCTGGGTAATGTCTTCGTAGATGCCGATGTAGTGGGTCAGCTCGCGGTTGTCGCCGTACACCTTGGAAATGGACAGTTGCCCCCAGTAGGGCTCCAGGTTCTTGCGCCGGCTCTTGAACTCGCCTTGCCAGCTATTGCTGTTGGCCAGGCTTGAGGGCGCATCGAAGAGCATTTCGCTGAGGTTTTCCAGGGCCGGCAGTTGCGACAGGCGCTGGCCGTGCACTTCCTCGGTGCTGTACTGGGTAATGGCCGTGAAGCTGGGGTTCACGTACTCTACCACGCCGTCGCAGTTCACCAGCAGGAAGGCATTGGCACTTTGTTCCACGGCGCGCTGGAACAGGTGCAAGGCGCTGGTGGCGGCGCGGCGGTTCTGGTTGTTGATGACCTGGGCGAACTGGTCGGCCAGCTCGCCAGCAAAAGCAATCTCGTCGGACTGCCACGGCCGGGTGTCACCTGTCTGTTCCAGGCACAGCACGCCGACCACCTGGCCGTCGATGCGGATACTGGCGTCGAGGATGGCGTTGATGTTCCGCGCGCGCAGGCTCTCGGCCATCTCGTGGGTGCGGGGGTCGAAGGCGGTGTCGTTGACGTCCACGGCGCGGCTGGTCTGCAGTGCTTCCAGGTAGTCGGGGTAGCCGCTGATGTCGATGGCATCGGGTTGGCGATATTCGCCTTTCACCGCGTCATAGGCGGCGATGGGCTCCAGGTGCTGGTCCACCAGGTTCCACAGGCTGGCGCTACCGATGTCATAGATCTCGCAAGCGCTGCGGGTAATCAATTGCGCCGCTTCGAGCAGTGGTTCGTTGGTGCTGTAGCGTTGGCGTGCCAGGCGCAGAATCAGGTCCTGCTGGGCGCGCACGCGCTCCAGATGCAGTAGCTGTTCATGCTGGGCTTGCTGGTTGAGCTCCAGCGCGACCTGCAGGCGGCTGTGGCGGGTTTCCAGGTCGCCACCGACCAGTAGCGCCTCGCCGGTCAACTCTTCCATCACCAGCAGGTAGCCGCGCAGCAATTGGCGGTTGTGCTGCTTGTAGGGTTCACCCACTTCCAGCAGGGCCAGTGGGCCGCTGGCGGTGTGCAGCGTGTAACGTACCAGGTAGTGGGGCCGTGTCGCCAACTGAAGCTGGATGGCATCGTGCAGTTGGTAGCGGGCTTCGGGTTCCATGAGGCTGGCGTAAGGCGAGCCGACCAGCGCGCACAGCTCCGCCGCGGGCAGGCCGAATTGGCGCTCGCAGTTCGGGTCCAGGAACAACAGCGCCCAATTGGCTTCGTTCAGCCGTTCGAAACGCAGCATACCGAGGCGCGATGGCACCGGTAATTGCGTCACTACCTCGGCCGCCATACGGCTGGCGGCATCGGGTTGGCTTTTCATGGAGAGCTCGCTTCAAGAGTGCTGGTCGTGCGCGGGGAGAAAACCCTGTGGTCCCGGGCGCATATGGCAAGGTTGCATCATGGCGCTCAGGCTGACAAGCAATACAGTGGCTCCGTGCCTGTATCCATATCGGCCGGCCGGAGGAATACTTCAGTCGGGGGTGAAAATGGGTGTTTTTGCCAGGTTTGTTGACGCCAGTGACCGGATGGTTCTGAAAAAATCATAGAAGCGACACCAAGCCGCTGCCGACCGCACAAGGCGGCCCCGGCAATGGCACGGACATCACTGGCCCGAAACAGATGTAGGAGCGAGGGGGGGGGCGCCGAGCCCTTGCTCGCGAAGCGCCGCGCGGGCGGCGCACGGTCTCAAGGGCGCTGGAGAAACTCAAGCCATGCACCTGGAGGCCCTGACCCAATCTCCAGGCGGACAATCAAGGCGGTCCAGGCAATGGCACAGGCATAACTGGCCCGAAACAGATGTAGGAGCGGGCTTGCTCGCGAAGCGCCGCGCGGGCGGCGCACGGTCGCAAGGGCGCTGGAGAAACCCAAGCCATGCACCTGGAGGCCATGATGCGGTTTCATGACAGGCTTTTAGAGGCCCGCCGGAGATCTCATCATGGCCACCAAGCGCTAGTCGATGGTTTTGCAGCGCCCTTGAGACCGTGCGCCGCCCGCGCGGCGCTTCGCGAGCAAGCTCTGCTCCTACATCTGTTTCGGGCCAGTTATGTCTGTGCCATTGCCTGGTCCGCCTTGTTGTTTGGCTTGGGATTGGGTCAGGGCCGCCAGGTGCATGGCTTGGGTTTCTCCGGCGCCCTTGAGACCGTGCGCCGCCCGCGCGGCGCTTCGCGAGCAAGCCCGCTCCTACATCTGTTTCGGGCCAGTTATGTCTGTGGAATTGCCTGGTCCGCCTTGATTGTCCGCCTGGAGATTGGGTCAGGGCCTCCATGTGCATGGCTTGATGCTTCTGGCGCCCTTGAGACCGTGCGCCGCCCGCGCGGCGCTTCGCGAGCAAGCTCTGCTCCTACATCTGTTTCGGGCCAGTTATGTCTGTGCCATTGCCTGGTCCGCCTTGTTGTTTGGCTTGGGATTGGGTCAGGGCCGCCAGGTGCATGGCTTGGGTTTCTCCGGCGCCCTTGAGACCGTGCGCCGCCCGCGCGGCGCTTCGCGAGCAAGCCCGCTCCTACATCTGTTTCGGGCCAGTTATGTCTGTGGAATTGCCTGGTCCGCCTTGATTGTCCGCCTGGAGATTGGGTCAGGGTCTCCATGTGCATGGCTTGATGCTTCTGGCGCCCTTGAGACCGTGCGCCGCCCGCGCGGCGCTTCGCGAGCAAGCTCTGCTCCAACGTTTGTTTCGGGCCAGTTATGTCTGTGGGATTGCCTTGACCGCTTTGTTGGTTTGGCTTGGGATTGGGGGCAGGGCTGCGAGGTGCATGGCTCAAGGGTTCTGGCGCCCTTGAGATCGAGCTTCAGAAAAACCAAAAAAAAGCCCCGCCATGGGCGGGGTTGAGGTACGAGCGTGGCAGCTCGATAAAAACGGCTGCCTCCCCAGGGAGGAGGCAGCGAACAGCGGTTTACAGCAGCATGGTGCGAATGTCGGCCAGCAGGTCGCCCAGGCGCTTGGTGAAGCGCGCGGCCGCGGCGCCGTTGATCACGCGGTGATCGTAGGACAGCGACAGTGGCAGCATCAGCTTGGGCTGGAAGGCTTTGCCATCCCAGACTGGCTGGATGGTGGCCTTGGAGACACCCAGGATCGCCACTTCCGGCGCGTTGACGATCGGCGTGAAGCCGGTGCCGCCAATGTGGCCGAGGCTGGAGATGGTGAAGCACGCACCCTGCATGTCGTCTGCCGAGAGCTTCTTGGTCCGGGCTTTTTCAGCCAGGGCCGCGGCTTCGGCAGCCAGTTGCAGCAGGCTCTTCTGGTCGACGTTCTTGATGACCGGTACCAGCAGGCCGTCAGGGGTGTCTACCGCGAAGCCGATGTTGACGTACTTCTTGCGGATGATCGCCTTGCCGCTAGGGGCCAGGGACGCGTTGAAGTCCGGCAGCTCCTTGAGCAGGTGGGCGCTGGCCTTGAGCAGCAGTGGCAGCACGGTCAGCTTGACGCCAGCCTTCTCGGCCACGGCTTTCTGCGCGACGCGGAAAGCTTCCAGCTCGGTGATGTCAGCCTGGTCGAACTGGGTCACGTGTGGCACGTTCAGCCAGCTGCGGTGCAGGTTGGTGGCACCGGCCTGCATCAGGCGGGTCATCGGCACTTCTTCGATTTCACCGAAGCGGCTGAAGTCCACCACCGGAATCGGCGGGATACCAGCGCCGCCAGTTGCACCGGCTGCGGCAGCAGGTGCTTCCTTGGCCTTGGTCATGACCGACTTGACGTAAGCCTGCACGTCTTCCTTCAGGATGCGGCCGTGCGGGCCGGAAGCGCTGACGGCGCTCAGTTCGACGCCGAACTCGCGGGCCAGCTGGCGAACAGCCGGGCCTGCGTGAACCTTGGCGCCGGAAGCAGCAGCCGGCGCGGCGGCGACAGGGGCCGGCGCGGCTTCAGGCTTGGCAGCAGGGGCCGGTGCGGCAGCGGCAGGCGCGGCGGCCGGGGCTTGAGCCGGGGCGGCAGCAGGTGCTGCGCCAGCGACTTTCAGCTTGAGGATCAGGTCACCGGTGCCCACTTCGTCGTCCAGCTTGACGCTGATGCTCTCGACCACGCCAGCGGCCGGAGACGGGATCTCCATGCTGGCCTTGTCCGATTCCAGGGTGATCAGCGATTGATCGACGTCGACGCTGTCGCCGACCTTGACCGACAGCTCGATGATCTTGGCCTTGCCCGACGAACCGATATCCGGCACGTGGATGTCCTGCACGCTTGGCGCGGCAGGTGCGGCGGCGGGGGCCGGGGCAGCGGCAGGTGCCGGCGCGGCAGCAGCAGGTGCAGCCGCCTGGGCCGGTGCAGCAGCCGGGGCGGCGCCCGCGACTTTCAGCACCAGGATCAGGTCGCCGGTACCCACTTCATCGTTCAACTTGACGCTGATGCTCTCGACCACGCCAGCGGCAGGAGAGGGAATCTCCATGCTGGCCTTGTCCGATTCCAGGGTGATCAGCGACTGATCGACTTCGACGGTGTCGCCGACCTTGACCGACAGCTCGATGATCTGCGCCTTGCCCGACGAGCCGATGTCCGGAACGTTGACGTTCTGGCTGGCAGCGGGAGCGGCAGCGGCAGGCGCGGCGGCCGGGGCAGGTGCAGGCTTTTCTTCGGCTTTCGGTGCGGCGGCAGCCGGTGCGGCAGCCGCGGGCGCAGCGGCTGCGCCCTCGACTTCCAGCTCCAGGACTTCGTCACCTTCTTTCAGGCGGTCGCCCAGCTTGACCTTGATGGCCTTGACCACGCCAGCCTTGGGAGCAGGAATTTCCATGCTCGCCTTGTCCGACTCCAGGGTCAGCAAGCTCTGGTCGGCTTCGATGCGGTCGCCAACCTTGACCAGCAGTTCGATTACTTCACCTTCACCGCTGCCGATGTCAGGTACGCGAATGAGTTCGCTCACAAAAATTCTCCTCAGCAGTCCAGTGGGTTGCGTTTGTCGGGGTCGATACCGAACTTGACGATGGCTTCGGCCACCACTTTAGGTTCGATGTCGCCACGATCAGCCAAGGCTTCCAGGGCAGCCAGCACGACGAAGTGGCGGTCGACTTCGAAGAAGTGACGCAGCTTCTTGCGGCTGTCGCTGCGACCGAAGCCATCGGTGCCCAGGACTTTGAATTCCTTGGAAGGAACCCACTGACGGATCTGCTCGGCGAACAACTTCATGTAGTCGGTGGAAGCAATGACCGGGCCTTTACGGCCAGTCAGGCACTCTTCAACGTAAGTGGCGCGTGGCTTCTGGCCTGGGTGCAGGCGGTTGAAGCGCTCGGCGGCCAGGCCGTCGCGACGCAGTTCGTTGAAGCTGGTGACGCTCCACACGTCGGCGCCGACGTTGAACTGCTCGCGCAGGATCTTCGCCGCTTCGCGGACTTCGCGCAGGATGGTGCCCGAACCCAGCAGTTGCACGTGGTGGGCCGCTTCCTTCTTGTCTTCTTCAAGCAGGTACATGCCCTTGACGATGCCTTCCTCGACACCGGCTGGCATGGCTGGCTGCTGGTAGGACTCGTTCATCACGGTGATGTAGTAGAAGACGTCCTGCTGCTCTTCGGTCATCTTCTTCATGCCGTCCTGAATGATCACCGCCAGCTCGTAGCCGTAGGTCGGATCAAAGGTGCGGCAGTTCGGGATGGTGGCAGCCAGGATGTGGCTGTGACCATCTTCGTGCTGCAGGCCTTCACCGTTCAGGGTGGTGCGGCCGGCGGTGCCGCCGATCAGGAAGCCACGGGTACGGCTGTCGCCAGCGGCCCAGGCCAGGTCGCCGATACGCTGGAAGCCGAACATCGAGTAGAAGATGTAGAACGGCAGCATCGGCTGGTTGTGGCTGGAGTACGAAGTACCGGCAGCGATGAACGAGCTCATGGCGCCCGCTTCGTTGATGCCTTCTTCGAGGATCTGGCCCTTCTTGTCTTCCTTGTAGAACATCACCTGGTCTTTATCGACTGGCTCGTAGAGCTGGCCGACGGAGGAGTAGATGCCCAACTGACGGAACATGCCTTCCATACCGAAGGTACGGGCTTCGTCCGGAATGATCGGAACGATGCGAGGGCCGATTTCCTTGTCCTTGACCAATTGCGCCAGGATGCGCACGAAAGCCATGGTGGTAGAGATTTCGCGGTCGCCCGAACCGTCCAGGATAGCCTTCAGGGTATCGAGCGACGGGGTAGGCACGCTGAAGCTCTGGGCGCGACGCTGTGGCACGAAACCGCCCAGTGCGGCACGGCGTTCGCTCAGGTAGCGGGCTTCGGCGCTGTTTGGCTCTGGCTTGAAGAACGGCAGGTTCTCCAGCTCTTCGTCCTTGACCGGGATATCGAAGCGGTCGCGGAACAGCTTCAGGCTGTCGACGTCGACTTTCTTGGTGTTGTGCGCGGTGTTCTTGGCCTCGCCAGCACCGGTGCCATAACCCTTGATGGTCTTGGCCAGGATGACGGTCGGCTGTTCTTTGTGGTTGACCGCGTCGTGGTACGCCGCGTAGACCTTGTACGGGTCGTGGCCGCCACGGTTGAGTTTCCAGATCTCGTCGTCGGACAGGTCGGCGACCATCGCCTTGAGTTCAGGCGTGTTGAAGAAATGCTCGCGCACGAACGCGCCGTCTTTGGCCTTGTAGTTCTGGTACTCGCCGTCGATGACTTCGTCCATGCGACGTTGCAGGATACCGTCGACGTCCTTGGCCAGCAGTGGGTCCCAGAAACGGCCCCAGATGACTTTGGTGACGTTCCACTGGGCGCCGCGGAATACGCCTTCCAGTTCCTGGATGATCTTGCCGTTGCCGCGAACCGGGCCATCGAGGCGCTGCAGGTTGCAGTTGATGACGAAGATCAGGTTGTCCAGCTTCTCGCGGCCGGCCAGGGAGATGGCGCCCAGGGATTCGGGTTCGTCGCATTCGCCGTCACCCAGGAAGCACCAGACTTTCTGCTTGCCTTCCGGGATGAAGCCGCGGGCTTCCAGGTACTTCATGAAGCGTGCCTGGTAGATGGCCTGGATCGGGCCCAGACCCATGGATACGGTCGGGAATTGCCAGAAGTCAGGCATCAGCCAAGGGTGGGGGTAGGACGACAGGCCCTGACCGTCGACTTCCTGGCGGAAGTTGTTCATCTGCTCTTCGCTGATGCGGCCTTCCATGAAGGCGCGGGCGTAGACGCCTGGCGAGGTGTGGCCCTGGAAGTAGATCAGGTCGCCGCCGTGTTCGTCGGTCGGGGCTTGGAAGAAGTAGTTGAAGCCGATGTCATACAGGGTGGCACTGGAGGCGAAGCTGGAGATGTGACCGCCCAGGTCCGAGTCCTTCAGGTTCGTGCGCATTACCATCGCCATGGCGTTCCAGCGCACCAGCGAGCGAATGCGGCGTTCCATGAACAGGTCGCCAGGCATGCGTGCTTCGTGGGTGACGGGGATGGTATTGCGGTATGGCGTGGTGATTGCGTAGGGGAGTTGCGAACCACTGCGGGTGGCCAACTCGCCCATGCGAGTCATCAGGTAGTGAGCGCGGTCTTCGCCTTCTTTGTCGAGAACCGACTCCAGGGCGTCCAGCCATTCCTGGGTTTCGACGGGATCGAGGTCTTGCATGGCTTGCTCCAGGGCGGAAAGGCTTCCAGAATCGAAGCCTGAGTTTGCGACGGCCTTGTGGGCAGACGATATGAATTCTTGGATTACCGGAGGGGTTGTGCCGGCGTCGTGTAGTTTTACTACAAATCGTTTGTCATTTCATGCGTTGACATTACGACCATCGTAGTAAAACTACAGGCAGAGGGCTCTTGGCCACCTGCCACGTTGTGAGAAAAATCGTTAACGTGGGTTAAAAATAATTCCTAGACAGGTTGCGTGCGATGTTTTCTGCCAAGAAATATTTGTTTTCAGCTATTTATAACTTTTGTATGACAGTCCAACCGGCGCGAAACGTCCGCCCGGGGTCGTACACCTCCCTTCGCACGCCGATCAAGGATAGACCATGAGCCTGCCAACGCTGGGCCAATTGCCGGCCATTCTCGCCCCTCTGCCGACGCGCAATCGCCAGACATTCGAGGCAGCGGTAGCCACACTTTCCCGCGCAGACCAACTGGCTACCTGGAGCGCTACCACCTGGGAAGCGTTCGACCGCGTGTGCGCCGCCAGCGACTTCGTCATCCAGCAGGCCAGCGCCGCCCCCGCCCTGTTGCTGGACCTGGTGGCCAGCGGCGAACTGGACCGCCCCTTCGCCGCCGGCGAGCTTCGCGCGCAGATCGCCACGGCCGTGCAGGCTGCCACCAGCGATGACGAACTGGGCCGCCAGTTGCGCCGCCAACGCGCACGCCAGCAGGTGCGCATCATCTGGCGCGACCTGACCCGCCAGGCCGATCTGGTGCAAACGTGCCGGGATTTGTCGGACATGGCCGACGCCTCAATAGATGAAGCATATAAATGGTTGTATAGACGTCACTGCGACCAGTTCGGCACCCCCATGGGCCGTCGCAGTGGCCAGGCGCAGCAGATGGTCATCCTCGGCATGGGCAAGCTGGGCGCCGTGGAACTGAACCTGTCCTCGGACATCGACCTGATCTTCGCCTACCCCGAAGGCGGCGAGACCGAGGGCGTCAAGCGCCCGCTGGATAACCAAGAGTTCTTCATCCGCCTGGGGCAGCGGCTGATCAAGGCGCTGGACCCGGTGACCGTCGACGGCTTCGTGTTTCGCGTCGACATGCGCCTGCGGCCCTACGGTTCGTCCGGCGCGCTGGTGCTGAGCTTCAATGCTCTGGAGCAGTATTACCAAGACCAGGGGCGGGACTGGGAGCGCTACGCCATGATCAAGGCGCGGGTGGTGGCCGGCGACCAGCAGGCCGGCGCGCAGCTGCTGGACATGCTGAGGCCCTTCGTTTACCGGCGCTACCTGGACTTCTCCGCCATCGAAGCCCTGCGCACCATGAAGCAGTTGATCCAGCAGGAGGTGCGGCGAAAGGGCATGGCCGAGAACATCAAGCTGGGCGCAGGTGGCATTCGCGAAGTGGAGTTCATCGCCCAGGCTTTCCAATTGATTCACGGTGGCCGGGACCTGAGCTTGCAACAACGGCCATTGCTCAAAGTGCTGGCCACCCTGGAAGGCCAGGGCTACCTGCCGCCCGCCGTGGTGGCTGAACTGCGCGAGGGCTATGAATTCCTGCGCTACACCGAACACGCCATTCAGGCCATCGCCGACCGTCAGACTCAGATGCTGCCGGACGGCGAGCTGGACCAGGCGCGCATCGCCTACATGCTCGGCTTTGCGGATTGGGCCGCCTTCCACGAGCGCCTGATGCATTGGCGCGGCCGGGTGGACTGGCACTTCCGCCAGGTCATCGCCGACCCTGACGACGAAGAAGGCGAGGAAGGTGAAGTGGTGGTCGGCGGTGAGTGGCTGCCGCTGTGGGAAGACGCGCAGGATGAGGACGCCGCGTGTCGGCAACTGCAGGACGCCGGTTTCAGCGACGCCGCCAAGGCCCTGCGGCAACTGGCCGGCCTGCGCGCCAGCCCGCAGTTGCGCGCCATGCAACGCTTGGGGCGCGAGCGCCTGGATGCCTTCATTCCGCGCCTGCTGGCCCAGGCCGTGGAGCACGACAACCCCGACCTGGTGCTGGAACGGGTGCTGCCGCTGGTGGAGGCCGTCGCCCGCCGCTCCGCGTACCTGGTGCTGCTGACCGAAAACCCGGGGGCCCTGCGCCGCCTGTTGACCTTGTGCGCCGCTAGCCCGTGGATCGCCGAGCAGATCGCCCGCTACCCGCTGTTGCTGGACGAACTGCTCAACGAGGGGCGGCTGTTCAACCCGCCCCTGGCCCCGGAACTGGTGGCAGAACTGCGCGAGCGCCTGACCCGCATCCCCGAGGACGACCTGGAGCAGCAGATGGAGGCCCTGCGCCATTTCAAGCTGGCTCACAGCCTGCGGGTAGCCGCCTCGGAAATCGTCGGCAGCCTGCCGTTGATGAAAGTCAGCGACTACCTGACCTGGCTGGCCGAAGCCATTCTTGAAGAAGTCTTCATGTTGGCCTGGCGCCAGACCGTGGCGCGCCATGGCATGCCCCAGCGCGCCGATGGCAGCCCCTGCGATCCGGGTTTCATCATCGTCGGTTACGGCAAGGTCGGTGGCATCGAACTGGGCCACGGCTCGGACCTGGACCTGGTGTTCATCCATGACGGCGACCCCAGCGCCGAGACTGACGGCGCCAAGCCCATCGATGGCGCGCAGTTTTTCACCCGCCTGGGCCAGCGCATCATTCACCTGCTGACTACCCAGACCAACTCCGGCCAGCTCTATGAAGTGGACATGCGCCTGCGGCCCTCGGGCGCGGCGGGCCTGCTGGTCAGTTCGCTGAATGCCTTCGGGCGCTACCAGGAAACCGAAGCCTGGACCTGGGAACACCAGGCCCTGGTGCGTGCCCGCGTGCTGGTGGGCTGCAAGGCGTTGGGCCGTGCGTTCGAGGGCGTGCGCGCCCAGGTGCTGGGTTGCGAGCGTGACCTGGGCACCCTGCGCGCCGAGGTCAGCGACATGCGCGCCAAGATGCGTGACAACCTGGGGACCCGGGCCACGGTGGCCGGTACGGGCCCCAATGCCTTCGACGCCGGGGCGCCGTTCGATATCAAGCAGGACGCCGGTGGTATCGTCGATATTGAATTTATGGTGCAATACGCGGCCCTGGCGTGGTCCAGGGATTATCCGGGGTTACTGGAATACACCGATAATATTCGCATTCTGGAACGGCTCGAACAGGCCGGGCTGCTGCCCGCCAATGATGCGAGCCTGTTGCGCGAGGCCTACAAGGCCTACCGCTCGGCCGCTCACCGCCAGGCCCTGCAGAAGCAGGCCGGGGTGATCGCCGGTGATCAGTTTGTCGCCCAGCGCAGGGAAGTGCTGCGTATTTGGGCCTGGTTGGGCTTGAGCTGATGGAGCTGGGCTGATCGCGGGCGGGAAGCCCGAACGGCCGGACAAGGGGCGCGGACGGTCAAACCGCGCCTGACCAAAAGACAAGACGGGGAGGCCAGGCTGTACACCAACGGCCTGCTGCCTCCTCGGTCGTTTCTGGAAAAAGCATGAAAATTCTGATCATTGGACCCAGTTGGGTTGGCGACATGGTGATGGCGCAGACACTGTTCCAGTGCCTCAAGGTGCGCCACCCCCACTGCATGATCGATGTCCTGGCCCCCGAGTGGAGCCGGCCGATCCTGGAGCGCATGCCCGAAGTACGCCAGGCCTTGAGCTTCCCGCTCGGCCATGGTGCGCTGGAGCTGGCCACCCGGCGCACGATCGGCAAGTCCCTGAAGGGCCAGTACGATCAGGCGATCCTGCTGCCCAATTCGCTGAAGTCGGCCCTGGTGCCGTTCTTCGCGGATATCCCCACGCGCACCGGTTGGCGTGGCGAGTTTCGCTATGGCCTGCTCAATGACGTGCGGCGCCTGGACAAGGCCCGGTACCCGCTGATGATCGAGCGCTTCATGGCCTTGGCTTTCGAGCCCGGTGCCGCGTTGCCCCAGCCTTACCCGCGGCCGGAACTGCGCATCGACCCGGCCAGCCGCGAGGCGGCCCTGGCCAAGTTCGGCCTGGCCCTGGACCGCCCTGTGCTGGTGCTCTGCCCGGGTGCCGAGTTCGGCGAGGCCAAGCGCTGGCCGTCGGAGCACTACGCCAAGGTCGCCGAGATGAAAATCCGCGAAGGCTGGCAGGTGTGGCTGTTCGGCTCGAAAAAGGACCACCCGGTGGGTGAGGCCATTCGCGGCCGGCTCATCCCTGGCCTGCGCGAGGAGTCGGTGAACCTCAGCGGCGATACCTCGCTGGCCGAGGCCATCGACCTGATGTCCTGCGCCGACGCGGTGGTGTCCAACGACTCCGGGCTCATGCATGTGGCCGCGGCCCTGAACCGCCCACTGGTAGCTGTGTATGGCTCCACTTCGCCAGGCTTCACACCGCCATTGGCCGACCAGGTGGAAGTGGTACGCCTGGGCCTGGATTGCAGCCCATGCTTTGACCGCACCTGCCGCTTCGGCCATTACAACTGCCTGCGCCTGCTGGAGCCGCAGCGGGTATCCGATGCCCTGAACAAGCTTGACGGGCCGGCCACGGTCGAACTGACGGTCGGGGTCGATTAAGTTGCGGGTACTGTTGATCAAGACCTCGTCCCTGGGCGACGTCATTCACGCGCTGCCGGCGCTGACCGATGCTGCCCGAGCCATTCCGGGCATCCGTTTCGACTGGGTGGTGGAAGAAGGCTTCGCCGAGATCCCCACCTGGCACCCGGCTGTGGATAAAGTTATCCCCGTGGCCATTCGCCGCTGGCGCAAGAACCTCTGGGAAACCATCAAGAGCGGCCAGTGGCGACGCTTCAAGCAGAGCTTGCGCGAGCGCAAGTACGACCTGGTGATCGATGCCCAGGGCCTGTTGAAAAGCGCCTTGCTGACCCGTTACGTGAAGGCACCTGTCGCCGGCCTTGACCGGCAGTCGGCACGCGAGTCGCTGGCCAGCCGGTTCTACGACCGGCGCTTGGCCGTTGGCCGTGGCCAGCATGCGGTCGAACGCTTGCGCCAGCTGTTTGCCGTGGCCCTGGGTTACGACCTGCCGGCCACCTTGGGCGAATACGGCCTGGACCGTGCGCGGCTGGGCGACGGCAAGGCCAAGGTGCCCTTCGTGCTGTTCCTGCACGGCACTACCTGGGACACCAAGCACTGGCCCGAAGTGTACTGGCGCGAAATGGCCGAGCGCCTGGGCCAGGCCGGCATCGAAGTTCGCCTGCCGTGGGGCAACCCGGCCGAGCACGAGCGTGCCCAGCGCATTGCCGCGGGCTTGAAAAACGCCGTGGTACTGCCCAAATTGAACCTGGCAGGGGTGGCCAAGGTGTTGGTCGCCGCCAAGGCCTGCGTGGCCGTTGATACCGGGCTGGGCCATTTGGCCGCCGCCCTGGATGTGCCCACCATTTCCCTGTTCGGCCCCACCAACCCGGGGCTGACCGGTGCCTACGGGCAGGGCCAGGTGCACTTGGCCAGCGACTTTGCCTGCGCACCCTGTCTGTCCAGGACCTGTACCTATCAACCGACGCCGGAAGACCAGCGGCGGTTCGATCTTAAACACGAGTGGCCCCTGTGCTTCACTCGTCTGAATCCCGAGCGTGTGGCGAGCCGACTAAGCGCATTGTTACTGGCTGAGGATCTTCGTTGATGCAACTGGCGTTTGTTCTATACAAGTATTTCCCGTTTGGCGGGCTGCAACGCGACTTCATGCGCATTGCCCTGGAGTGCCAGAAGCGCGGGCACCAGATTCGCGTCTACACGCTGATCTGGGAAGGCGACGTGCCCCCCGGTTTCGAAGTGCTGGTCGGCCCGGTCAAGGCGCTGTCCAACCACCGTCGCAACATCAAGTTCAGCACCTGGATGGGCGCTGACCTGGCCAAGCGCCCGGTGGACCGCGTCATCGGCTTCAACAAGCTGCCAGGCCTGGATGTTTACTACGCCGCCGACGGCTGTTACGAAGACAAGGCCCAGACCCTGCGCAACCCCATGTACCGTTTCTGGGGCCGCTACCAGCACTTCGCCGAGTTCGAACGGGCCGTGTTCGCGCCCGAGGCCAAGACCGAAATCCTGATGATTTCCGAAGTGCAGCAGCCGCTGTTCATCAAGCATTACCACACGCCCATCGAGCGTTTTCACCTGCTACCGCCAGGCATCTCCCTGGACCGTCGTGCGCCGGCCAACGCCGCGCAGGTACGCGCCCAATTCCGCGCCGAGTTCAAACTGGGCGACGATGACCTGTTGCTGGTGCAGATTGGCTCCGGCTTCAAGACCAAGGGCGTGGACCGCAGTCTCAAGGCCCTGGCGGCGCTGCCGGCGGAGTTGAAAAAACGCACGCGCCTGTTCGTCATCGGCCAGGACGAACCCAAGTTCTTCCAACTGCAAGCGGCGGCCCTGGGCCTGGGCGACCAGGTGCAGATCATGAAGGGGCGCAGCGATATTCCGCGTTTCCTGCTGGGCGCCGACCTGCTGATACACCCGGCCTACAACGAGAACACCGGCACCGTGCTGCTCGAAGCCCTGGTGGCGGGCTTGCCCGTGCTGGTTTCGGCCGTGTGCGGCTACGCCCATTACATCGCCGAGGCCGATTGCGGCCTGGTGCTGGACGAACCTTTCGACCAGAGCCAGTTGAACCAGTACCTGTCGCGCATGCTGGCCGATAACGCCGCGCGCGCTGATTGGGGGCGCAATGGCCTGGCATTCGCCGACACAGCGGACCTGTACAGCATGCCCCAGCACGCCGCCGACCTGATCCTGGCCGGAGCCGCCTCATGAAGTTGATCCTTGCCGAGCCGTTCAAGAGCCTGTGGGCCGGGCGCGATCCCTTCGTGGAAGTGGAAGCGTTGCAAGGCGAGGTGTACCGCGAACTGGAGGCCCGGCGCACCTTGCGTACCGAGGTCGATGGCCGTGGCTACTTCGTCAAGATTCACCGCGGTATCGGCTGGGGCGAGATCGTCAAGAACCTGGTCACCGCCAAGCTGCCGGTGCTGGGCGCAGGCCAGGAGTGGCAGGCCATCCAGCGCCTGCAGGCAGTGGGCGTGCCGACCATGACGGCGGTGGCCTACGGCGAGCGCAACAGCAACCCGGCCGATCAGCACTCGTTCATCATCACCCAGGAGCTGGCGCCTACCGTCAGCCTCGAAGACTTCAGCATCAACTGGCGCAGCGAGCCGCCGCAGCCTGCGCTCAAACGCGCGCTGATCGCCGAAGTGGCGCGCATGACCGGCATGATGCACCGTGCCGGGGTGAACCACCGTGACTGCTACATTTGCCACTTTCTGCTGCACACCGACAAACCGGTGACCGCCCAGGACTTCAAGCTCTCGGTCATCGACCTGCACCGCGCCCAGACGCGCCCGGCCATCACCCGCCGCTGGCGCAACAAGGACCTGGCCGCCCTGTATTTCTCGGCCCTGGACATCGGCCTGACCCGCCGCGACAAGCTGCGCTTCCTGCGCGGGTATTTCCAGCAACCGCTGCGCCAGGTACTCAAGGAGGAAGCGCGCCTGCTGGCCTGGCTGGAGGCCAAGGCGGAGAAACTCTATGCCCGCAAACTGCGGTACGGGGATGCGCTCTGATGGCTGGTTGGAACCTTGAACCTGGCTACGCGCACCTGCACGCCGACTTTAGCACGCTGGACGCGGTGTTCGCGCTGCAAGGCGAGCACCTGACCCGCGACCCGCTGTCGGAAGTGATCCGCGTCAACCGGGACGGTGTGAACTACTACGTCAAGCGCTACACCGGCGCGGGCAAGGGTTTGCGCCGCTACCTGGGGCGCCCGCGGGTGAAGTCCGAGTGGCAGAACCTCAAGCGCTTCGCCAAGTGGGGCATTCCTACCGCCGAAATCGCCGCCTGGGGCCTGGAGCGCAAGGGTGCGGCCTTCCACCGGGGCGCGCTGATCACCCGCGAACTGCCCAACACCGAAGACCTGTCGGCGCTGGCTGACCGCCACGATGCGCGTCTCAAGGACCGCGCCTGGGTGGACAACATCAGCCAGCAGTTGGCCCGTGCCACCCGTGCCATGCATGACGAACACTTCACCCATAACGATTTGAAGTGGCGCAACCTGCTGGTGGACGACCACAGCACCCTGTTCTTCATCGACTGCCCCAACGGCGCGTTCTGGATCAGCTTCTGGCTGCGTTACCGCATCACCAAGGACCTGGCCTGCCTGGACAAGGTGGCCAAGTACCAGTTGTCCAACACCCAGCGGCTGCGCTTCTACCTGCAGTACCGCCGGCGTCAGCGCCTGAATGCGTCGGACAAGCGCCGCATTCGCCACATCATCACGTTTTTCGAGGGCCGCGAATGAGCGACTTCATCGCCGATGCCGAGCAGGGCTTGCTGCAGCGTCATGGCCTGGACAGTTTCGAAGCCCTGTGGACCCTGCAACTGGACCCGGTAGACGAACCCAATACCGCCCGTGGCGGCTACAGCCAGGTGTTCCGCCTGGAGCTGGAGGGCAAGGGCTATTACCTCAAGCGTCAGCGCGGTTACCTGACCCGCACCTTGCATCACCCGCTGGGCGAGCCGACGTTTTCCCGCGAGTTTCGCAATATCCGCCGCTATCAGCAGTTGGCGATTCCCGCCTTGCAGGCAGCCTACTACGGCCAGCGCAAGCTGGAAGGCGACCTGTGCGCCATCCTCATGACCCGCGCGCTGGACGGCTGGACCGACCTGGACGCCTTGCTGGCCGAATGGGGCGCCTCCACCCTGTCGCGCCGCCAGGCCATCCTGACGGCTTGCGGTACCCTGGCGCGCACGTTGCACGGCGCAGGCCAGGTGCATGGCTGTTTCTACCCCAAGCATATTTTCCTGCGCCAGGGTGCCCACGGTTACCAGGCGCAGTTGATCGACCTGGAAAAAACCCGCCCGGCGCTGTTCGGCCGTCGCGACCGGGTGCGTGACCTGGAGCCCTTGCTGCGGCGTGCGCCCATGTGGGGTGAGGGTGATATTCGTACGTTCCTGGCTGCGTACCTGAACCAGGACGCCGCCAGCCCGCTGGTGCAGGACTGGCTGCAACGCCTGACCCGCCGCCGCAGCCACAAGGAGGGCCGCTGATGCGTCTGGCCGAACTGAAGCACGCCGGGCGTACCCCGGCGTTGCCCCTGACTGTCACCCTGGCCGATGCTGCCGGCAGCGCAGAGCTGCAACTGCTGAGCCTGCTGCGGGTGTTGCCTGGCCAGCGCTACGTGGGCGCCGGCGTGTGGCGTGGGCGCACGGTTCTGGCCAAATTGCTGGTGGGGCCCAAGGCCGCGCGGCATTTCCAGCGCGAGCGCGACGGTGTCAGACGCCTCGCCGAACAGGGCCTGACCACCCCGCAACTACTGGTCGAGGGCCTGCAGGAAGGCGAGGGCGGCTGGCTGCTGTTCGAATACCTGGAAGGCGCCCAGAGCCTGGCCCAGGCCTGGGCGGAGGTGGAACAGTTACCGGTGCTGGCTGACGAGCAGACCGCGGTGCTCGGCGAGGCCATGGCCGCGGTGGCTGCCATGCACGCCAAGGGCCTGTGGCAGGAAGATCTGCACCTGGACAACCTGCTGCGTCACAACGGCCAGCTGTACCTGATCGACGGCGCCGGCATAGGCGTCGAAGACGCCGGCAAACCGCTGTCCCGCCAGCGCGTGCTGCAAAACCTGGGTGTGTTCTTTGCCCAGTTGCCCAAGACCTTCGAGCCTTTCACCGAAGAGCTGCTGGTGTACTACTTGCTGGCCAACGGCGAGCACGCCCTGCCGCTTGAAGCCCTGCAGAAGCAAGTGGACAAGGTCCGCGCCTGGCGCCTCAGGGACTACCTGGCCAAGGTCGGCCGTGAGTGCAGCCTGTTCGCGGTCAGGCGCGGCGCTTTCATGCTGCGTGCCATTCGCCGCGAGGAAGAAGCGGCCATGGTCCCCGTGCTGGACCAGGCCGATGCGTTGTTGGACCGAGGCCACCTGTACAAGACCGGTGGGGCCGCCAGTGTCGGCCAGGTCACGGTTCAGGGGCGCGCGCTGGTGATCAAGCGCTACAACATCAAGCACTTCGCCCATTGGCTCAAGCGCTTCTGGCGCCCCAGCCGCGCCTGGCATTCCTGGGTGCAGGGCAACCGCCTGATGTTTCTGGGCATCGCCACGCCCACACCGTTGGCCGTGTTGGAGAAGCGCTTCCTGTGGCTACGCCGCAGCGCGTACCTGGTCACCGACCACCTGGCGGGCCCGGACCTTATCGAGCGTTTTGCGCCTTACATCGAAACGGCCGAAGTGCCCGAGCCGGAACTGCTGGCGCTGGACCAATTGTTCGCCGACCTGACCCGCGAGCGCATCAGCCACGGTGATCTCAAGGGCCACAACCTTTTCTGGGACAATGGCCGCTGGGCGATGATCGACCTCGACGCCATGTGCCAGCACAACAGCGATGCCAGCTTCGCTCCGGCCTACGCCCGCGACCGCGCACGTTTTCTGCGCAATTGGCCGGCTGGCAGTGCCCTGCATCGACTGCTGGACCAACGCCTTCCCAGCCCTGCCGCTGGCCTGTAGCGGCGGGCTGGTTCAGACGTCAGCCGGCGGGCTGGAGCGAGGCACCGGCAGCCAGGCGCTGATGACCCCGGCCTGCTTCACTTTTATCTCCCAGCCGGCGTCGTAGCGCAGGAACACCGTCGCGCTCTGGCCGGCCGGAGGGCTCGGAGGCAGCAGGGTAAAGCGGTCGCCGCGCAGGCTTTTGCGCACCGCCAGCACGAAGGTGTCGATGACCAGGTAGCGATCCCCCTGCCACCAGGCCAGCCCCCTGGCGTCCAGGACCAACCGCGCCAAGGGCACGTCGCCGCGCTGATAGTCATTGAACAGCCTTGGCAGGTTCGGCGCCTTGCCGAGCCAGTGCACCGAGCGCACGACTTCAAGTTCGCCCTGCGCATTGCGCTGCACCAGGGGATGGAAGATGGCGTCGGGGTTGCGAGCGTCCACTACGTGCCATTTTTCGCCATCGAACAACACCTGATAGGTGCGGCCGTCCTTGTCCTTCATGTAGTACTCCGAAGGGCCGCCGGTGTCCGAGACCTTTTCATACACGCCTTCACGGTAGTGGCTGTCGATACGAAAACGCAGGTTGGCAGGCTCCTGGGTGATGGCCAGGTTGGTGTTGAGGGACATGGGGCGCTTGAGGGGCAGCTTGCGCATGGTGCGCGCCAGGTAGGTGGAGCCCAAGGCGATGGACGCGGCGTCGGTCAAGTGGCTGATGCTCTCCATCATCAGCCTCAGGCCCTCGTCGCGTTGCCCTTGGGCAATGCCGTCCACGCCTTCCCATAGCGACCAGAAGGCCCGCGCCAGCGCGAGGGGCAGCAGCACCTTGCCGGGTAGCGCCAGTGAGGCAACTTCGGCCATGAGGACCGTGAATTGCCAGAAATTGCCCAGGTTCATCTCGGCGGTCGAGGTCGATTGCCCGTCGATGTCGCTGAGCACCTGCCTGACATCGGCGTGGTAGCACTGGTCGACGAAGTCGCCCGTGATGATGTGAGTCGTGAAGTACCGTGCCGCACCATCGCCGTTCAGGTGCGACAGCACCCGCTGGCGATCAGTGAGCGCTACCCTGGCCACGATATAGTCGCGTAGCGCGGTGTTGGCCCTGATCGCCGCCAGCCACCCGTGCCCGTCACGGTATTCGCGCCACGCCCGCCGGTCTGGTGCGTCCGGGGTGTAATACACCTGGTTGGGCAGGCTTTGCGGCGACGTTGAGGCAATCACGCACACCCCGCGTACCGTTGCCCCATTGATCAGCAACTGGTGGATTTCCAGCGTGTGGCCCTCCACGGTTTTGCGGCCTGTATCGCGGTTGGGTCGGTCGAGCAGGGCAGCGGCCCATCGATAGCCGCGTTCACCGCGATCGGCCAGAAAATGACCGGCATACCGGGCCTTGATGGCTTCGGCGCGCATCCGCGCCAGCGTGATACGTCGGTAGCGCTCTTGGCGCCATTGCGCATCGGGGCCTTGCAGCAACCGTGTTTCGACGAAGCGGCTATACCGGTCGCCGACATTGAGGTGGCGAATGGCGCTGCGCACGTATTGCGTCGTCAGCCCAGGCAAGGGCAGGCCCGGCGGGCCTTGTACCCGCGCGGTCAAGGTGTAGTCGGTGTCGATCAGGGCGATGTTCTCCAGGGCCAGCTCGCTGAGGTTGTACCGCTGGGTGCTCAGTGTCACGGGGTGGCCTGCCTGTTCGCGCGAGCGCCCGGGAATGGAACTGAGTGGGTTGGTCGGTGGCGGGATCGGCCCCGTCTGTTCAGCCCGTGTGACGCTGAGGGTGATCAGGTCGGGGTCGATGTCCAGGTCCAGGTCGGCGCGCAAGCGCTGGCGCAACTGTTGGCGGGCGTAGTTGAGCATGTACGTGCGCTCACCGAACTGCTGCATGCTCGGCATGCCGGGGCTCAAGGACAGCGCCAGTTCCGAGGCCAGCTCCTGCAAGGATTGCATGATCTCGATTTTCTGCTGGGCCGAGGCTTTTTTCATCCAGCCCGGGAGGTGTTTCTCCAGCAAGGCGCTGTAGCGGTTGCGCAGGATGGCTTGGCGGTTGAACACCTGGGTTACATCCACGGCGTTCAACAGGGACTTGTCGAGGGCATCCAGGGTGGTGCCGTGGGTGCTGGAGGAGGGCAGTTTTTCCAACTGGCGGTACTGCCATTGATTCAACTGGCCGGCCGAGCGGCTGAAGACATCTTCGTGCAGGGCGGGCAGTTCCAGATGTTCGGCCTGCAGCACGCGTTGCCGGTCATCATGGCCAAGCACTGCCAGCAAGGCCTCGGCCTGGCGCTCATCATCGAAACGGGCGCTCAGTTCCTCGTGCAGCTCGGCCAATGAAGCAAAGCATTCGATGCCGAATGCCGGGGTATTGAGCGTCACCGGGCCGGCATCCGCCTCAGGCGATGCGCTGTCCAGGTTGCCCGGCGGCGGCACAGTGAATGCCCCAGCAGCATCGTGGAAACCTCGTGCATCGCGCTGGGTGACCACAAAGGCGCCGGGCAGCTCGATGCTCCAGCGCTGCGCGGGGGCCGATAGGCGCACAGCGTAGACGCCCGGCCGGCGGAAGGCCGGCAGCGCCAGACGGCTGATGGCATCGGGGGTGCGGACCAATTGTTCAAGCATCGCCGAGTGGGGGCTCCCCAGGGTTCCATCCTGCTCGCGCAAGCGCTGCTGCGCCTGCAGCCGCTCGATCATGCGGGCGCGAAACCACTGACTCATGGGCTGCCCATCGATACGTTGCAAGCGCCAGTGGCGCTTGAGGTAGTCACCGAACCACGCCATCGGTCTTGCCCCGAGTTGTTCGATCAGCCGCTCAAGGCCTGGCAGGTGACGTTGTTCTATCCCGTGATGACGCTGCTCATGCCAATACCCGAGCGCCGCGTCACCGGCCAGCGCAAGCGCCTTGCCGCTGGCGAGCCGCTGTTCGAGGCGCTCTACTAGCGACTGGCCGGCGATCATCACTGCCGCAGCGGGCAGTTCGGCAGGAAGCTGGGGAATCAGGTCATGCAGGCGTCTGACAAGAATGGCGCTGAGGGAAGGAGGCGCCACATTCGCTGCCTGGACGGCGGCGTCCAGTGCTTCAAGTTGTTCGATAGGGCCCTGTTCTTTCATGGTGGTCGCTCCTGGCCATGGGGTAGGGGCGTTACCTTAAAAAACGGTGCCGGGGTGGGGTGTTATATGTTCATGGGCGTCGCTTTTCGTGCGAGGTGCGAGGTGCGAGGGCGAGATTAAAGATTCAATTGACTGAATACTATAGGTTGAGACGTCAGCTCTTCCTCCGGCACGCGCCGGAGGGGGCTGATGACATCATCTAATTGGGAGTAGTGTCACCCTCTTGTTCGTCCGCGTTCGTGTATGACGGCGACGCTGTGGTACCGTGCAAGTTCCCATACCTCATGAAAAAACCATCCGCCAAGGGCGTGCTGGCGTCCATAGGCAATAAGGCAAATGATGTTCCTGGCGGAATCGCCAGCCCGGCGGCCCCTGTGAAAGTGCCTGTCCAGTAATACACGGATCGATGGGACATAGTGTTTGTCCGATTTAAGTCTGCAACGGCTTCCGGTGTCAGGAATGAACCCCCGTTTCGAAGAACATAATCGCGCATTATCTGATTAGTGGCATCTTGCCCTCCCTTGTAATACCAGCGCAGTGTGTAAATGTTCGAGATGGTTACCGGGTACGATACGCTAGCCGATCGGCTGTCGGTCACCCTGATGACTGCGGAACCATTGTCCATGCCTACAACTTTTCCAGCGTTGTCGACCGTCGCTATCGTTGGGTGGACGGACTGATAAAAATAGGGAGGCGTACCCCCTTGTGGGATTCGAACAGCTGTATTGCCAATAGAGTCTCGTCCTGTAGGGTAACCGTTAGCTTTTACTGAAAGGCCGCTCAGTACCATGGTGCTGGTATCAATCGTCAATGCCGAAGCCACTATTACCCCCCACGAGGACGACTCTAGCCCACCGCCATATAGCGCTCTAGCGGTAAATAGATGAGAACCGGGGGCAAGTCCTGTTATCTCCACGCTCCAGGCACCGCTGGCATTGACGGTAGCGGTTGTTCTACGTATCGATCCGTCATAGATATCGACCTGTTGGTTAGCAGTGGCGGTACCGCTCAACGTCACAGTCGTGTCAGCCGTGGTACCACCGTCGGCTACGTTACCTTTCGAGTCCCGCAGATTCGTGATGACCGGGCGGGTGTCCGCTACGGTATGCACGGTATAAGTGCGCACCGCAAACGTCACCGTCTCATTCGCATTGCCCCCGAACGCCACCTTCATTTCCAGCGTCAGCGTGCTGCCATCCTTCAAGGCCTGCAACCGGGCCAGGGTGATTGGCTGA